>CAYQCA010000361.1:0-2508 GCA_964415835.1 uncultured Clostridium sp. | reverse complement strand
TGTGGTCTGTACTCTTTATTTCAGTGGCGGGCTCATCCCTACATACTTTCTGTACAGGGATCTTCAGATGATAAAAACAATCCTTCCTATGATACTGCCTGCAGTTTTAAATGTTACCTATTTCATAATAATGAGAAACTACTATCTGTATTCTGTTCCGGCTGAATTGGAAGAAGCAGCGACCGTCGACGGAGCCAATCAGATGACAATATTTTTTAAACTGGTTATTCCAATTTCCGTTCCAATGATAGCTGCAGTTTCTCTGTTTATCGCTGTAGCACAATGGAATGATTATTTTCAGTACATGATGTTTGTAAACAAACCAACTCTGCAGCCATATGTCTGGGTATTAAGGCGTATGCTGGTAGATCATACATTTACCAATACACTCAGTGCCAACGCTCAAGCCCAATTGGGTATTCCCCATATTCCTGCCTTTGCATTACGAATGGCAACAATCGTTACGGCAATGCTTCCTATAATGGTTGTTTATCCTTTCCTGCAAAAGTATTTTGCACAAGGTATGCTTATCGGTGCGGTAAAAGGCTAATATTCAGCATATAGATACCTTATTTAAGCAAACGATAAGGTACTGTAATATAAAATATTAAAATTTTAAGGAGGGTCACCATGAAAAAAAGTACAATGAAAGCACTATGTCTCATGTTAGCATTAGTTATGGTAACATTTAGTTTTATCGGATGCAGTAAAACGGATACAGCCACTGAAACCTCATCAAATTCAACAGCTGTAGCTTCTGAAAGCAGTGCCGTAACAACAAATGAACAGCGTGAAAGAGTCACTATTCGTTTCTCACAGCCCGATACAGGTATTGATAATACCAGTGAATGGGCAAACGATCCTATTCTAAAAGCGATTGAAGAAGCTGTGAACGTAGACATTGAGTGGGACAGCGGTTCTGAAGGTTATCCGGAACGTCTTCAGACAGAACTTATCGGCGGAACAGCACCAGATTTGTTCTGTAACTACGGAGAACAGGAAAAAACTTCGAAATGGATTACTGATGAAGTTGTTGCCAATATAGGTAAGATAATCTCTGAAAATCCTGAAAGATACCCAATTTTGAACAAAATGATCAACTCACCTAGCTTCAAAATGTACAACGATTTTTATGCAGGTGATGCAGAAAAAACCTATTCAATCTATGCTCTCTATCCTTTCAAAGCATGGGCCGGTGCATCTGTCTACAATGCATCCCTACTAAAAAAAGCAGGCTTTGAAAAAGCTCCAGAAACAGTAGATGAATTTATCACATTCGCTACTAATCTTGGCAAGCAAGGTATTTCCGGTTGGTGGCCAAGAAATAACAAGCTTACAAACCTGAATGAAATCGATAAAACTTTATTTGCTCCTAACGGAACAACTGTTTTGGCTCCTACAGGTAACGCATGGAGCGGCTTTATGCCTGTTGGCGGCAAAGATAATGTTGAAGGCGACTGGAAGCTCATGACAGTATCTGATGAAACAAAAGCTGTTGTAAAAACTCTTGCCGACCTTTACAAAAACGGTGGGCTTGACAAGGGTATCAGTACGAAGGATGACTTTGCACAAGCAATTGACGAATTCGTTGCAGGTAAAATCGGAGCTATCAACTTCGGGTTCTCAAATTATGGTCAATACTCCTGGGCACTTGATGAAAAGTGGTTGAAAGGTAATCCAAGCGGATCATACAAAGATCTTATCTTAGGAAAAACCCTTACAGGATCAGCAGGACAGGGAGTTACATACTCAGCTCCTTTCTGGATGGGCTTCAATTGGTTTATTCCTGAATCCTCCAAAAATGCCGATAGAGTTCTGGATCTTGTTGAGTTCCTGGCTTCCAACAAAGGGCAAGACCTCCTCTTTAAAGGTATAGAAGGTGTTCATTATACAAAAGATGCCTCAGGAAATGTAACTTATAATAAAGATGAATGGTTAAAGACAGGCAAAATCTACAATCTGGAAGACGGACGCTGCCAATATGCATGGTTTGTTTATCTGTTCGGTGCAAGCCAGCAACAGTTAAAGCTTGAAGAATCAAAAGACTGGTACGATACATCTATGAATCCAATCGTAGTTGACACAGTTCCTGATTCAGAAGCAAAAACTTATGCAAATGGTGTTGTAGATTCATACAAGGACAAAGCTTACGGAGAATTGCCCGCATACTTTACAATTATTCAACTCCCAGCAAATGTTAATGATATAAGAACTAAATTAGGCGAAATTACTTTGAGATACATTCCTTCATTTATAACAGGACAACTTGATATTGATAAAGAATGGTCAAATTATGTTAAAGAATACGAAGCTGCCGGTGCAAAAGATGTTGAAACAGCCTTCAACGAAGCAGTTAAAGCAGCTAAGACAAAATTTGAATCATTTAAAAAATAAATATTTAAAGTGAGTTAAATTGGAGAGTTGTCTCATTAATAAATATGAGGCAACTCTCTATTTTACCAAGGAGGTTATAGTTATTATGGATTATAAAGTTAAGTATTCCTATCG
>CAYQCA010000360.1:0-2564 GCA_964415835.1 uncultured Clostridium sp. | reverse complement strand
AATCTATTTCCTTTTGTTATCTAATGCTTCATCTCTTATTTCTGATCTCATGCCATTAAGAGCATCTCTTCTTCTATCATTCTTTTCTTCAAGGTCACTCTTCATTTTCTTGTCATCAGTTTTCTCGATTAATTCTTCAGCCGCTTCCATATTCCGGATAGTATGGTTAATATTAAACTGAATTCTATCGACATTATTGCTTCTGTCATCTGGTTTTGGTTTGCTCATAATTTTCTCCTTTTCCTGTTCCGTAATTTTTAATTATCATCTATTTTTACTTCAACTGCACCTGACTGCTCCATTATTGACTTAACTTCCTGCGCTTTATGTTTAGCACATTTTACAAATACTACAATTCCACTATCATCGTTTAATGCTGTAACTCCATTAACAAAGGACTGTAGCTGTCCTGGATCATCCTGGTCAGTTTTAAAAGTAGCGTTAATATGATTATCATTTACATCATCAAACATGCTTTGAAACTTCTCTTCATCATAGCTGCTGATAATCATATCTCTTCGTTGAATATCACTGTTTTTCAATGAATCAACAACGCCGCCTACCTGGCCTGGTTCAAGGAATCTGCCAATTATATGAATAACAACCCCTCCTTGTACTTTCGCCTGATTAACCGCGAATTTATTTTTTTGATTAAAATTACCCTTTTTTATTTTGCCCTGAATTAAAATTTGTATCAAAAAAATTTAATAAAAAAAGACCCTTTAAGTCCCTAAGAGTCTCTTTTTATGGTCCAACATTACTAAATTTTAAATCCTGATGTAAGATCATCAAGTTTTCTTGCCATATCTGCCAGATTTGAGGATGCAGTTTCTACCTCTTCCATTGTACTTGTCTGCTCTTCAATGCTTGCGCTTATCTGTTCAATAGTTGCTGCAACATCCTGTGTTATTTCTTCAATGTTCCGCATAGATTTGGTCATCCCTTCCATTGTATCTGCCTGGTATTTTGTAGCATTATCAATTTCCTTAATTTGGTTTGATACTTCCTTAATATTATCAATAATTCTATCTATGCTGTTTACAGCAGATACACCCTTTTGAACTCCCTCTGAAACTGCTTCTTCAACTTTTAAAACTGACTTTATTGCTTCTGATGCTTTATTTTTATTGTCGTCTGCCAGCATTATAATCTTTTTGGCAGCGTTATTACTTTCCTCAGCAAGTTTTCGTATTTCCACCGCAACTACGTTAAAACCTTTTCCTGCTTCGCCGGCTCTGGCAGCCTCAATGGCCGCATTAAGAGCAAGTAGGTTTGTTTGGTCGGCAACATTTGTAATCAAATTTACAATTTCACCGATCTTTTCCATAGATATCCCAAGTTCTTTAATTAGAGTGTTTACTTCCTGAGATGACCCTGCTATTTTTTGAATTGAAGCTACAATTTCATTTACCCTTATGTTCCCATCCTCAGCTAATTCCCTAACCTTTAAGCTATATTCACTGGTTTTTCTACTAATTAAAGCTGTTGATTCGGAAAACTTTGCAGCTTCTGATATATTATCGGTAATTTCCTTAACAAAACTTGCGTTTTCGGTGGTACCACCGGCGATTCCGTTAACAGCCTGTGAAATTTGCTCCAATGCCACGTTTGTATCACTTGTAGCACCGGATACCTGTTGGCTGGAAGCAGATATAGATTCAGCTGAAATTGCTATTTCCTTAATAATAGCTTGCAGCTTGCCTATAAAACTATCGAATTTTTTACTCAATTGGCCTATTTCATCATTACTGTCATACCCTATCCTCTGTGTAAGATCACCATTGCTTTCGGATATTTCAGTTAATCTCCTGGTAACTTTTTTTACAGGTATTACTATAGATCTGATTATTACCAGCGACAACAAAACACTCAGAACCAGAGATATCAGTATAGGTATAACAAGTCTGGCTGCAATGTCCCTGTTTATTCGACTGCTGTTGTTATAGATATCATCCATGTTATCCTGATGATATTTTATTATTGTATTTAGTTCGGTTATTACTGCAGTACCAGAATCCTGCAAATTCTTCATAGAGTCTCTCATTTTACTCCCGGGATCTGTTGAATCCGGCTGGGTTTCATTATTACTTTTATTAATAGATTCATTGTTCATAGGTTCATTATTTAGCGATATAAATTCATCCTTGGTTTTACTGAAATTATTGTATGCTTCTTCAAATGCTTGTGTGTCATTTACCATGGAACCGGGCGAACTTTTGTATTTATTCAAATTCACTTGTATAGTATCGTCCAATTGATTTATTTCTTCCTGCAAGACTGCCTTTTTCTCTTCATCGCTTCCTATAAAAGATATAACCTTAGTCTGTATTCCTAAAAAACCCTCTTTTATGTCCTGTAATGTAGTTAATTGAGAAATATCGTTTTTAATAATCCCATCCATAAGATTATGAGAATCTCTGACAGATCTCATACCGACAAAACCTATGTAAATAATACAAATAAATGAAACCAGCGAAAGAATTATAATTTTTGTAACTATCTTTAAACTTCTAAACCACTTACCTATTATGTGCATTAGACACTCCTCCAAAAAATAAAAATAA
>CAYQCA010000359.1:0-2572 GCA_964415835.1 uncultured Clostridium sp. | reverse complement strand
CTTATAGATACAATCGCACAAAAGGTTTTATATTCTTTTGTGCGATTGTATTATAACCAGTGGTATAAAGCAGTGGGAGATAATAGTGCCGCAGAAAGGAGCATATTACATAATCGCATAAAATATGCTCTACTTTTATGAGAAAGTATGCTAAACTATCACTGAGGAGGGACTATAATGAATTTCAGATTTTCAGTTGACGATAATATAATTTTTTTAAAAGATATTACATACAGTGGCTATAACTCGATATTTGAAAATCCGTATTTGTCAATGTATAAGCGTTTACATGAAAAATACGGTCTAAAAGTTCAACTCAATTTGTTTTATCAAACAGATGATTTCAACTTGTCCATCATGACTGATAAGTATAAAAACGAATGGATTGAGAACTCATATTGGCTTCAGCTTTCATTTCATTCACGAAGTGAACTACCCATGCCTCCATATAAAAATTCTGGATATGATGAGGTGTATAATGACTGCAAGCTTGTTCACGACGAAATAATTCGCTTTGCAGGTGAACAGACATTAAATTTGCACACTACCATACATTGCTGCGATACAACGAAAGAGGGCGTTTTGGCATTGTACGATGCTGGAATCCGCGGGTTGGTAGGAATATTTGGTACAAATGAAAAACAAAGAAACTGCTATGCTTTAAATTATGAGGATTATAAAGTCCTGTATGAAAAGCCATTTTATTTTGATGCCAGTAGTAAAATGTACTTTTTTAATATAAATATGGTTATAAACACTTTTAAGGCTGAGGATATTGAAAATCACTTATCACAGCTTATAGGTAGAGAGTATATTGAAGTGATGATACATGAACAATACTATTACGAAGATTATCCGTGGTATCAGCCTGACTTTGAAAATAAGCTTAAAATTACATTTTCTTATTTGCTGAATAATGGTTATAAATCTGTTTTTATTGATGAAATCGTATGATGTTGGAATGGGAGCTGACTTAATGGAGTATATTGCGAGAAAACAAACCAGGAAAATAAGAGTAGGGGATGTATTTATTGGCGGAGATTCTGCTATTTCTGTTCAATCCATGACAAATACAGATACTAGAGATATAAATACAACGGTTGAACAGATAGTCAGGCTTGAAGAGGAAGGTTGCAATATTGTCCGTGTCGCAGTTCCAGATTATGAGGCGGCTGGTGCAGTCAAAAAAATAAAATCCAGTATCAAAATTCCACTTGTCGCTGACATCCATTTTGACTACCGCCTTGCACTGGAATGTATGAAGAACGGTGTTGACAAAATAAGATTAAATCCCGGAAATATAGGTGGAAGGGACAGAGTAAAAGCTGTAGCTGATATGGCGAAAGAGCGGCAGATACCTGTCAGAATCGGTGTAAATTCCGGATCTGTAGAAAAAAGTATATTAGAGAAATACGGTGGAGTTACACCTGAAGGTATGGTGGAAAGCGCCCTGGCACATGCCGGGATGCTTGAGAATGAGGATTTTTACGATATCGCAATTTCAATAAAAGCCTCCAGCGTTCCAATGACTATTGCCGCATACAGACTGCTCTCCCAGAAATGCTCATATCCGTTGCATGTAGGTGTAACAGAGGCCGGAACTCCGTATAAAGGGACAATTAAGTCTTCTGTGGGTATTGGCTGCCTTTTGGCTGAAGGTATCGGTGACACTTTGAGGGTCTCGTTAACAGGTGATCCGGTTGAAGAGGTCAGGGTCGGGAAGCAAATACTAAGGTCGCTGGGTCTCCTGAAAGACGGTATTGAGATAGTATCCTGTCCTACTTGCGGCAGAACAAAAATAGATTTGATCGGTATAGCTAATAAAATTGAACCATTATTAGATAAGCTGGATCAAAACATTAAAGTTGCAATTATGGGCTGTGCAGTAAATGGGCCGGGAGAAGCTAAGGATGCTGATATTGGTATAGCAGGTGGTGTAAATGAGGTACTGTTGTTTAAAAAAGGCAAAATCATAAGGAAAATCCCACAGGAAAATGCTGTTGAGGAACTAATAAGAGAGATTAATTTATTAGGGCAGTGATGAAGGGAAATAATATTACCACGAGAGCCAAAGTAAACAAAACTGTTATTTAAATGTATGAAAATATTGTCATAATGGTCTAATTGAAAGCAATAAGCTGTGATAATTCTAAAAAATTTAGCAATTTCATAAAAAACGGTAATAAATTGTTGATAAATTGTAATAATAATGGTATAATACACAAGGATAGAGGTTTAATAGACTTGACTTCCAAGAGTGGGTAATCCCACTCTTTGTTGTTTCTGACCTGACAACAGTTATGATGAGCAACATACAAGTGTTTCGTATGTTGACGAATAGCCATATGGCAGTTAGCTGAAATTTATTCATGTTTGGTATATTACTAGGGCACTTATAGTGCCTAAGTTTATGTAGTGAGTATTTCTGCGACTGAACACATTTTAACGAGGCCTTGAGATGTCCCCCGCCTCTACAGGAGGCGGGTTAGCCTGTGATTTCAGGCGGTGAGTATATCTCCCGCCTCGTTGAAACGCCGCTGATGAAAGAAAATTTTTCTACAACCGAAAAATT
>CAYQCA010000358.1:0-2628 GCA_964415835.1 uncultured Clostridium sp. | reverse complement strand
TGGAAAATATATTAATAATATTAAAAACCTCCACTTAGAGTTTTCTATCTCTGACAATGGAGGTTGCATCTCTTTTAATTATCTAAGCAATCAAAGCATTTCTAATATTTCTACTTTATATTTTCCGCTTGGCGCATTTACTTCAACAATGTCTCCAACTTTATTACCTGATAATGCTTTACCCAAATCAGATTCGATACTTATGCGCATATTCGCAGGGTCTATATCCATTGTAGTTACTAATGTTATAACAACTTCATCTTCATCGTCTATAAATTTAATTCTAGCTTTACTATTAATTCCTAATACTGATTTGTCAATATTATTGGTATCTATTATCGTAGCTGTTGAAATAATATTTAGTATATGTTGAATCCTATCATCATTTGCATGATATCTTTCACAAGCTTCTTTATATTCGGCATTTTCTGACCTGTCTCCATGTGCAGCAGCTTCTAATTTATCTTTTGCTATTTTAGCTCTTAAAACCGTCATTCGATAATCTAATTCTTCTCGTAGTTCCTTCATGTTTTCTTCTGTTAGTTTATGACTCATAAATTTAAAACCTCCAGGTAATATTTAATATAGTTTTCTCATTGATTTTATAATTACCGATGTTGTTCCTCACTTATAGGGGTGGGGACATTTATGTCCTCGTAACAACCACTTTAACATAGGACTAAATTAGTATATCAATCCTGTAAATATACGTCAATGAGATTGAATCTGCTGCATAAAGATTCCCCAAATCACATTACTATTCGACTTATCATTATATAAAAAATCCTGAAAAGCTTAAAACTTGGAGTTTTCATAACTGTAGGGTATGCTGGTTCCAACAACTACATCCTCTATTTTTTCAATTATAAGCCAATCATCCATATTGCTTTGATGATCAAATCTCAATGGATCAATTTTTTTCACATTATCAAATTCAATTAAACAGATACATTTTTTGTGCCATCTTGTTTTTTGTTTTTCTGACAAATTAAGTTTATCTTGATTGTCTTCCAATATTCTATTAATTTCTTCTTCTGATAGCTTCACATAATTATGTACACTTACAACTGTAGCAGTTACAGATATCTGTCCTGTACCTTTTTTCATGAAGTATAATGTCTCACCTTTAAACACTCTGCTGTGTGGTATTTTTCTACCTGCAGCAGCTCTGATTACCATAGTTTTAGTTCCATCAAGAATTTTCTCAAGGACCTTTTCTTTATCATCACAATAAACTAAATGTACCATTTTGACTATTCCCCCTATACTAATCAAGTAAATTACTTTAATCTTTCATATGTTAACTGAACAAGCCCTGTTGAAAAGCTTTTAGTATCAATTAATTTTAATATTTGCTCGGGACGTCCATCCTTAAAAAGTCTAATTCCACTCCCTAAAAATATCGGAATTATTGATATTACAAGTTCATCTATCATACTATTTTTTAGAAATTCATTTACTACTTCTGCGCCACCATCAATAAAGATATCTTTACCCTCAGTGTTCTTCAAATTTGTAATTAATTTTTCAAGGGTATCAGAATAATACTCAACATTTTCATCCGCTCCAGTCTTTGTTCTTGATAGCACATAACATTTTTTATCCGAATGTGGAAATTCAATCCCAAATGACATTACTTTTTCGTATGTTTTCCTTCCCATTATCACAGTATCAATACCCTCGATAAACTCTGAATATCCATAGTCTTCTCCAGTTTTCTCAACAACAGATAACCAACTTATATCACTGTTCTCTCTTGCAATATATCCATCTAAACTGATTGCTATATAAAGTATAACTTTTTTATCCCTCATTATTTTTCCTCAGGATTATTTTCCCTAATCAAAAACTAATAATACATTACCATACCATTATATACTATAAATGGTAGTTGCACAATATACTTTAGAACATTTGTTCGTTAGTTTAATATAAACAGTAATAGCACGTCATGCTAAAAAAATTCTCTAGTTTTGTAATATAATGTCTTAAAACTGAAAACAAGGGTATATATAATTAGTATTACCACTAAATTTGAGATATGGAGTTTACAAATTATGATTTTAAAGCCTGTTATTGCCCTTATGAATAAGATGAGCTTTTTTAAGAAGTTCACATTAATTTTTGCAATTATCCTCATTCCCCTTGTGATTAGTCTGACCTTTGTCATCATTACCCTGGATGAAAGGGCTAAAAGTGTCGAGCTCCAAAGCAACGGCATTAATTATGACAGTCAGGTTCGAAAATTAATTAAGCATACTCAAGAGCACAGAGGAATGTCCTCTATACTCCTGAACGGAGATGCCAGTATTAAGAATAACCTGGCTCAAAAGGACAATGACATACTTAGTGACATTGAAAACATAGACAAACTTGAAAAATCCTATGGCAAGGGTATGAATACAAGCAGCCATTGGAGCAGCATAAAAGAATCCTATACTGCAATCCTTAAGAACCTGGAGTCTATGTCAGCCAAAGAATCCTTTGACACTCATACAGCACTTATCCGAGACTTATTTGATTTAACTCTGGAAATTAATACCAGCGCTAAACTATTACTTCAAGATAAGCTCGAAGATTATTATCTAATAGACACTGTAGTCAATAAGCTGCCCTTGATTGCTGAGT
>CAYQCA010000357.1:0-2630 GCA_964415835.1 uncultured Clostridium sp. | reverse complement strand
AACATATGTATTTTAAAAAATTTAAAATAAGTATTGACAAATATTTAACAAAGGTTTAAAATGAAGTTGTTAAATAATTAACAATATAGTAGCCAAATAAAATAATTGGCTTTTATTTTAATCAATATTGTTAAATATTTAACGATAAAATATGGAAAAAGAACTTTTAAATAATACTATTTCACCGCGTGCAAAGCGCGTAGACAGGAGGACATTATGACGAAGAAGAGTATAGTAGTAAACAGCGTAGATACCTTATTGGACAGAATTACAGAAGTAAGACAGGCTCAGAGAGTATTTTCGACTTACACCCAGGAGCAGGTAGACCGGATTTTTTTAGCAGCTTCACTTGCTGCCAATAAAAATAGAATCCCGCTTGCAAAGATGGCTCAGGCCGAAACTGGCATGGGTATAGTAGAAGACAAGGTAATAAAAAATCACTATGCATCTGAGTATATCTATAATGCATACAAGGATACCCAAACCTGCGGTGTTATAGAAAAAGATGAAGCTTTTGGAATAACTAAAATTGCGGAACCTCTTGGAGTTATTGCAGCTGTCGTTCCTACGACAAATCCGACATCCACAGCTATTTTTAAAGCATTACTTTCTTTAAAGACAAGAAACGGTATAATTTTCTCTCCCCACCCAAGGGCTAAAAAGTCTACTATTGAAGCAGCACGAATTGTGCTGGATGCAGCAGTAGCAGCAGGGGCGCCAAAAGGGATTATTGGCTGGATTGATGAGCCATCAATTGAACTATCCGAAAGAGTTATGAAGGAAGCTGATATAATACTGGCAACAGGCGGACCGGGTATGGTAAGAGCTGCATATTCATCAGGTAAACCAGCAATTGGAGTAGGAGCTGGTAACACTCCGGCAATAATCGACGATACAGCAGATGTTAAAACAGCAGTCAGTTCTATCCTTGTTTCAAAAACCTTCGACAACGGAATGATTTGTGCTTCTGAACAGTCTGTAATAGTTTTAGATAAGGTTTACAGCGACGTTAAAAAAGAATTTGCTGCACGTGGTGCATACATGCTTAACAAAGATGAAACCCAGAAGGTAAGGGAAATCATTCTTATAAATGGTGCCTTAAATGCAAAAATAGTAGGGCAGAGTGCATATACTATTGCAAAGCTGGCAGGATTCGTAGTTCCTGAAGAGACAAAAGTACTGATTGGAGAAGTAGAATCAGTTGAGTTATCAGAAGCTTTTGCCCATGAAAAACTATCACCGGTATTGGCAATGTACAGGGCAAAGTCCTTCGACGAAGCTGTAGCAAAGGCTGAAAGGCTTGTAGCAGATGGTGGTTTTGGTCATACTTCATCTTTGTACGTAGACACAGTGACCGGTAAAGAGAAAATTGATAAGTTTGCTCAGGCAATGAAAACCTGCAGAATTCTTGTAAATACACCTTCTTCCCATGGTGGAATAGGTGACCTGTATAACTTTAAACTGGCTCCGTCACTGACTCTCGGTTGCGGTTCCTGGGGCGGTAACTCTGTTGCAGAGAATGTCGGAGTAAAGCATCTGCTTAATGTAAAAACAGTTGCCGAGAGGAGAGAAAATATGCTGTGGTTCAGAGCACCCGAAAAAGTTTACTTTAAGAGAGGAAGCCTTGGCGTTGCTCTCCGGGAACTAAAAGAAGATATGAATAAACAAAGAGCGTTTATAGTAACCGACTCTTTCCTTTACAACAGTGGATATACAAAAGCTGTTACACAATTACTGGATAGTATGAATATAAACCATTACACATTTTTCGATGTAGCTCCCGACCCAACATTGGAGTGTGCAAAACGCGGTGCTGAGGCTATGAGGGAATTCAAACCGGATGTTATTATAGCTGTTGGTGGCGGTTCTGCAATGGATGCAGGTAAAATCATGTGGACAATGTATGAGCATCCTGAGGTTGATTTCCAGGATCTTGCCATGAGATTTATGGATATAAGAAAAAGAGTTTATAAATTCCCTAAAATGGGTGAGAAGGCTTACTTTGTTGCTATTCCGACCTCTGCAGGTACCGGTTCCGAGGTAACTCCATTTGCAGTTATCACAGATGAGCAGACAGGAGTAAAGTATCCGCTTGCAGATTATGAGCTGATGCCGAAGATGGCAATTGTTGATGCTGATCTAATGATGCATATGCCAAAAAGTTTAACAGCAGCCTCGGGAATAGATGCACTGACACATGCAATTGAAGCTTATGCGTCAATGTTGGCAACAGACTATACAAATGGCCTTGCATTGCAGGCTATAAAGAATATATTTGAATACCTGCCGTCTTCGTATGAAAATGGTGCCAAGGATCCGGTTGCCAGAGAAAAAATGGCAAATGCATCAACTATTGCGGGAATGGCCTTCGCCAATGCATTCCTTGGCGTATGTCACTCAATGGCTCATAAACTGGGTGCATTCCACCACTTGCCACATGGCGTTGCAAATGCACTACTCATTAATGAAGTAATGAAATTCAATATAGCTGAGGCTCCAAACAAAATGGGTACATTTTCACAGTACAAGTATCCCGAAATATTGGGAAGGTATGCTGAAATTGCATCCTTTATAGGAATAACCGGTGCAAATGATGAAGAGAAATTCCAGAAGCTTTTGAAAAAGATTGA
>CAYQCA010000356.1:0-2640 GCA_964415835.1 uncultured Clostridium sp. | reverse complement strand
TACTTTTAAGATTGGAATAATGCTTATCATCCTTGCAGTAACAACACTTGGCTGCACATATTCACAGTGCCAGCCGGCGCTGGTGCCTTTTTTGACATAGTCAATCTCCAATTCCTTTATCATCCATGGAGCACGTAGCCCGCTTAATACTGCATATGTGTCTGAATCGCCCTTCTCGAAGTCATTTCCATCATTATCAAAATGTGTCAGTGCAGAGCTTGTACCATCGAGGTAATGGAAACGGCCGCTGATTATAGAATCTGTTCCAGCTTTGTCTATATCGCTGGTTTTTATATTCATATTATAGATGTAGCCCATAGAGTCGCTTACATTGATACCTTCTACAGCAACGGTATTTGTGGATTGTACAACATTACTTGATGCAAAATAGTTTTCACCATCTGAAACCCTGGCAAAAATGTAGTAATTACCTTTGTCCAGATTCATAATCGCACGTGAAGCCTGCCAACCGGATTCGGGAACATCCTCTGTGGTGGAAACTGCATATACCACAGTACCGTCACCGGGGTAAGCACCTTCAGGCAATTCATTTACCAGGATATTCGCCTTGTAGGAGATTCCTGTAGGGTGGGTGTCAGCTTTTATAGTGCGGCCAATCTTGTTTATGATCATTACATTTGAGAAGGTCTTTTCAAAATAATCATAGGTGTCATCTTCTGGTCGTGTAAATTTTACATCATAAACGCCCGCGTTTACTGTGTAGTCACCCCAACTGCTGTCCTGATTTTGCCGTTTGTATTTTACGCTGAAGCTGCTTGCTTCAATTGCACTTCCGCTGGTTGTTTCAATTGCACTTCCGCTTGTGTTGAATACGACCGGATGATTTTTACCATCGTAGTCATATATCTGGTTTGGATCAATCTTAATAATGCTTTCATCAATCATTTTCTTATTGGTCCACTGCGCATACAGGTAATGATCTCCAGTGCGAGCCACAACTGTATCCGCTACTACTTTCTGTCCTGCTGTAGCTTCGGTAAACCAACCTTTGAAACCAAAACCTGTCCGAGTGGGTATAGGCAGCTGACCATAGTTCTGACCAAAGGTAACTGTCTTGGTTTTTTCAATGTCTTCTGGCAACGTGCCCTCGTTTGCATTAAAGGTTACGGTATATTCTTTGCCGCTCCATTTTGCATATAGAGTAATGTTTTCATCCGGCATTGTGGTAAAGGTAAATAGTTGTGTCAAAGCTTCATCACTGTACCAGCCGTTAAAGTTGTATCCTATTTTTGTTGGGTCGGTTGGTTTTGTAATCACAGAACCTACAGCGTATGAGCCCTGATTAATCTCGCTGCCGCCATTGGTGTTGAAGCTGATGGTGCGATAAACTATAGGAGCTTCCTGCACCTGGCATACTACTGTATATGAGGTTGCACCAGTTATTGGAGCAAAGACAGGGGAGATACTCTTTACGATGGCATTCTTTGCTCTTAGTTCCTCTACAAAGAATTCACTTGATGCAACATCACCTTTTTTCATTATTACTTCGAAAGGTGCAAGGTCAATACCCTCGAATTGGAATGAAGCTGTGGCGGAATTGTCCGCATAGCTTGCGGTATAGGTTGCTCCACTTAAAATTTCCATAGCAAATGCCTTGCCAATAGGCTCATTAATATCCCTTAGGATTTCTTTATTGGTGTTGTCCTTTGCAATAACCTTCAGGAAGGCAGTGTAGTTTCTCTGCTCATCATTGTCGGTTCCGCTTTCTGTAAGTGCTCTAAGGTCAAAAGCTTCACCGAATTTAGTTGAAAATTGTTTGTCTTCCTTGGTACCATCGGAGTTTTCTACATCTTTCACAGTTAAGGTATATGTTCTTGGTGTTACCTCAAAGTAATAGCTTTTATCACGTAAAATGGTTAAGCCTTCTGTTTGCTGCTCTCCATATCCGTTTATAGCACTGTATTTGAGATTACCTTTTTCAGAGGTTTCAAAGCTGTCTACGCCTAAAATAGTTTTGATTTCATCCGCTGTAGGTAAATCAAATGACGAATTTTTCACTACTCGCTTGCTCCACACAGTTGTGTAGCCGTCCTGTGCATTTCCTACGCGAACGCTGGCTGTAAATCTTTCATTCAATTCCTCAGTCGATAGATTTGTCCACACAAGAGGAATAGTAACCTTTAAATCGTAAAGGCTGAAGGCAAGCTTATCCGTTTTCCAGGTGAGAGTCAAATCACATTCCATGTATTGAACTCCCGAGGGAACTGTTACGGTTATTTCGCCGGTATCCTTATTAAATGCAAAGTTGCGGTTGGAAAGGGTGTAATTAAATTTGCTATAGTCATAAATTGCCTGCTCCATATCGCCCTCACAAAGGTCGATATATGCCATTTGACGATAGCTTTCCGGCAAGCTCATGGTGATTCCATTGGAACTATTACTATCCACATCTTTGATTGGCAGGACTTCATCCTTTGCTATTTCATAAGCAAAGTCGTATACATTATTCCTTGTGCCTGCTTTAAGCAGCGGCCATTTTTTATCCAGAATGGTCGGTTGGTATTTGAACAAATTATCAAATGCCTGCGCCTTAAAGGTCATTTCCAGATACAATCCAAACTCCAGATAGAGTGCACCCATCATCTTCTCGTCGTAAATCCAGGTGGAGGTGTTTGCAGG
>CAYQCA010000355.1:0-2658 GCA_964415835.1 uncultured Clostridium sp. | reverse complement strand
GGCAGAGATTACTTTCAGAACTGCTCAGGCAGAAGAGGCAATTAAAAGAATCTCTGTAGAAATGCCTGACATGATATTGGGGGCAGGTACCGTTCTGACAATAGAGCAGGCGGACAGAGCAGCTGCTGCCGGTGCTAAATTTATTGTAAGCCCGGGTTTCAATCCAAAAGTTGTAGAGCATTGTGTAAAGAATGGAATACCCATAACACCGGGCTGCTCTAATCCTAGCGATATTGAAATGGCAATAGAATTCGGGCTGGATGTTGTTAAGTTTTTCCCGGCTGAAGCGGCTGGTGGCATAAAAATGATAAAGTCCCTGGCTGGGCCTTACGGCAACATAAAGTTCATGCCAACCGGCGGAATTGATGCAAGTAATCTTAACGATTATCTTTCGTTCCCCAAAGTACTGGCCTGTGGAGGAAGCTGGATGGTTCCTGAAAGCTTGATCAAGGCTGGAAGCTTTGACAAGATTATAGCTCTGGCAAAAGAAGCTATGCAAAATATGTTGGGCTTCAAGATTGCACACGTGGGAATAAACTGTGTTGATGGAGCACAAGCGGGTCAGGTTGCAGGAGAGTTTTCGAATTTGTTTGATTTTACTCCGAATGAGGGTAACAGCTCAATATTTTTAGATAATATGATTGAAGTAATGAAAACTCCGTATAAGGGTTCGCACGGACATATAGCAATTAAAACAAATTATGTAGACCGCGCAGTTAATTATTTGACAGGCAAGGGCTATAAGTTTGATGAATCTACAGCTAGATATGATGCTAACAACAAATTGAAGGCTATCTATCTGGACAATGAAGTAGGTGGTTTTGGAGTACATCTGTTGCAACAATAATGTAAATGTAAATTTGGGTACGGTTATAATTTATATTAAAATAGTATAGTTATAAAATAGGGCGGTTTTAAATGTTCAACATATTGAACTTTAGAACTACCCTGTTTTTATGTTTAAATGTAAATTATTTATGACGTTGTTTACAGATACTCCATGGGGGTATATAATATAAAATAAATATCTACAAACAATTGTGTTAAGGAGGATGACCTTTGCAGTATGTAATTCTATTTTTAGAAGGCATAATAACATTTATATCTCCGTGCTTGCTCCCCATGCTTCCTATCTATATTCTATATTTTGCCGGAGACAGCAGTGAAAATAAAAAGCATAAAACTATATTAAATTCACTGGGATTTGTTTTAGGTTTTACTATTATATTTGTCCTGCTTGGTGCTTTTGCAGGTACTGTTGGCGGATTTCTGAGAGAATATAAGACAGCTATTAATATAGTAACCGGAGCTATTGTTATTATTTTTGGACTTAACTTTTTAGAAATACTTAAAATCCCATTTTTAAGCGGAAACTATAAACTTGGAATGACTGCAAACAATTTAAAATTCCTGTCATCAGTAATATTCGGTATGGTATTTTCAATCGGCTGGACGCCGTGTGTAGGTGCGTTCCTGGGCTCTGCGCTGATGATGGCGGGACAGCAGGGGGGGACTCTTCAGGGAATACTTATGCTGTTGTTCTATTCAGTAGGTCTTGGAGTACCTTTTATTATAAGTGCAGTTTTAATTGATAAACTGAAAACTGTATTCGATATTATAAAGCGGAACTATAAAATAATAAATATTGTTTCAGGCATCTTTCTAATAGTTATAGGAATACTTATGATGACCGGCTTTATGGGCTATTTTCTTTCTTTACTCACTTTTTAGGAGGTAAAATTAATGAATAACAAAGTAAAAACAATTCTTGGTATATTAGCTTTTGTAGTATTAATTGGGGGGGCTTATTTAGCATATAACAACTTAAGTGAAAAGTATAAACCAAATACAGAACTTCAGCTTTCTGAACAAAGTAATAATACTCAGGCAGCCCAAAGTACAGGTCAAGTGTCTGGTTCAGAGCAGACTCAGAGTACGGCCCAAGCACCGAGTACTGAAAGTGGAGAGCCAGAAAAAATGAAGGCCCCTGACTTTACTGTTATAGACAATGAAGGAAATGAAGTCAAACTCTCAAGTCTTTTTGGAAAACCAATTGTATTGAATTTTTGGGCTTCCTGGTGTCCGCCATGTAAGAGTGAAATGCCTCATTTTAATAAGGTATATGCGGATGTCAAGGACGATGTTGTTTTCATGATGGTGGATATGGTTGATGGTCAAAGAGAGACCTTGGAAAAAGGTAAACAATATATCAAGGATCAAGACTTCAGCTTCCCTGTATATTTTGATGTGGATCAGGAGGCAGCGTCTACCTATGGGATATCGTCTATTCCAACTACATTGTTTATAGATAAGGATGGGTATGTGGTAACAGGTGTAGAAGGCGCAATAGACGAAGCGACGCTATTAAAGGGAATTGGATATATTAAATAGAGTATTCAGTATTCAGGAGTTGCAGGAGTACAGAATAAGGTAGCCCGACTCGCGTCGGGCTTTTTCAGCGCATAGGAATTTATATGTTCAAATGCTACGCAAAGCCTTGGCACAAAAGGTTTGCAGTCAGCATACTAAAAATAGTAAATTCCTATGCGCGGGGTTTGGAAAGGGGAATCCACTTCCCGTTTCAGAGGGGGTGCTCAGAAACACGAAGTGTTTCGTCGAAGGGGGGAGTAGTCCCCCCTAGCGAAGAACACAAGTTGC
>CAYQCA010000354.1:0-2663 GCA_964415835.1 uncultured Clostridium sp. | reverse complement strand
GTAAAAAAGCGAGTGACCCATTTCTTATAAATATTTAAAGGATATTGGGACATTTCTCTGCCACCATCGGTAAAAATATTCGCAACCTCAATACCTTGAATAGTCCAGAAGCATAGCGTTGCAGCCAGAATAAATATACCTGCGAATATAAAAATACCGCTTATTACCATGAGTATCAGAGTAATTACTTTTGCTGCATTCCAGTATACAGGCAGGTTTATTAACGCAATGATTAGAACTATTATACTTTGCATCAATCTTCCTATCCTTGTAAATTCAAACTTTGAACCCATAACTTGTACAATTGTGTTTCGTGGTCTAACTAAGACCCGGTCAAAATCTCCTCTTGATACCAAACCTGAAAAAGAGTCAAATCCCCTTGCACAACATTCACTTATTGAAAACGCCATATGTATAACTGAAAAGCATAATGCTACTTCATAAAAGCTCCATCCTTTTATGCTTCCGAACCTTTCAAACAAGAAATACAAACCGGCAAAAACTGAAAAAGGAACGAAAAACTGGCCTAATGAAAGTAGCCAAAAAGATACTCTGTATTGCATTTGTGCTTTCAAAAGTACTGCTATATATTTAAAGTATAGCTTCATTGGTTCACCCTCCCTGCACCACTACTTTTTTTAATGCTTTTCCCAGCAACATTCTTCCGGTAAAGACGAGTGCTGCAAGCCATATAAGCTGAATGAATATACTTGTCAGCCCTTCATTTACCGGAATGTTTCCGCTATAAATCCTAAATGGCAGATCTGATGCCAACCTGAATGGAAGAATATATGCAATCTTTTGTAGCCAGTGCGGCATAAGAGGTATAGGAATAATCATTCCTGCAAAAAACTCTCCCAGAACACTGATCATTAACATAGACCCCACAGGAGACATTGTTATGAAAACAGATATATAAATAAACATAGATATAGCAACTAATACGCACAGCCCGATTAAAAGTGTTGATATAAATAAGACCGCGGCAGTTAAACTCGTTGGCATTGATAATCCATACGGCTCCGGAAGTAAAAAAGCGATAATGAGTATTGGTAAACATCTTAGCAACGCACCCGAAGCTCTTTGGGCAATAAGCTTTGAATACCAAAATCCATATATTCCACAAGGGCGACATAACTCATAAGCGATATTGCCCCCTGTAATAAGGTCAAATATCTCCCAATCCCTGAACCAAAGCATTATAAATACAAGAAATGATTGCTGCAGCCATATATAGTCAATTAATTGTTCTAAAGATATTGGTTGGTTCACAGTGCTGTTTTGATAAAAGGCTTCAAAAATCATAATATTCAAAAAGCCCCAGAAAAACTGAGTTGCCACACCTGCAAAAGCTGCCGTCCTATATTGTAGCCCATTAATTAATCGCATTTTAAACACAGAAAAATATACTCTCATATTTCATACTCCTTGTAAAGCTCTACAATTATATCCTCAATGGGCGGATTCTCTACTGTGACATCCAACAGTTCAAGTTTCTCTGAAAGGAGCGATATTACTTTAGAAACATTTGTCTCTCTGGTGTCAACACACAATGAAACTCTATCCGGCGACCAGGATAGAAGCGTTGTTCCGTGTATATCTGGCGGTGTACTTCTATTTTCAATATAATCTAAAGTAACTGTTTTACTAGTACCAAATCTGCTTCGTAAACTGGTTAGGTTTCCGTCATAAAGTATCTTTCCTTTACCAATAAGCAGTATTCTCTCCGCTAATGCCTCAATATCATTCATATCATGAGTTGTCAGAATGACAGTGACCTTTTTATCTTTATTTATGCTTTTTATAAAATTGCGTACAGCAATCTTTGAAACTGCGTCTAATCCTATTGTAGGTTCATCCAGAAAAAGAATCCTGGGACTATGCAGTAAGGATGCGGCTATTTCGCATCTCATTCTCTGCCCAAGGCTCAGCTGCCTCACAGGAGTATTTACAACACCAGATATATCGAGAGTTTCTATCAGCATATCCGAATTTTTTCTGTATTCAGCATGCGGTATCTTATAAATATCCTTTAGTAACTCAAAGGAATCAATTACAGGTACATCCCACCATAGCTGAGAGCGCTGCCCGAAAACGACTCCAATATCCTTTACATGGGCGATTCTCTCTTCCCATGGAGTTCTGCCCATAATCCTGCATTCTCCTTTATCCGGAAGTAAAATGCCGCTCATAACTTTAATGGTAGTAGATTTGCCAGCCCCATTAGGTCCGATATATCCTACTACCTCACCCTCAGCAATTTTAAAAGAGACATCACTAAGTGCTTCCACTTCAGTATATTCTCTTCTAAACAATGCTTTCGCAGCGGCTTTGAATCCGGCAGACCGCTTCGCTACTTTAAATGTTTTGCATAAACCCTCAACAGTAATCATTTTGCACCTCCAGTTTTTGTTCTAATGGAAATACAATTTTATATTATTTACGCTAAAAAGGAAAACCATAGATAAAAACATTTCAGATACCTCAATACAATTCAGGTATATCTAAGATGAGATGCTGAATTTTTCTTAGAATTTTGAAATATATCTTGACAGGTTGGCATTTTGTGGATATAGTATATATATAAATTGTGAGTTGCACATAGGTGTAGCTTCGCTTATATCTAAAAAAGAGTTAACCAGTTGGAAACAACTGGTTTTTTT
>CAYQCA010000353.1:0-2677 GCA_964415835.1 uncultured Clostridium sp. | reverse complement strand
TTGCTGCATATTTATTATAGCCGGTTGCTTTAAGTTCGTAGCCAAAAGTGGTTTTATTCAATACTATAAATAAAAGAACAGCTACAACTATTGCGATTATAAATGAAATATTTACGCTGGAATTTTCGATACCCAACTTTGGAATTTGTGCTGAAGCAGGAAGATATGCTGTTCTGGTTTTGGCAGGAATATACATTGTCGCATTTCCCTGAATGAGCATATCTACCAGATACATGCCTATATAGTTAAACATAATAGAGGTTATAACCTCGTGAACATTGAGCAGTGACTTGAATATACCGGGAATGAAACCCCAGAGCATACCACCAACCATACCGGCCAGAACGCATACTATCCAGTGAATACTATCGGGTAAATCCCACATGAAACCTACGTATAGTGCAAAGAACATACCCATAGTGTACTGTCCTGATGCACCGATATTAAACAACCCCATCTTAAATGCAAATCCAACAGCCAGACCTGTCATTAATATGGGAGTTGCAAAGTAGAAAACATCACCAATACGCTTAAGACCGCCTGAAAGAACCATCTGAAAGCCAGCGAGAGCGTTCGCCGGGCTAGCAAATATCATAACAATAAATCCAAATACAAGACCGAGAATAATAGCCAGTAAAGCAGCTGTAAAGGCTGAAAAGCTTTTAGTTTTTGTGATTTTTTTAATATCAAATGTTTGCATTGTTATTCTCCTTTACATTGTTACGTTTTGCACCTGACATGTAAAGACCAAGTTCCTGAACTGTGGTTGTCTTAGGATCAAGCTCACCAACTATTTCGCCCTCGTACATTACAAGAATACGGTCACTTACATTCATAACCTCATCAAGTTCAAGAGATACCAGCAACACTGCCTTGCCTGCATCGCGGGTTGCTATCAGCTGTTTATGTATGTACTCAATAGCACCGACATCAAGTCCGCGGGTAGGCTGAACTGCAACCAGCAGTTGGTGCTCCTTATCAATTTCACGGGCGATAATAGCCTTTTGCTGGTTTCCGCCTGACATACTTCTGGTAGTAGTTATAGGGCCTTGTCCGCTTCGGACGTCGTACTGAGCAATCAGTTTTTCAGCATACTCGCGCATAGCATCGCTTTTAATAAATCCTGACTTCTGGAATTCGGGCTCCCAGTAACGTTGGAGAATCATATTTTCTTCCAGTGTGTAGTCAAGTACCAGACCATACTTGTGACGGTCTTCAGGGATATGACTCATACCGGATTTGGATCGAATACGTACAGGAGATTTAGTTATATCCTTACCACAAAGGGTAATTCTTCCGCTGCTTAACTTCTCAAGTCCCGTGAGAGCCGAAACGAACTCAGTTTGGCCATTTCCATCTATACCAGCAAGGCAGACGATTTCACCAGCTCTTACTTCAAAAGTGACATCCTTAACTGCATTGTTTTTGTGTATCTTTGACGGAACAGTAACATTATTTACAGAAAGAACAACTTCACCCGGTTCAGCAGTTTTTTTATCAACTTTAAAGTTGACATCACGGCCTACCATCATTCTAGACAGCTCTTCCTTGGTGGTATCCTTTATTGAAACAGTGCCAATACATTTACCTTTCCAAAGTACAGTACAACGGTCGGCAACAGCCATAATCTCATTTAATTTATGTGTTATAAATAGAATTGATTTTCCTTCTTTGGCAAATCCCCGCATAATCTCCATCAGCTCATCAATTTCCTGCGGGGTAAGAACAGCAGTCGGCTCATCAAAAATCAAAATATCGTTTTCACGGTATAACATCTTTAGTATCTCAACGCGCTGCTGCATTCCAACTGAAATTTTCTCAATTAAAGCATCCGGATCTACCTTTAAGCCATATTTCTCGCTTAGCTTCAAGACTTTTTCTCTGGCTTCCTTCTTCTGCAAAAAGCCCACTTTGTTAGGCTCAACACCTAAAATAATATTTTCAAGCACTGTAAAAATTTCTACAAGCTTAAAATGCTGATGGACCATACCAATCCCCAAACTGTTTGCATCGTTTGGGTTGTTTATTTTTACAGGTTTTCCATTCATCCTAATTTCGCCCTTTTCAGCCTGATATAAGCCAAAGAGCACGCTCATCAGAGTAGATTTTCCTGCACCGTTTTCTCCCAATAAAGCATGAATTTCACCCTTCTTCAGTCGCAGGGTAATATCATCATTTGCCTTAATGCCGGGAAATTCTTTTGTTATATTTAGCATTTCTATAATATATTCTTCCATATTGATCTCCTATGTACGCATGAGGTGCGTACGTATATAGTGATGAAAGGCCGCTTGCGTATAAAAAGAAAAAGGTGAAGGTTCGTCCTTCACCTTTTTTATGACATCTACTTACATAAGGTTTAGGCCAATATGTTAGGTAGCAATAGCAAGCTCGGGAGCTTGCTATTCAGGAAAGGCCAACGGGCTTTCCTTTCAAAGTACTTTTGATTTAAATACTAGAATAAATTTTTATCTTACAGTAACTATAACCTTTTTGAGGCTTAGTTCGGATGTTAACTCCTTAGCTGTTGCATATCCCTTAGCATCAGCAACCTTTATTTCACGAATAGGATCTACAGTACCATCAACGAGGGTCTTATATAAAGGATCATAAGCATCTTTGTTGAAAGACTTAAATCTGTCAAAAGCATTTGCCTTATCGTCTCCGATAACTTTTA
>CAYQCA010000352.1:0-2681 GCA_964415835.1 uncultured Clostridium sp. | reverse complement strand
GTAAATCTCAATTGCCGATCTGAGGCGGTCAATGGCTTCCGGTCTTCTGGGATCAGGACAATAGCCCAACACAAACTTTTCGGGTGCTCTTTCGGCATAGGAAATACATCTTGTGAAGGGAATAGGTCCTCTGGGTCCTACCTCCGGCGTACAATAGATATAATTTGGATCATACTCATCCGCCGGTGCTTCCCAGCTCAACAGCCAGGTCTTGTCAATGTGATACTTCTCCATATTTTTTAAAAAACCGTTCAGATCATGTCCATGCCAGTCGGGATGATTGTGTACATCAATAATCATGCTACCCCTCCTTTGTAATTTGAATTTTCATTACTATATTTACACTATTTTTTGCTGCTGTAGTATTCCGAAACCTTTCTTATGGCAGTTATAACCTCATCGCAATCCTGCTCCGTATAGAATTCGCTTACGCCCAACCTTAAAGCCGTATTGAGTATTTCTTCCGCCATCGGGCACATGCCTTTAGAATAATTGGTGTCGTCTCTGAACGGATATTGGGTTCCGGGATATGCATTTTTATTCTTAAACAAATCATACTCATATACGCAGGTGGGAATATATCCCTGGCTATTTGGTACTCCTTCTGCGGCAAGTGCTTTCGAGAATTCATCCCTGCTCACGCCTGCTTCCTTTTCATTTATCCTGAGCATATAGAACCAATAAGAGCTCTTGCAACCGTCTTTGATCTCAGGAATATAGATTCCGGGCAAGCCCTTAATACCGGCGCTGAGCCTTTCGCCGTAAACATTTCTCCTGTCACAGATGGATTTAAGCTTATCGAGCTGGGCAAGTCCGACAGCACCGGTCAGTTCATTCATCCGGTAATTTGGTGCGATATATTCTATTTTTCTCATGGCGGAAGCATCGGCGGAAAGCCTGTCATAGTTCTTATCTGCAAACCGGAGTGCTTTTTTATACAGTGCCTCGTTATTTAAGAGAACCATTCCGCCATCGCCTGCGGAAATGTGTTTAAAGTCGTTAAGACTAAAGCATCCGGCATCACCAATTGTACCGGCCAGCTTACCCTTATAGTAACACATATAGCTCTGTGCACAGTCTTCCACAACAGCGATATTGTGCTTTTTAGCCAATGCCATGATTGCATCCATATCTGCCGGAGTTCCTGCGAGATGAACTACGAGGATGGCTTTTGTCTTAGCCGTTATCTTCTCTTCTATGGACTTTGCGTCAAGGTTGTAGGTATGCGGCTCCAAATCCGCAAAAACAGGGATTGCGTTCTGATACAGTATACCTATGATTGATCCCATATCAGTAATAGGGGATGTGATAACTTCACCCCCGGCAGTGACACCCACAGCACCCAGTGCAACATGGATGGCGGCGGTTCCGGAGGATGCGGCAACACAGTATTTCGCTCCGTACATATCGGCAAATTTCTTATTTAATTCCTTGACCTTGCTCCCATGCCAGTAAAACAAGGTGTTCTGCTCAAGAGCTTCTGTGAGTTGCTTGATTTCTTCTTCTCCAAACCTTTTTCCTGTTCCGAAAGGAGTAGTTTTGGCTATTTCTCCTCCAAATAAAGCTAATTTACTCATGATTCAATGCCTCCCAAATAATGTAATCGTTTTTGATTTACAACTTTATTGTACAGAGGGAGGCCGCTTTTTTCTGACGGTATTCTACGAATAAATTGAGATATTTTACTTATTTTTTCTATAATAAAGCGGAGACACACCTGTCTGCTGTTTAAAAAGCTTATTGAAATGATGGATATTATTAAAACCTACTTCGTAGCAAATATCCAGCACCCTGTTATCAGTGTTCATGAGAAGCTCCATGGCCTTCGAGATACGGAGGCCGTTCAAATACTCCACAAAGGTCTTTGAGGTAATATTTTTAAATAGGTAACTGAAGTAGGATTGTGACAACAGTGATACCTTTGCCACATCCTCTATACCAAGACTTTTTTGATAGTTGTCATTCATATAACTGATGGCACTTTGTATCGCATCTCTATGTCTGCTATAAATGGTATCAGAGCCGGTTTTATTAAGATCTCTGGTGAACTCCCTCCCTACAAGAACCAGCAGCTTAAGCAGAAGAGATTTGATTAAAAGTCCATATCCGGGCTCTTTTTTTGTATATTCCTTCAATGCTTCGTTAAGAATATTTTCAACCTCCACCTGCACCTTTCCGTAGAGGTTTAACCTTGGCTTAACCTGATTTTCGCCCACAAGAAACGGTTCTATATATGCAAAGTCAAAGAAGGATTTCACATTCTCAATGCTGTTAAAATTCTGGTTAATAAACTCAGGCATAAACTCAAATTCATACACGATACCATCGTCATTCTCAGCATCAACCAGTCTATGAGGTATATAAGGTGGAATCACAAAAATATCCCCTTTTACAACTTCGAATTCATGATGATTGATAACATGCTTCATCTTACCATGATAGATATAATTAATCTGCATATATTCATGTTTATGCCACGCTAATGGCAGCCTGTCTGTTTTATATCTGCTTAAGAATGCAGGTATGTCCTCCACGCCATCCCTCTGCAAGGTAAAAAGAGGGGTGTCCTTATATTCTTCTTTATCCAAACCAAATTCCTCCCAATGTTAACAAGGAATCGCTAAAAATAACGAGGCAGTTAGATGTCCCCCACTTCTACAAGTGGCGGGTACCGCTTTGGT
>CAYQCA010000351.1:0-2710 GCA_964415835.1 uncultured Clostridium sp. | reverse complement strand
GCACCTTTTGATTGATAGAAACGACATTTTGGACTATTAAATGTATTATATAGAGGATACCAATTAAAAGCGAAACATTTATCTAATATAATAAATTTAGAAGTTATAAAAAAATCTTTAGAAGGGGGAAAACAAATGTGGATATGTTTACCTTTATCATGCAAATCGGTATAATCCAAGGATTGGTTCTAATTATTGGGGTTATATTAGTAATAGTAGAGATGTTTCACCCTGGGTTTGGAGCTCCAGGAATCACAGGAGCAATTCTCATTGTGATTGGAATAGCACTAATTGCAACTACTTTACAACAAGTATTGATTTTAATAATCCTTATATTAGCTATTTTAGGAATAGCCTTAAGTATGATACTTCATTCAGCAACCAAAGGAAAATTGTCAAGGTCACCATTTATTCTAAAACACTCACAGCATAAAGAGGCAGGCTATATTGGAGTAAATGATCTAGATTTCTTTCTTGGCAAGGAAGGTATCAGTTTTACTGTTTTAAGACCGTCAGGATTGGTTGATTTTGATGGTGTAAAAATTGATGTAATATCTGAGGGAGCCTTTATTCCTCAAGGTACAAAAGTTAAGGTAATAAAAGTAGATGGTAGAAGTATAGTTGTTAGTGAGATATAAACTAATATTTAGTTAAAAGGAGATTTTATTATGGATTTAATAGGTTTAATCATTATAATTTGTGCAATAGCATTATTTTTTGCCTTGTTTTTCAGTCTTGTCCCAGTAGGTTTATGGATCTCAGCTTTGGCTGCAAATGTCAGAGTCAGCATTTTTAATCTTATAGGTATGCGTCTTAGAAGAGTAAAGCCAGATAAAATTGTAATTCCTCTTATAAAAGCAATTAAAGGAGGAATAAATCTTAACGTTAATCAACTTGAAGCTCACTATCTTGCAGGAGGAAATGTTGATACAGTAGTGGATGCACTTATAGCTGCACACAGGGCTAATATGAACCTTCCCTTCGAAAGGGCAGCCGCTATAGATCTTGCAGGTCGTAATGTGTTAGAAGCGGTTAAAATGAGTGTAAATCCCAAAGTTATTGAAACTCCAAATGTATCTGCAGTTGCAAAGGATGGAATTGAGCTGTTAGCTAAAGCTAGGGTAACTGTAAGAGCAAACCTTGACAGACTGATAGGTGGAGCCGGTGAGACTACCGTACTTGCGAGGGTTGGCGAGGGTATTGTAACAACTGTAGGTAGTGCGTTTTCGCATAAAGAAGTACTTGAAAATCCAGACAAAATATCACAAACAGTTCTTTCAAAAGGTTTAGATGCAGGAACAGCTTTTGAAATCCTATCAATCGATATAGCAGACGTCGATGTTGGCAGAAATATTGGCGCTCAACTTCAAACGCTTCAAGCAGAAGCTGATAAAAATATCGCTCAGGCAAAAGCAGAAGAAAGAAGAGCTATGGCTGTGGCAAAAGAGCAGGAAATGAAAGCTTCAGTCCAAGAGATGAGAGCAAAGGTTGTTGAGGCTGAAGCTAGTGTACCACAAGCATTAGCTTACGCACTACGAGAAGGAAAGATTGGCGTAATGGATTATTATAATTTGCAGAATGTGATAGCTGATACCCAAATGAGAGATACCATATCAAAGGTAGGTAAACCTGATGTTCCCGAAAGTATTGAAAATAAATCATAGTATACCATTAATGTTCTGATTCATAAGAAGGAGTGAATTAAGTATGGAAGAAATAGATAATATAAAATCCGAATCAGCTAAAGAGCTACCGCTTTCAGCAGATAAAGCAGAAAATCGGGATACACCTAAAAATCTAAATGAATCAAGAAATCCTAATTCGCCTAATCAAATAAACTTAGTTGCCGATTTAATTAATAACAACTTGATGCAAGGATTTATTATGTCACAGATACTCGAATCACCTAAGGCAAAAAAACAGAGAGGTAATACCATATGGAACTCAAGGTTCTGATTATTGATGATGATGAAGGAATGAGATTAGTTCTAAGAAAAATAATAGATAAAACTGAAGGTTTTGAATTGGTAGGCGAGGCTGAAAGCGGGGAAACCGGCTTAAGCCTCGCTGAAACCCTCTTCCCCAATATAGTATTTCTGGATATAGAAATGCCTGGTATGAGTGGTGTAGAATGTGCAAAAAAAATTATCGACATCGCCCCCAAGACATTTATTATTTTTGTAACCGCTCATGAGGATTATATGTCAGAAGCTTTTGAGCTATACGCATCAGATTATCTAATTAAACCATTTAAAATTGAAAGGATACTTACTACACTCAATCGAATTAAGGAAATCTATTTAAATAAGGACGCATCTATATTAAAGAAAACTCCATACAATAAAGATAACCTTGCTAAGCTTATTATTAAAAACAAAGAAAGTACTAGCTTCATTGATTGTAAAGATATTGTATTTATTGAACGTGAGAACCGAAGTACAATAATTCATACAATCGATGAAAGATTAGTTTCTTCAGAAAGCTTAAGCGAAATTGAAGAACGTTTAGATAAATCACTTTTCTTTAGAAGCCATAAATCTTACATAATTAACCTTTCAATGATTAGTAAAATTTATCCTTATGGGCGCTGGACTTATACAGTAAAGCTCAAGAACACTGACAAAGATGCACTTCTCACACATGATAATTATGAATATTTGGAGAAGTTATTCAGTAAATAATATTACCGGTATTAAACTTGTTTGTATAT
>CAYQCA010000350.1:0-2795 GCA_964415835.1 uncultured Clostridium sp. | reverse complement strand
AATTGGAGGTAACCAAATGGGTGAATTATCGAAGTTGCCTAACATTGCAATAAAATTAGAGAGTCAACTAAACAAAGTAGGAATTAACACTGTTCAGCAGTTGAAGAAAGTTGGCAGTAAACAGGCGTGGTTGAAGATCAAAGCCTTTGATTCATCAGCTTGTTATAACCAGCTTTGTGCATTAGAAGGAGCGATTCAGGGAATTAGATGGCATAATCTTTCTGATGAAATAAAAGAGGAACTAAAAGCGTTTTATAATAGCCTTAAACAGTAGACGGTCCGTTATTTGCAAGCAATTATCCCAAATAACTTGAGTTGCATAAAAAATATTATTTTTGCGGGAGGGTATGCAATGAAAAAAAGGTTAATCTCTGAATATTCTTCAATTATTTTAATAATGGCAATAATATTATTGCTGAAACTGAATCTGTACTCGGTAGCCGCCGCTATTTGTGTTCTTTGGTATATGTTGTTTGGATTTGTTGGAGTTGCATTTTCTTTAAGTATAAAGAAAAAAGCTAAATTGTCAAATATTTTTATAGTACTAACATTACCTACGCTTCTTCTACCATTTAGGAAAAGCTTCTATTACTGGGTAAAGTCTGTCAATGCGGTTTTACTGAATTCAAACAATATTGAAAAAGCTTATGGATATGCTCAAAAGGTCAATATTGACGGGTTATATACTGATAACAACAAAAGTATGTTTTATGCTTATCTAGCAGGCATTCTTTTAGATTTAAACCAAAGAGGGCGAAGCGTTGAAATGATAAATGAAGCAAAAAGGATTCCTCACAAGGCATTTATCGATGATATGATCATAAATATTGAGAAAAAATCTTGCTAACTCTTTTTCTGTTCAAACCACACTAAGGACCGTAGCCCTCCTGCAGTGGATATGGGAAAGACTCAGGAGTGGAAAAAATAGTGTTTGTTTGATATGATACTATTATTAAAAAATATATGGGCGGAAATATTCTATGGAAAGGTTATATATATATTTAGATGGATAATAATGTTTTGTGGTATATAGAAAAACAAATTGGGAGAACTATAAATAATCTTAAAAAGCGCAATATGGCAGGTTATTTCGTTAAGGACGAAGCTGAATTAAAAGGACTTATAAAGGAACTTATAACAGAAAATTCGGTCGTGGGCGTAGGAGATTCAATGACACTCTTCGAAACAGGAATTATTGATTTTCTTCGAAAAGGTAACTACACTTTTTTAGATAAGTATAGAGAAGGCATTACAAGTGAAGAGAAAAAACAGATTTATATACAAAACTTTTCCGCGGATACTTTTCTGTGCAGTACAAATGCCATAACAGAAGAAGGAGAACTTTATAACATTGATGGCAATGGAAGTAGGGTTGCACCTATTATTTATGGACCTAAACAGGTTATTATTGTAACAGGAATAAATAAGATTGTTAGGAATATAGAAGAAGCAGCAAATAGAGTTAGAATGTACTGTGCTCCGATTGATGCAAAAAGATTAGGGAAAAACACTCCCTGCACTACTTTAGGCTATTGTGTGGATTGTAAAACTCCTGATAGAATATGCAATGATTTTACAATAATTCGAGGGCAGTTTGTCAAAGACAGAATAAAAGTAATTATTGTTGGAAAGCAGTTAGGATTTTGAGTCCTGAAGTTCTTTTTAATGTAAATGTATCAACAATTTCACTGAAAGGACAGGATTTATTTGAACAGAATAAAGCTAAATAAGGAACTGATAATACATATATTCTCATTTGTGTTAATATTTATAGCAATGGCCATTAGTCTAACCAAAAATGATTTCATTTTTGGGAGTTACATTTTTTCAAAACTTGGCATAAGCAGTTGGTCAAATGGGGCAACTGGCTTGTATTTCCCAGGATTAGTTTCAATAACATTATTTATTATTGGTTTTATTGACGTTATGATTTTAACAAAAGGGATAAATAAAAAATTTATTTTAGTTTTTATAAGCATAGTGGTTTTCTGGAAAATAATAGCCATACCTGCATTTGAATTTGGGTATGACAAAGTGAAAGAAAATATGAATGGATTGGCAACAATTGAGTATCTAAGACAAGACAGCCGCTTGGGTTACGAAACTAAAGATAACAAGTTATCTGTTACCGGACAAATAAACCTACAAAATTACAGTAAGGAAATAAAAGAATTCTATATTAAAGTTAAACCAGATAAAGCTGCTTACAAATTTGGTGTTCCAAATGAATTAACCGCTCTTGATGAAAAAGATAATCCTATAAAATATATTTTGGAGCCAAAAACTACTTGTACACTTACCATTCTATTTAAAGAAATTAGCGTTATAAATATAAACTCTAGCGGTGTGTGCGGAATGGACTTGGTTTTATATACAGAAAATGAAGAAAAGGAATTTATTAACAAATATCACTAAAATCATTTTTTGAAGGAGATTTATGTATGGTGGGAGTTGGGTTATCAAGGTTATACTGGGGATTTGTATTTGTTTTACTAGGCTTTAAAATCCAAGGGTTTGATATTTTACCTGATGTAATTGGGTATTTACTTTTTGCTTCGGGCTTTTATAAGCTTTCTGCTTATAGTAAATATTTTATTACTGCTTCAAAATACAATCTTCCAATGATTATTTTATCTTTGCTTTCAATTTATCAGCCCCAAGGGCAAAATCAAGGTGTTAATTTTGGACCGTTAGGAGTTTTAGGTATACCTATAGCAATAGCAGCAGTAGTACTTAATTTATTAGTTGTTTATAATTTATTCAATGGAATAAAGGAAATGTCAAATGCTGAGGGT
>CAYQCA010000349.1:0-2845 GCA_964415835.1 uncultured Clostridium sp. | reverse complement strand
TTTATTTAGACCCAGCCACGAAATAAAACTGTCTATCTCCTCACACATTATATGTTTGTCACAATTGCCAACGGCAGTCACAAGCTTGTCAAATTCCCAAGTAAATATCTCTTCTTTACGTTTATCCCCAGATAAAACCTCCTTATAAAAAATAACACTTTCGCCTTCAGCAAAAAGTCTGGATTCCACTATTTCACATACTTTCCTGTACGATTCAGAAATCTCCATACAACTACTGACAATGTTACCCACTGCAATTACAGCATTTTTTGCAATATTCATTCTGATATAATTAGACACCTCTTCGAAAGCAAGTTTTAATACTTCGGTCTCATTATTATTCAAGCATAGCAAAACTGCCATTCTTTGATTACCTATATCCACTACATAACTTCTGAAATGCCTGTTTAACATACGCTCAATCTGTTCTATAGGGAATACTGTTGTACTTTCAAAATCAATAAAGCCATCATCTGTATTTAAGTGTAATAGTTTTATTTCTGCCATGCAGAAAAACTCATTCTTCAGATCAATCCCAATTTTATGTGCATTCTCATGAATGCCCTGGTATTCCACTCGTTGTTTCATTAGCTTCAGAATAAATCTATTTCTATTCACTAACCGGTTATCCTCCAAACGAGTTTTCAAGGATAATTCATGATCAAGTTCATTTTTGATTGAGCTTAATGTCTCTGCAAGTATCTCTTCATCAATAGGCTTCAGGATATAGTTTTTCACCCCATACTCAACCGCGGCTCTTGCATATTCAAACTCCTTATACCCACTGATTATAATGATTTTTGCCGGGTAATTCATACTCTTCATCTTTTTTATTAACATAATGCCATCGATTATGGGCATGCGTACATCAGTTATCACAAGATCATATTGTGATAACTGGATTTTATTAATAGCTTCTTTTCCATTCGTCGCATATCCGTTTACGGTAAACCCCAGGCTCTCCCACTCCAGCATTATGCTGAGTCCTTCACGAACCGCATCCTGATCATCCACAATTAAAACCTTATACATATGAACACTCCGCTACATTTATTTGCAAATAGGCATTTTTATGAAAACTGAGGTTCCTGAATTTTTAACACTTGATATGCTAATTCCATATTCCTCACCATACATAAGTTTAAGCCTGCTATGTACATTTCTTAACGCTAGGTGTTTATTTGCATTGTCCGTTTTTTGCTTATGCTCATTGAAGATATTGTTTTTTAGCTTTTCAAGGTCTTCTTCGTCTATGCCGACTCCATCATCCGTAACACAGATATTAAGCTCCTCTTGACATTCATATACCTTTACGCTCACCATTCCTTTTCCTTCCTTCAACTCCAGTCCGTGATATATGGCATTTTCAACCAGGGGCTGCAATATTAGTTTTGGAATAAGGTAATCAATCGTATATTCTGGTATATCAATAAAATAATCAATTTTTTCACCATATATATATTGCTGAATATTAAAATAATTTTTAATCAGTTTCAATTCCTCTTTTAACATATAAACTTCTTTTTTCGTATCAAAACAAATCCTGAAGCTTTCTCCGAATATTTTTATAACATCGGCAGTCCTTTTATCCTTATTAATTAATAGGTTCATCCGTATAGATTCTAATGTATTAAAAAGGTAATGGGGGTTTATTTGTCCCTGTAAAGCAATTATATCAGCTTCTTTCTTCTCATTACTAATCTTCTGGTTCCTGATTTCCGCTTCATATACTTCATGAATCAAAGTATCAATTTTATTGATCATTCTGTTAAAATCGGTTTCCAGAATACCAATCTCATCCGTACCCGAACACTTGACAGAAACTTTAAAGTTTCCACCCCAAACGCTCTTAATAGTGTTTATCAGGTTAGATATTCTTGCTGTTATGCTGCTTGAAACTACATAGATTATGCAAAAAGAGAAAAACATACAAGCAATACATAGTAAAAAGCTGGTAACCCATATATCTCTGACACTTCTCAGTATCTTATCGGCAGGCACCATATATGCAATATTCCAATTCTCAATAAAGGTTTTGCTGCTAAATATTTTATTGGAAATAAAAAGGTACTTCCTACCGTTGTATTCTATTATTGAGCCATCCTTTGTGTCATTAATATCTTTATAATCCTGAAAGCGCAAGTTTTTTATAGAGCCACCAAGTAAATCTCTTTCAGTTGTTGTAATTATATCACCAGAATTATCATATAGAAATACTACTTTTCCGCCTGCACCTTCCTCAGAAATTAGAGAAAATATCTGTTTTTCATCAAATGCCACAGCTATAGCCGAACTCATTTCATTAGAATTATAATTGTTTCTAAAAGCTCTGTAACATATAATTTTCTTCGTTGATTTTGAGCCGGAGGAATAATAATCTTTAGCCCATAATACAGAGCCTTTTTCAGCAGAAGCCTTGTCAAACCACTTCTCCTTGTATAAATCATCCACCGAATTATTTGTTACTCGTGAGAACCCTATGGTTTTGTTGTGAGAATATACCCTAATTGAAACATCCCTGTCATTATCGCTTAATCTGCTAATCAACGGTGCGATTTTGGATTTGTATTCAATTATCGCATCATAATCATTATCATAAATTGTATTCATGTACATCATTAAAGTAGAATCATTTGCAAGTGTGTCAATTATTCCAGTGTAAACTGCAAGTTTATTAACGAGGTTCCCTCGTAATTGGTTCATAGCGGTATACGATAGTTGTCTTGTATCCGAAAAGGATAAGTCATGAAGCTTGTTCGTCAGAAAATAGGATATCGTTAAAATTGGTATTATTACTATTATAAGGTATGAAAAAAGTAATTTTTTCTTCATTTTTATTTTATTC
>CAYQCA010000348.1:0-2858 GCA_964415835.1 uncultured Clostridium sp. | reverse complement strand
AGAATAAGGAAAGCCGACCTTTGCGGGTCGGCTTTAGTTTTAATTCGGGTTGGCGTAGCCAACCGTCCATATTCTGTTACTCCTGTTACTCCTGCTACTCCTATACTTCTGCTTTTTGCTACTCCTGCTACTCCTACTACTCCTGCACTTCTGCTTTTCGCTACTCCTGTTACTCCTGCACTCCAACAATCTTCTCAAGCGGTGCTGCATTACCAAACTTTGGAGCGGGACCGTTTACAGGTTTTGCCCAGCGAACTGCATTTGTGATGACTTTTTGTATTTCAGGCTGATAAAATATTGGGAAAGTTTCATGACCGGGACTGAAATAGAAAACCCTGCCGCATCCACGATTGTAGCAGCAGCCGCCACGGAAGACTTCTCCGCCTTCATACCAGTTGATAAAAACAAGATCATCGGGTTGTGGAATATCAAAGCGCTCACCATACATTTCAGTATGTGGTATTTCTATGTACTCACCTAAGCCTTCAGCAATGGGGTGAGCAGGATTTACTACCCATATTCTCTCTTTTTCGCCGACTTCTCTCCATTTTAAATCACAGCTGGTACCCATGAGTTTTTTAAATATTTTAGAAAAATGAGCTGAATGTAGCAGGATTATACCCATGCCATCCAAAACTCTTTTGTATATTTTTTCAACTACTTCATCACTTACTTCGTGGTGAGCCATATGACCCCACCATATCAGCACATCGGTGCTGTTTAGAACTTCATCCGTAAGCCCATGCTCAGGTTCGTCAAGGGTTGCAGTCTGCACGTTTATATCAGATTGTTCACCAAGAAATTTGGCTATAGCATTATGAATACCGTCAGGGTAAACACTTGAAACACGCTCATCTTGCTTCTCATGCCTATATTCATTCCATACTGTTACGTTAATAACTTTACTCATTTAAATTCATCTCCATTTCAGGTTACGTTAATTCGGGTCAATCAATCTGCATTAATCTTAGGAATTATAATTTAACAGATTTATTGAACATTAATAGTTGCATACTATACGTTAATTAAATTATAATCAAGGCAGGTTGTTAATTCATCAATATAATTTGGAATATTGTAAATGATTTTTGTGATAAGTATGGTTTACGAGGGATATTATGGAAGAATATTACGAAATTCTTGACCCAAACGGAAGAAGCCTTTTGAATATGACGAACTTTAGATTAAAGCCGTCATATTCAGCTATAATGCATAGCCATCACGTTCTTGAAATATCTTATATAAAAGAAGGCAAGGGGAAGTACTATGTTGATGATACAATTTATGATATTCAACAAGGGGATATTCTTCTCTTCAACAATACCGAAAGACACCGGTTAAGTGTTGATGCACCCAATACCTTAGTTAATCTTGTTATACATTTTGAACCAAGATTCATTTGGTCTCAGACTGATAATTCATTTGATTTAAAGTACCTTCAGGCGTTTTATTACAGAGATAAGAATTTTACTAACCGCCTGGATCGTGAAAATCCTGCTACTGCAAAAATTGCTCAGTTGTTTAATGAAATTGAAGAAGAGTTTAACCATAAGCTGCATGGATATGAACTTATGGTTAAGGTCAGGCTCTTAAATATATTTGTTTTAATCTCCAGATTTTACAAGTTTGTACATTCTGATTTAAGCACAATACAAAATATAAAACATGGGCTTCCCGGTATAAATAAAGTACTTGATTATATTGATGCCAATATTCAGAAGGCTATGAGCCTTGAAGAGCTTTCAAATATTGCACATATGAACCCGTCATATTTTTCAACCTTTTTTAAAAAATATAATGGTATAAATCCGTCTGAATACATCAGGAGTAAGAGAATAGAAAGAGCTATTGAGCATTTAAAATTCAGTAATAAAAATATAACTGAAATTGCAAGTCTTTGTGGCTTTAACAATATGACAAGCTTTTATAATGCATTTAAAAAAGTTACTTCCAATACTCCTTCAGAGTACAGGTAGAAAAAATAACGAGGCAGTAAGATGTCCCCCCACTTCTGCAAGTGGCGAGTACCGCTTCGGTTTTCAAGCGGCGAGAATATCTCCCGCCTCGTTGAAACGCAGCTGAGGTAAGAAAATTTTTCTACAACCGAAAAATTTTCATTGAACCGATGCGTTATAAAATACTAGTGTAGTAAATTGGAAGTACTTATGTTATATTTACAAATATGATAATTTTAACAAAGGAGTTGTTAATATGCCATTAGTAGATATGCCATTGGAAGAACTAAAAAAGTATCAGGGCTGCACACCATGCCCTGAAGATATTGATCAATACTGGGATTCTGCAATAGAAGAAATGAAGTCTGTTGACCCAAAGGTTGAATTAATACCGAGCGATTTTCAGGTATCTTTTGCAGATTGCTTTGATTTGTATTTTACCGGAGTACGAGGAGCAAGAATACATGCGAAGTACATACGACCAAAAAACGTTAGTGAACCTCACCCTGCTATTCTACAATTTCATGGTTATACAGGAAATTGCGGAGAGTGGAACGACAAGCTTAACTTTGTAGCAAATGGCTATTCTGTTGCCGCTCTGGACTGCAGAGGGCAGGGAGGATACTCTGAAGATGTAGGCGGAGTAACAGGAAATACCTTCCGTGGACATATAATCCGTGGATTGGACGATAAGCCTGAAGATCTGCTGTTCAGACATATATTTTTAGATACTGCCCAATTAGCAGGGATTATTATGTCTATGCCTGAAGTAGATGAAACCCGGGTTGGAGCGATGGGTGGATCCCAGGGAGGAGCTTTGACTCTTGCCTGTGCCAGCCTTGAGCCCAGAATCAAGTGCCTGGCTCCTATGTTTCCTTTCCTTTGTGACTATAAAAGAGTGTG
>CAYQCA010000347.1:0-2926 GCA_964415835.1 uncultured Clostridium sp. | reverse complement strand
ATATTATTAACTTTATAATAATATAATATTCTCATTCTCAAATATTGTCAATACTTTTTAATAAATATTTTTAATCAATTTATTAATTTTTATTATTTCTAAATAAAATATTTTAATTTTTCAATAAAAAAACAGCACTCAATTTTTAAATGAGTACTGTCTATATTTATTCCATATATTTTAAGCTTTTTATGCATACCACCCATCACATCAGATGCGTCTACGCTTAAATTTTATAACAAACAGTAATCCTGCAGCCATAACAGCTATATAAGCAATAACTGCAGGTATACTTATACCATTTTTTGTCTCCGGCGATGAGTTTCCCGGCATACCAGGCATACTTTTTCCATCTTGCTGCCCATTAAAGTCCCCAGGCATTCCGCCTCCGGGCCCCATATTCCCCCTATTTCCAAACATGCTGCCCATGTTCTTTATAAATTCAATCTGATCGTCTGTCAGGCCTAATTCCTTTAGTTGGGATATTTGCTCATCAGTTAACTCTTTTCCGTCAGCAGACTGTATAATTTCCATTGCCTGCCTCATAACATCACCTTCCGGCATATTATCCGGCATTTGCATGTTTCCTCTATCATTTGGTATACCGTTTGAACCGGAATTATTTCGGTTCCCCATTCTTCCTCCACCCTGGGACCCCATCGTTGAAAGATTTATACCGGAAGCATCAATCAATTTGTCAGTGGCATTATTTTGGCCTTCTGTAGTAGAAGGAATTGTGCCCTCAAGCTGCCCTTTTATACTTTTAGCCCTTAGCTTTCCAAACTCTATAAGCACCGGCACAGCTGCAGTATATTGTTCATAAGTGCCAAATGAGGATGGGTCATTTTTTACATATTCGGAAATGAGCGAATCAACCTTGTTGATTGTGGCCTCATATGTCCCGTTATTAATATACCCGTCCACAATTTCCTGCAGATACTGATGGTATTTCTCTTTATACTCGTCTACTTCAAGCAGCTTAGCAACCATTGGCCTTTCGGATAATTCCACGCCGGAAACCGGTGTATCTATCGGGAAGTTTACGGCTGAACCGGCTGATCCCGACTGGAACCCTGCAAAAGCCAGATTATAATCCCAAGGCAGCATAGAAAGCTGGCCTTCTTCTTCATATAGATAGTAATTATGCTTCATATTGCTGAAATAGCTGTCCAGATTTACGACAAACGTATTTACAGCTATATATTTCAAAACCTCGTCAACATTAATATATTTTTCAAGATTGGTGCCTTCATTTAAGTTTTTTAATGCAGTGGTAACCCTGCTATAATCTTTATCGGTACCTTTAAATACCTCGGAATCAAATATATTGGAATAGCTGCTTATTTTGTCGTCAGTATATATTAAATCTGTTCCACCTCCGGTTCCGCCACCGAAGCCCCCAGGGAAGCCTCCTCCGGAGTCACCCCCGAAATCTCCCGGGAAACCGCCTTGCATATTGCCCTTCATTTTATTGTCAAAATTGCCTTGTGGTTTTTGTGCATTAGTTTTATCATTATTTGCATCTTTATTTGCATTATTGTTGTTATTTATAAAGTCATTCATCATGCCCTTTCCACGAGCACCCATACTTTCCGGCTTATAAAGCATCCCGTGATTTGTCCCGTAATTCCGCTGTGCAAAAGATTCTTCTAACGCTTCTACCGCCAGATAAAATCCCCAATCTTCACCATTAACCGTAACTTCGGTATATGCATATAAGGGCGTTCTTACCCCCATATAGGTCATTAATTCATAGGACATATACTCTTTCATATAAGTTGTATCAGATTGTATATTGTTAATCACAAGCTTATCCAAGCCAAAGCAGGTTTGTCCATCAATATAATGATCAAACTCAAATTTGAAGCTGAATCTGTCAGAATCACTGCCCGCTACCATTGACAAGCTGGAGTTCCCTTTTGGACGAATTCCTACAGAACTGAATGTTGTTCCGTTTATTGTAACATCGCAGGATATATACTCTTCTTTTGTTGCATTTTCAAGCATATTGGCCCAATCATTCTCATCTGCCTTAATATCAATTGAAATTATTCCATCCTTATTAAACAGCCTTGATTCATAGTCCATTTTGGTGCTGTTTTCTTCAATATCAACTGTTCTGGGCAAGTACATGATTATTCCGGTAAAAATAATCGCCATAATCAGAAAACCAATAATAATTTTATTTATATGCTTGCTGGTAATCATTTCAAACCAACCTCCATTTATCTAAGAACACGCCGTATCGCTTCTACGACATATATTCTCCGTTGTAGCTTACCAGAACCGCATTTGAAACACCCTCCAACGAGGATATCTGATTAACAAACTGGGTTGTCATGTCCTTCATTCTAACTTCAATAGTGAGCTCTATTCCGCTGGCAGATACAGTCTTTGATTTCAGCATATGCTTGCTTACGCTTTGCTCTACGACCTTAGTTACAAGCTTTTCAGAATTGTCATTCGCACAGTTTACAACCAATATATATGGGTTGTCAGTACTCTTTTTATTAACGAAAATAACCATAATTATTCCAATAAACAACGATCCGAAAATTGCAAGAGGAATCAACCCTGCACCGGTTACGATACCTGCCGAAATCGACCAGAACAAAAAGGCAATATCAAGAGGTTCTTTTATCGCTGACCTGAAACGTACAATAGATAAAGCACCGACCATACCAAGCGAAAGAACTATGTTCGAAGTAACTGCAAGAATTATAAGTGTTGTGATTAAAGTCATGGCAAGAAGTGAAACTCCGAAGCTTGCAGAGTACATTACCCCATTGAAGGTTTTTTTATAGACATAAAAAATAAAAAGTCCAAGAGCAAAAGAGAGGCCAAGCGCTATAATCATGTCTAGCGGCGAAAAAGAAGATACTTTTTCGATAAAGCTGGATTTAAAAATATCATTAAAATTCATTTT
>CAYQCA010000346.1:0-2927 GCA_964415835.1 uncultured Clostridium sp. | reverse complement strand
AAACAAATAGTTATAGTTAGAACATGTTATCTTCTGAAGCATTGCAGAGGATATTGAACTAACGCGCCTTTAGGCGGAGTTTTAGCAAAGATAGTTTATTTTTGCTAAAACTTAATTCTAAATTCATAGTGGAAATAATAATAGCTTGAATATTAATTCCTTAGAAATAATGGACAGCTATTCTTTTGCCCAAACTTAAGCAAATAGTGATAATTATTTAAAAACAGTACATCAATTATTAAATCAGCTTGTTCGTTTTCGATAATCTGATTGGCTTGTTCTGATTTGGAAATCATTCCTACTGTCCCCATAGTAATTCTTATCTGTTTTTTATCGTTGCAGTAAAAGGTAATTGATATCCTTGATGAACTAACGATATATTCACATGAGTAAAACCTCCTCCTGATTATATTCAACTTCTATCTAATAAAATCTGTCATAATCTTCACCTTTCTTTCAGGTTCTTTTATTTGTGCTAATTTTGCTTGTTCTCTCATATTCAGAATCCAAGCCATATTTTCTCCCAAGGTATCCACAATCTGAGTACCTTCAGAATCTTGTTCCACATCAGCCGGAGCAGTTCCATGTATTATATTCCAATAATTCGAAGTTGCCAATATCATTTCTGAATATGCTAAATAATGATTTAATCCATCAAGAGTTGCCGAACCACCACTTCGACGTGCTGCTACCAAAGCAGCTCCCACTTTATGATGAAACAATGAGTTTTTATTTTTCGAAGAAACATACCACACTCTATCTAAAAAACTCTTCATAGTACCGGGTATTCCCGAAAAATGAACCGGAGAACCAAGAACAATCCCATCTGCTTCTTTAATCTTTGGTATGATCTTGTTTACAATATCAGTATTTATGCCACACTGATTATTTTGTGTTTTAGAACACTTGCCACATCCTATACAACCGCTTATTGCCTTATTGCCAATGTGAACAATTTCAAACTCAATATTATTTTTTTGTAATTGCTTACCAAGCATAGTTAATGCGTGATAGGTATTACCCAATTTATGAGGACTTCCATTTATTGCTAATACTTTCATAACTCTTTATTTTAATGCTACGTTAGAAATGACTCCAAAAATACTTGATTTCCCTTTTAACAAAATATTATGCTGTTGTTTGATCTTGTTTTTTCCATTTGATAAATCCCCGCATGTTGGTTACCAGAAAAAAGAAGTTTCCAAAAACAATTGCATAGCTATGCAATAATAACCAAGCTGTAATAATCCATGTGAGATTGGCACCTATAAAAATAACAAACCCCCATTTTATCTTGTTGCCCAGTTGAATAACAGCAAGTAGATTCATTAGCATAGCTAACCAATCGAGGCCGTAATATTTGAAAAATGTTTCCATAACAATATGTTTATAAATTATGGTTACAAAATTACGGGAGGAATGCGTCTGCTTTCTGGTAGAATTTACTGTTGTTCAGGTAAGATTTACAGATTGTCTTTATTTTCTTTATAAACAGAGGGCGAAATTCCTGTAGCCGATTTAAAATATTTGGCAAAATAGGAAGGGTCGTCAAAGGTGAGAAAATAAGCTACTTCAGAGACAGATAACTGTGTGTTTCGCAATAATGATTTAGCTTCAAGAATCGTCCGTTCTTTAATAAATTGTGCAGGGGTTCTCCCGGTTTCCTTTTTAACTGTGTCACTTAAATGATTAACGCTTACATTTAATTTTTTAGCAAAATTAGATACTGTGTACAGCTTATCGCACTTTTGAGTAACAAGTTCAAAGAAGTGTTTTTCCAACAAATCGTCAAACATTTTTGAAAGCGAATAACCTTTTTGAGGAATTTTCTCTACCGGAAAATTTTGGCTATACCATTTTTTTGCGGAGAGCAAGGCTAGCGACATATAATGAATAATAAATTTCAGTTTCTCTGGTTCGTCGCTTTTATAATAACCATACATGTTATCCAATAACGGAATTAGCTCTTTTAGCTGTTGCTCGTCCAATTGAAGCTGTACATTGGCATCCAGATTAAAGAATGGATATTCGTGATATACTGAAACTCCGGAAAAGTTCTGAATAAATTCTTCAGAAAAAACAAAAACATAACCCTTCCAGGTATTTAGTTTCTTATAGTAGCGCAATTGCAGTGGCGACATAAAGTAATACGAACCGGGTTTCATGTGGTATTCCTTCATTCCCAACTTATATATTGCTTCTCCTTCGGTTAATAACGAAACCGAAAAAGTATTGGTTCTGAACAATTGGGTTTCTATCGAATGGGTATCAGGTACTTCTTCATGTTTTTGAATGTGAAATAGGTTTGACTGTGGAGTTAAAGATTTCAGTCCCTTCAAAAAAGAACCGATATCTTTAAAATATGCTATTTGATTTCCCTTTTTCAATTTAAGTATTGTCAATTACATTTTAATATATCACTCTCAATCCAAATGCTTTGTAATATTAGCGCTGACGGTTTCGGCTATGGGCAGTAGCGGTTTGCGTGTGTATTACTTTTCAAAAAGAGAAAATGCTCTGGCGGGGTAGTGACTTCCTAATTGAGTATTTACCCGCTATTGCCTATGAGCCATAGTTGAATTAACCCGCATTTAGGCAGAATTTTAGCAAAGATAGTTTATTTTTTGCTAAACATTAATTCTAAATTCATAATGGAAACAAAAATAGCTTGATTATTAATCCTTTATAAATAATGGACGGTTATTCTTTTGCCCAAACTCAAGCAAAATACTGAAAATTGTCGAAAAACAGTACAACAAATCATTTCGCTATTCTTCCAAACAAGAAAAACGACCCTGATTGCCTCATCAAAATCGCTTTTTTCTCATTTTATTCTGTTTATAGGATTAAGATTTGCTTCGTATTGTAAAATGACTAACTTTGAAGCATTAACGAAATCTACAGGTTATGAAAAACTATTTTCCCTT
>CAYQCA010000345.1:0-2954 GCA_964415835.1 uncultured Clostridium sp. | reverse complement strand
GAAAAAAGATTTGGAGGAAACTTCATGATAAAGAACGGAAAATCAGCCTATGAACTTGTAACAAATTTAGATTATGAACGAATTACCGGCAGCGAACAGGAAAAAAGGGCTGCTGACATTTTGACTGAGAAATTAAACACTATGGGCATCAAAGCGAAACGACAGACCTTTGAAATTCCTGCATATACCATTCACAGGGCCGAACTGCATATCACAGAGCCCTCATGCACTTATCAATTTGAGGTTACCGGCTATGGATTTTCGGGCAGCACTCCGCCGGAGGGCATAGAAGCCCCTTTTTTCTATGCTGAAAATGGGGAAGATGTAAACCTTTCTCTGGCCAAAGGCTGCATTGTCCTGCTCAATACCCATCCGGATGCCAAGGTTTACAAAAAAATGGTGGAATCAAAGGTAGCCGGATTTATCGCTATTTCCGGCAGTCTCTGCGATGATAGGGAAAAAACCGACCTGGAAATACGCCGTCTGCGTAAAGGGCGACACCTTACGGAGGATAATCCTGTTAAGCTTCCCGGGCTATCCATCCGTGCACAAGATGCCATCGTTCTTCTGGAGCAAAATCCGGTTCGCTGCAGAATCATTCTTAAACAGGATGAATTTACGGGTTTGTCTCAAAATATTGTGGCAGAGCTTCCTGGCAGAGACCACAAGGAAGAATACATAACGGATGAATACATCCTTTTTACTGCCCATTATGATTCAGTTCCATTCAGTCACGGTGCCTATGACAATGCATCAGGCAGCGCCATTATTATGGAGCTATGCCGCTACTTTCAGCAAAACCCTCTAAAACGCCCATGTCGCTTCATATGGTGCGGTGCCGAAGAAATAGGACTTGTGGGTAGTAAGCATTATGTCAGCCAACTAAGTGAAGAAGAGAAAAAACGTATTGCTCTGGTCATCAATATCGATCTTGCCGGACAATTAATCGGCGCCCACCACGCAGTTGTTTCCGCTGACGAATGCCTTAGCGGCATCATTGCATTTCTTGCCAGTGAATCAGGGTATGGAGTAAATATACGCCAAGACGTCTTTCCCAGTGATTCAAGCAGCTTTGCAGATGTGGGTATCCCGGCAGTAAGCCTGTACCGCACAGGCTGTGGCGGCCATTCACGCAATGACACTGCCGGACTTATGAGTGCTGCCGCGTTGCAAAAAACCTTTGATTTTGCAAAGGACCTTGCAGTCCGCCTTGGCAACAGTGCTGTTTTCCCTGTACCCCACCTTATACCTAAGGAAATCAGGCAAAAGCTGGATAGCTATTTCGGACGTGAGTAAGCAGCTCCGTAATTTTAAAATTGTGAGTAAAAAAATCAGATATATCAACTATAAAAGAGAATATGCAAAGAGTAAAAAATCCACCTTGTTTATAATGAAGATAAAATATACAAGGGGGATTTTCTACATATGGCAGAAAAAGAAATTAAATTTGGAATCATTGGCTGCGGAATGATATCAAACTGGCATGCAGATGCCATTTCACAGATAGGGTATGCAACGCTGACAGGCGTTACGGATGTTCATGAACATTCAAGGAAGGCTTTTGCTGAAAAATATAACGTCAAAGCTTTTGATACTGTGGAGGATTTGCTTTCGAGTCCTTTAATTGATGTGGTCTGCATATGCACGCCAAGCGGGTTGCATGCACCACTTGCCATCCGGGCTGCAAAAGCCGGAAAACATATCATTGTAGAAAAGCCCATGGCATTAAATCTTCAGGAGGCGGATGAGATCATCGAAGCCTGCGAGGCTAACCGGGTAAAGTTGGCAGTCATCTCCCAACTGAGGTTTTCCGATGCAGTGGTTCATCTTAAAAAAGCAGTAGACAGCGGGGCACTGGGTAAATTGATTTCGGGAGATATCTATATGAAATATTACCGGTCGCAGGAATACTATGACAAAGGCGGCTGGAGAGGCACCTGGAAAATGGACGGTGGTGGAGCTCTAATGAATCAGGGGATACACGGTGTTGACCTGCTCCAATATGTGATGGGTCCTGTAAAGACAGTGTTTGGTCGTACAAAAACTCTGGTAAGAAAAATTGAGGTAGAGGATACTGCAGCAGCTCTTCTGGAGTTTGAAAATGGAGCGACGGGGGTCATACAGGCGACTACCTCGGTATATCCCGGCAAGCCGCGCAGACTGGAAATTTGCGGGGAGAAAGGAACGGTCATACTCGAAGAAGACTGTGTACTGTCATGGGAGGTGGAAGGCTGCGAGCCGCCGGAAGGACTAATCATTGGACGGGGCGGAAACAATACATCAAATAATCCTACCAATATGGGAGTTGATGGGCATGTCCGTCAGATAAGTGACATGACAGACGCAATCCGGTATGACAGAAGACCCCTGGTCGACCAGTACGAGGGCAGGAAGCCTGTCGAAATAATAACTTCGATTTATGAATCGTCAAAAACAAGTAGATTAATAAGTTTTAGGGAGGATGCACGATGATTATTGATATTCACAACCATCCCGATTGGCATGGGCATGATTTAAAAAAGTTCCTGGAAAATATGGAGAAGTACCATATTGACAAAACCTGGCTTTTAAGCTGGGAATCCCCTCGGCATGAGTATGATTCCGCCTCTGACCGTCTTATACCTGAGACCGGGCAAAACGGCCCTATTCCATTTTCGCGGTGCATTTCTTATGCGGAACGTGCTCCCGGTAAATTTATACTTGGATATGGACCTGACCCAAGGAAGCCGGAAGGAATTGACAAGCTGAGGGCTGCTGTGGAGATCTATGGGGCAAAAATATGCGGAGAGATTAAGCTTCGAATGATGTATGACAATCCTGATGCACTGGATATGTTCAGATATTGCGGAGAGAAGGGACTGCCTGTGCTGCTGCATATTGATTATGATGTTGTGGAGAGCGGAAGTAATCGGAGGAGCTATTGGTACGGCGGCGGGATCAATGTACTGGAAAGG
>CAYQCA010000344.1:0-2969 GCA_964415835.1 uncultured Clostridium sp. | reverse complement strand
CGAAGGTTCAAAGTTGATAGGGGTGGGGATGAAATTGAATGAGAAAAGACCTATATTAATAACATTATATGGAGACATACTTTTTCTAGGTGGAATATTATCTATAATTGATTTAATATGTCCTAGCCTTTTTAACCGTTTAGGATTTTTTGAGATATCATCATACAAAATAAAAATTTATCTCAAAATTTTATCTCATCATTTATAGCATTAGTATTTATAATACCAACGAGAAAACACTTTATCAAAAATCGTTCGTCTTCTTGACAGGAGGTCTACCAAATGTATCATTTAGAAAAAGGAGAAATGCATAAAATCTCGCCATTATTTAATGGCTGGAACGAAACACTTTTATGGTCCTGCTTACAGGGCTATATGGGTAATGCTTGGACCGATGATATTCGGAATCCAAAATCAGCGCAGATAATAACTGCAGATTTCTGCTTCTTTGCCGGTGTTCCTAATCTCGAACTGGTAAAAAACATTCCGGAGTATTTTGCTGTACCCAATATTTTAATGATACCGCAAAATGCCGAATGGTCGGATTTGATCGAGCAGGAATATAAAGATAACTGCCATAAATTTATGCGCTATGCGATTAAAAAGGAGCCTGACATATTTGACTTGGAAAAACTACAGGCAAACATCGAAAAGCTGCCTTCTGAGTATAGCTTGAGGATGATAGATGAAGATATATACAATAGGACTAAATCAATAAAATGGATGCAGGATTTGTGCTCGCAATTTCCAACGTACGATGATTTTGATAAAAGAGGAATAGGATTTGTCATACTTCATAATGACAGAATCGTTTCCGGTGCATCCTCATATACGATATATGACAAAGGAATAGAGATTGAGATAGATACAATAGAGGAATACCGTAGAAAAGGACTGGCACTTGTTTGTGCTTCAAAATTGATTGTTGAATGCCTTAAGAGGGGACTCTATCCAAGTTGGGATGCTGCCAACAGAGAATCTGTTGCTTTAGCAGAAAAATTAGGCTATCATTTTGAAAAAGAGTATGTTACATATAGGGTGAGAAATTTCAGACTTTAATTGCGAGGTGAAACAAATGCAAAAACTAATAAAGCCACAAAAATTAAACCGAGGAGATAAGATAGCTACAGTGAGTCTATCCTGGGGTGGAGCTGGGGATACAGATTTACTTTGGAGATACAATTTAGGTAAAAAAAGATTGCAGGAACAGTTTGGATTAGAAGTTGTAGAGATGCCAAACACACTAAAGGGGTCTGATTTTTTATATCATCATCCGGAAAAACGTGCAGAGGATTTGATGACTGCTTTTTCAGATGTATCTATAAAAGCTATTTTTTCATGCATTGGTGGTGATGAGAGTATAAGAATGCTGCCATATATAGACTTTAATATAATAAAAACTAATCCAAAAATATTTATAGGTTATTCTGATACAACCGTTACACATTTTATGTGCCTTAAAGCGAACCTATCAAGTTTTTATGGGGTATCAGTTCTCGCAGAACTGGCAGAAAACATTAAAGTTTTTGATTATACCGCAAAATGGTTGGAGAAGGTTCTTTTTGATGCTTCGCCAATTGGCTTAATACCTGCTGCTGATGAATGGACTGGAGAAAGATTAGAATGGACTGAAAGTAATGCCTCCATTGCAAAAACTATGATAAAGAATCAAGGTTATGAATTTTTGCAGGGTAACGGTATAACGCGAGGTCATTTAATTGGTGGTTGTATTGAGGTAATGGAGATGATTAAAGGCACTTCTCTCTGGCCGTCAAATGATATGTTTGAAAATGTGATTCTATTTTTTGAAACATCTGAAGATATGCCTGAAGCAAGATACATAGAATACTGGCTTAGAAATTATGGTAGCCAAGGCATACTTCAAAAGGCAAAAGGAATAATTTTCGGGAAACCATATCAAGAGAAATATTACTCAGAATACAAGAATTCAATCATGAAGATAGTATCAGAATTAGGACTTCATAATTTACCCATTGTCTATAATATGTCGTTCGGACATAATGAGCCAATGATGTGTTTGCCGTATGGCGCTATGGTAGAGATTAATTGTGATAACAAGACTTTTTCTATACTTGAATCTGGAGTTGTAAACTGTAAAAAATAATTTAATAATAGGGAGATTTAAAATGGAAAAGATAATTGTTTTAAACATAAAATTTAAATTTGGTGAGACAGAGGATGTTATCCATCCTGTAATTTTGAAAGATGATAATGAAATGATATTAGTTGATTGCGGATATACGGGATTTTTGTCTGTTCTAGAAGAAGCCATAAAAGAAGAAAACTTAGATTGCAATCAACTTACAAAAATTTTAATTACACATCATGACCATGACCATATGGGAGCTTTGGCAGCTTTTAAAGAGAAGTACCCGAATATAAAAATAGTTGCCAGCGAGATTGAGGCTCCCTATATTTCAGGAGAAAAGAAATCCATGCGGTTAGAGCAGGCAGAAGAACTGCTAAAGACTTTAAGCGATGAACAGAAACCATTTGGGAAGGCTTTTTGTGAAATACTAAAAAGTGTAAAACCTGCAAAAGTTGATATATTGGTACATGACGGAGATATTTTGGACTGGTGTGGAGGTTGTGAAATTGTTGGTACTCCAGGTCATACTCCGGGTCATATATCGCTATACCTAAGAAACAAAAAAACACTTATAACAGGTGATGCCGCTGTACTGGAAAATAATCAGTTTGCTATTGCAAACCCTCAGTTTACTTTGGATATGGAGAACGCTAAAAAGGCTATCACAAAAATATTGAGCTATGATGTTGAGACTTTTATTCTTTATCATGGAGGAATATACAAACGAGCTTGATAAAGAAACCAGCATCTAAGCAGATGAATTATCTACTGAATAACTTCTCCAAATATTCATAATTATCATGTGTTAGAAGTGCATCTTTGCTAGTGTTCTTGAGCTTGACTGTATAAGTCCAGCGCC
>CAYQCA010000343.1:1688-3007 GCA_964415835.1 uncultured Clostridium sp. | reverse complement strand
CTTTTTGTGAATCAGGGAAAAATTTTTAGTACCTCAAATAGGTCGATCCATCCATTGGAATCAGTACTTTCATATTTCGAGCGCCAAAAGACCCAATTACATAAAAAGATAAATTTCTCCTTGGTAAAAGCCTAGCCGGGAAATACAAAAGATTTGTAGATTGACCGGCGGGTCTTACAAAAAAGTTATAGAGGCCTGGGCGGGTAGGTATATAATCACTGACTTCTGTAAAAGCAACGTCAGAAAATACTACTGTTCCTTCTCTTGTAACAAGGTCCAGGCTTGGTGAATCAGGCGAAAGATTAATAAATCTGGTATTCAAACTGTTTACGTTAAACTCCTCATAACCATCTTCAATGGGCAGTATTCCGATTCGGGGAGGCAAACCTATTACAGCAAGCGTGTAAATTGTTCCTTCAGTCAAAGGGAGGCTTATACTTAAAACAGGTGTTACTTGTGTTCCTGCCGGATATACTTTAATATTATATGTTCCGGAATCTAACTGTATATAATCGGAAAATTGTTCATACGAGAGCCGTCTAGCGAGTAGTCTGTCGTTAGCATAAATATCTACTGCCGGTACTCCCGGTGCAGCATGCAATAATCTAACGTATGAAATACCTGGCATTTGTCTTGAGTCAAAAGCGTCATAGCTCATTTTTTTCACCACCATATTTAAATTTGTTAATAATTATTCTCATATTTAGTATATGCAGTGATAAAAGAAAAGGTTAACATAAGGATTTGCAACTTTGGCATGCTATGATATAATATCTTAGGCATGAATAAATAATAACTCCCATATTTTGTAATGGAGTTTTATCATTTAATCATGCGTTAAGATTTAATTGAAAAGGAGTAATAGTTATGACACTATTTGAAAAGTGGAGAGAGATAGCAGAACAGGAAAGAACTCCACAACAAAATGAGGCTTTCTGGAAAGAGTACTTTTTAAAAGAAAAAGACAACTATGCAGATATATTGGCTAACAATCGTAAGACTTTAAAAGGTCCACTTTCTGAAATAGCAAGTTCTTTTAATATGGATACGGTTACTTTTGTAGGATTTCTTGATGGAATTAATACCAGCTTGGTAAATGAAGTCGATTTAGATAGTCTGGAGGACACATCAGAGCTAGATATCGAAATAGACTATGAAAAATTATATTTTAATATGCTTGGTGCAAAAGCGGACTGGTTGTATAACCTGCCTGAATGGGAGGGAATTCTTTCAGAGGAATCAAGAAAAGAAATTACAACTGAATTCAGAAAATCCGGAATGGCAGTAAGCAATAAAATAGGAAGAAATGATCCTTGTCC
>CAYQCA010000343.1:0-1588 GCA_964415835.1 uncultured Clostridium sp. | reverse complement strand
CGTTCTTCAAAATAATTGTAACAAAGGGAGGATTTAAAATGGAGCAGAAATTAAATGCTTATTTGGATAAAATGGTTGGCGTAGTTGATAACCCATATCGTATTGATCCTGAGTATTATAACAAATACAGTGTTAAAAAAGGTTTAAGAAATGCAGATGGTTCAGGAGTTCTGGTGGGTCTTACCGAAATAGGAGAGGTTCATGGGTACGTTCTTTACGAAGGCGAAAGAAAAGAAGATGAAGGCCGACTTGTTTATAGAGGCATTGATGTCGTGGAGCTGGTTAGAGGTTTTCAAAATGAAAAGCGCTTTGGTTTTGAAGAAGTTTGTTACTTACTCTTGTTTGGATCTTTACCAGATAAAGATCAACTAAAAGAATTCAACGAGCTTCTTGGAGAGTTGAGAGCATTACCCAATGGTTTTACCGAGGATATGATTTTAAAGGCTCCAAGTTCAGATATAATGAATAAACTAGGCAGAAGTGTGCTGGTTTCATATTCATATGATGATAATCCGGACAGTATAGATGCCAGAAATCTATTAAGACAAAGTATTGAACTTATTGCACGCTTCCCAACTATGGTGGCATATGGGTTCCAGGCAAAATCCCATTATTACGGTGGTAAAAGTTTGTATATTCATAGCCCGAAACCTGATTTATCAACAGCAGAAAATATACTGCATATGATCAGACCCGATAATAAATATACTCAGACAGAAGCAGAAATCCTTGATTTGGCGCTGGTTTTACATGCTGAACACGGAGGTGGAAATAACTCAACTTTCGCTGCAAGAGTAGTATCTTCAACAGATACTGATACCTATTCAGCAATTGCTGCAGCGGTTGGCTCATTAAAGGGACCAAAGCATGGCGGAGCAAATATCAAAGCTATGAATATGCTCGATAATATAAAAGAAAATGTATCTGACTGGTCTGATGATGAAGAAATCAAGCGTTACCTGACAAAGATGCTGAATAAGGAAGTATTTGATAAAGCCGGCTTGATTTATGGATTAGGTCATGCAGTATACACTTTATCTGATCCAAGAACAATATTATTAAAGGATAAAGCTCATAATCTTGCCATTGAAAAGGGAAGAGAAAAAGAATTCCTGCTATATGACGCAGTGGAAAGATTGGGACCTGAAGTTTTCAGCGAAGTTAAAGGTACTTCCAAGAATATCTGCGCAAATGTAGACTTGTATTCCGGATTTGTTTATGATGCACTGGGAATTCCAACTGAACTGTTTACTCCACTATTTGCAGTTGCAAGAATAGTTGGCTGGTGTGCTCACAGAATCGAAGAAGTTGTTTGTATGCAGAAAATTATCAGACCTGCTTACAAGAGTATTTCTAAGGCAAAGAAATATATTGCATTGGAAGAGAGATAGGTTCTTAGTGAAAAATGAAAATTTAAAAGTGAAAAGTTATGGAGGGCCGACTTATGTCGGCCTTAATTTTTGCTCGGACAAAAGGTCGAGCTTCCTTAATTATTCACTCTTCAATATTAATTTTAACTCTATCCTATCAATTATAGTTTGACAATGTTAACAAAAAATTATTATTATATAATCAGAATTAAACAATT
>CAYQCA010000342.1:0-3022 GCA_964415835.1 uncultured Clostridium sp. | reverse complement strand
ATGAAGCATACACACAACCCCGATAACCGTACAGAAAATCAAGAAATACTCAAAACAAAAATAAATAATACCAGACACAACTATGAAGTTGCAGATGAAATAATAGATCGAACAAACAATGATCGATTGAAAAATGCTTTAAAAGAAAAAAATGCAAGAAGAGACAAAGCACTGAATAGCTTTGAGTTGGAAAAAAAGAGTAAGTATTAAATTTTACCACCTTCTGGAGAAACCCGGAAGGTGGTTTTTTTGGGGCAAAGCTAAATATTCTCATTCTGTCATGCAGAAGACTAAGATTTTATTGTCGTATATATCTTTTTAATCAAATCATTGAACTTTTGCTTTTCCTCAAATTGAGGATAATGTGCTGACTCTTCAAAAACAATAAAATCCTTATATGGTGCACTTATAGAGTCGAAATAGTCTTTTGCAGTTTTTACAGGTGTTAAATAATCATATTTACCCATAACAAAGTAACAAGGTATTTTTAATTCTGAAACTTCATTTGGAAGATTGCTTTCCATCAACTCTGTCCAAAGGATTTTGTTTGAAATCGATCGGCCTTTTCCGAAACGAATTGTATCAATAAAATTATATTCGGGACTTAGCAATAGTCCTGACACTATATCACTTGCATCATTAATTAGCCTCGAAACACCACCATATTTCCTGGTAAATTTTCTTGGGAAGGACTCTTTGTGATTGAGAACACTCTGATAGCAAGCCTCTATATCTCTGATATCTTGGATGTTATTGTTCAATGTAGCTTGTTTTAAGCAGTACTCCAAAGACTCCAGTTCTCTGCTCCAAAAATCACCTATCTGGCCTATGCCTACATAGGCTAGATATTTTTCAGGTGCTTTGAAAGCAGCTTTTATAGACACAACTGTGCCAAAAGAATGCCCTGCTAATATAATTTGCTTTGTACTCAGTTTATTACTGATGTAATCTGTAAGTGCAAGTAAGTCCTCTACCAGTAAATCAATAGACAAATTCGAGTAATCTTCAAAAAAATGGTATGACTTACCTGTTGCTCTTTCGTCATAGTGAACTATAGTAAAATTTTGTTCTAACAAATCCTGGTATTTTCTCACATAAGGGATTTCTGTTGTACCAGGACCTCCATGAACAAAAATAATTACTGGATTGCTTTTATCATTGCCTCTAATCATAATACAATGCTTTGTACCGTTTATAGTTACCTGCCCTAAAGTGCTAATACTATTTTCATAGCCTTTGATAGCGGGTGTCCATGTTTGGAAGGGTAACCCCTTTACAGCAATCCTTTTTTTCATGATTATTCTCCAATCCTACTCCATAAAATCATCATTATTACAGCAATTGTATATCTTTAAGTTTCCCTGCATCAGGAATTGGGCACGCTTATTTGCTATCCTTCTGTAGACAATATCAATTCATTTTTTCTGCTTTCTGCTTCTGACAACCTTTTCTGTAGGTCATTCCTGTTGCTTTGAAGTTTACTAATAACGCTATTAATTCTACCATATAACATTCTCAGTTCTTCCATATCACCACGGATTTTATCGCGGACATTCAAATCGGTGAAAATGTTATCAAACCAAAAGTCAATGGCTCTAGTGGTTGAATCGATTCCCATAGAGTCATATGAAGCATATATTTTGACATCCATTAACTCTTTTTCTAAATCCTTAACCTGAGAGCTTAATCTGTTAAAAGCCTGCTGAGCATCATCCAAATGATCATACTTGGCCATGTGACTAATTATTCCGCCTCTTGACCAGACATCATAGGTTGCCCAGTTTTCAGCGCTTTCAAGATGTTTCATGGCACTACTGGCAGTACTAAGAACTCTATTGGCAGCTCCGATAGCTTCATTAGTTTCAGTAAGCTGCCTTGACAGCATATCCTGCTCATTTTCAATCTCTATGTAAGTTGCATATGCCTGATCTTTTGCCTTGCTTTTTATGAATTCTTCACGTTTTCTGAATTCATCTTCAAAAACAAGTTTCTCTTTATTAAGGTCAGCTATTTTGTTTCCAAGTTCCATTCGTTCCTGGTTTAGTTCACTGACCCGTTGAACTGCTTTATCATAGTCCAATTTAGCAGAGAGCATTTCCTGAGTTTCCTTGTTAGCCTTATCCTCAAATTTTCCGAGCAGTTTTAGAATAGAATTTGAGAAAGAATCTTTTTGGATTTGATCCACATCTAATGCTTCTCGTTCAAATTTATGCAATAATGATTTGACTTCTTCTTCAGCAGTATAAATTTTTTGACAAAGGCTTTTCATACGCTGCTCCAATACCGGTAGGGCAGAGAGTTTGCTTCTTAATTCAAATAATTTATTGTTTTCCATAAGACCTCCTAATTAATTTTTTGCATAATGCATTCTATATAGATTGTATTATCTGGAAAAAGTGACGTCAAGTAATTGGTAACTATTTTTGATAATGAGATTGATCTAATCCAAATATCAAATTGTCAAGTTAATACTGCTTTGATATAATTAGGTGCGAAGGTGGTGTCCATATGGCTGATATTCAAAGCTTAATAAAATCAATACTATCAAATAAAAAGCTTATAGATAATGATTATACTGTATCAAAAACATATCAGGATGAGCCTATACTTAAAACAGCAGCACAAATGGCTAAATTTACACCACCAAAGTATCGTGAAATGAGGAATCTAGTAAAATCAGATATTGTTTTTTATGAATCAGATGCTCAAATCTTTTATAAACAAGGGAAACTCATGGAAGATTTTACGGATGATTACCTCTACAATGGTGAATTTCAGAGATATTATCCTACTTATCAGGCTATGACTGACCAACAATTGCGCGGTTATTTTTCCTGGCGAACCAAGGTACGTGGAGGTATAGTAGAAAAAACGTCACTTTCCTTTGTTTTTGTTTATATTTATGAACTTTTAAATCAAATTGGAGTCAGTTCTGCAGAGGAAGGTTTTTATACACTTAAAAATTTCTGGCATGCATATAAGGATATTGAACCTAGGGTTAACCATTATATCAAGCTCTGGC
>CAYQCA010000341.1:1267-3038 GCA_964415835.1 uncultured Clostridium sp. | reverse complement strand
ATACCTCCGGCACCATGGGAGGTCAATACCTGCTCAATCAATAATACTGTCTCTTTTATCATTGGGTCGTTGACATCAAAGACCTCAAATGGAATACTAAGTCCAACCAGGCTAACGTCTACAATCCAATCCTCCAACGTAACATCTCTCATATATCCTTTCGGATTTACTTCAATCATCATCGTATCATGTGAAGGCTCCTGTCCGTAACCATTAAGTTTCACTCTTACACTTCTGATAAAGCGGTGATAATCCGGCTTCCAGAAATTCTTGATAATCGCTTCCCTGATTCTGTCGGCAGTTTTATTCCACTTAATTGAAGCTTCACTCTCCCTGCCAAGTATTCCGGCAATTTCATATGAAGCACGGAGACCTGCATATACCGCAGCAGCAGAATAGGCATGTTCTCCATACCTTTCCTCCCACAAATCAAAGCTGGGTTTTGGCAGGCCTGTTTCGGTGTCAATAAACGAGGAGAGGAAGTTTGCAGCAGCTTCCACAGCCTCCCACACATGGTTCAGGAATCCGGCATCCTTCGTATATTTATAATGGTTTAACATCCCCCAGACTAAAGTACCTGTTTCATCAATCTGCAAGCCCCAGCATGGGCCCAGGTTTCCATCCATATGATACCTTTGCTGCCAGCTGCCATTCTCATCCTGGACCTTTACTGCCCATTTGTAAAAGTTGTCTACGCAATCCGTAAGCCCGGATATATCCAATGCTCCGGTTATAAAAGCAGCATCTCTACCCCAGCAGTAGGCATACCTTCCACACTTTGTGAAATATTCATCCAACTCGGGTGCAGCCATCAAGCCGCCGCTTCTCTTGTCATACATTAACCTGAAAACAAGCAGGGATCTTTTATATAAATCGTTTAGCAGATCATTTTGGGATTTTATACCGTTGACACTATTTAAAAAATCATACCAATACTGCTCTGTTTCATTGAGCATTTTTAGTGCGCCGGCAGCCTTGGCCTCTTTTATAGATGTTTTGCAAATTTTTAAAGTTTCACCTGCACAGATATACAGGTTAAAAGTTTTTGTCTCATTGGTCTTAAATTGTCCCAAATCCCATGAGACAGCTGCATCTTTCATCATACCTATGTCATCTTTACCGAACAAATATGTGTTTATTGCAGCATCATTGGCATTATTCCCGATTTGAAACTGAGCCGCCGGAATATCTGAAGTTATAGCGATATAATTGTTAGCCTTGTAATGGATAAGGGCTTCATTATCAAAATCAAACAATGAGCTTGCAACATCTGCGTCTGAACTAGTGGTTGCGGTGAACGACATTATACCGAGTTCCCGCCCATCCGGAAAAATATTTTGAATTTCAAATCGTCTTACCAACATATCTCTATGAGGATGAACAAAGTCATACAAAACAACTTTATATCCATCCATATGATTTATTATAGTGTTTTTTATAATGTTTGTGTCATAGATATATTCCTGATTATGCTCGCATTGGTGGTCATTGAGCCACACGGTACTTCCCATTTTATTCTTTATAAAAATTCCGCAGAGCATTTTGTCAAACTGCTGTAAATAATCAATATTAGGCCAAAATAATCTTAGGAGCTCAGCCTTTTCGTTAAAGCAGGCCAACATGGATGAATTGCCTGTAATAGCATTATTATAGTAGGATTTTTGCATTTGACTCTCCACATTCTAAATATTAAGTATATTATAGCATAGCTACTTTTAATAAAAGCAATAAATATTTTTTCTCTTTTTTGTCTAAACTATTTGCGAATAGT
>CAYQCA010000341.1:0-1167 GCA_964415835.1 uncultured Clostridium sp. | reverse complement strand
ATATCCATTTTTGGCTGGATCAAGCTTAAAGAGCGTAATTCGGTTGAAATAAAACCTCATAAAAAATTCGCATTAGTTGTTGCCGCACACAATGAAGAACTGGTAATTAATCATGTAGTAGATAGTCTTTTTAAGGTTAACTACCCTCGTGAATTGTATGATGTTTTTGTTATCGCCGACAACTGTACTGACAGAACATCGGAAATAGCCCGTTCTCATGGAGCAATAGTACATATCCGTGAGAATGATAAGCTTAGAGGAAAAGGTCATGCATTGGAATGGATGTTTGATAGAATATTTAAAATGGATAGTCATTATGACGCTGTCGCCATATTTGATGCAGACAATCTGGTTTCACCGAATTTTCTTTTAGAAATGAATAAGCAGCTTTGCAAAGGCCACAAGGTAGTTCAGGGCTATATTGACAGTAAAAACCCTTATGATAGCTGGATAACCTGTTCATATTCCATTGCCTTTTGGCTGTCCAACAGGATTTTTCAGCTTCCGAGATATTATTTAAAGCTTAGCTGCAGTCTTTGCGGAACAGGTTTTTGTATAGATACGGATATACTTAGAAAGCTTAAATGGGGAGCTACCTGCCTGACTGAAGATCTGGAATATACTATGAAGCTTGCATTGAACGGTATAAAAATATCATGGGCTCATGACGCAGTTGTATATGATGAAAAGCCCCTTACCTTAAAGCAGTCCTGGAGACAGAGAAAGCGCTGGATGCAAGGCCACGCTGACTGTGCAAGCAGATATCTTGGTTCCCTTTTCAGACAGGCCTTTTCCCAGGGCGATTTGATTTCATTGGACTGTGCACTATATTTATTTCAGCCCATCAGATTTATCTTTATAGGTCTGATAACTGTTCTGATGTGGATTCAGACAGTTTACCCAGAATTCCCGCTATTTTCAATAAAATATGTTTTCCCTGTACAGGTATGGTATGTAATGGGGATATTTGAAATGATATATGGACCCCTGATCATTCTGGCAGAAAAGAAGTTTAACATAAAAGTACTGCTGGGATTTATAATATATCCTTTTTACTGCCTGACCTGGGTTCCAATCACTATACAGGGATTTATGGAAAGGAAGAACACCGAATGGAATCATACGGCTCATACCAGACAGATTAGTATCAGTGATGTGGAGAAGTGA
>CAYQCA010000340.1:0-3050 GCA_964415835.1 uncultured Clostridium sp. | reverse complement strand
GCTCTTGATGGAATTGATATGCTATTTTTCGGACCAGGTGATTTCAGCCAGGGAATAGGAGCTCCAGGGCAGTTCAATCATCCTGATTTGTTAAAAGCCAGAGAGATAGTCGCGAAAACTGCAGTCAAGCACGGTAAATTTGCAGGCACGGTGGGATCTCCTGCAAATGCGGAGGAGCTTATGCAGATGGGATATACTTTTATAAGTATGGGTGCTGATGTGGTTGGATTGAGCCAGTACTGTTCAGGAATTGTTTCACAGTTTGCAAAGAAGGCTGAAACTCAGATAAAAAGCATATATGGCAGTAAATAGTTAGCCAAATTACTTAATTCTGAAAGGAAGATTGAGATGATAATTGATAGACTAAAAAATGCAAGCCTGTATTATGGAATAAACCCAGGAATAAAAGTGGCACTTGAGTATTTACAGAAAACGGATTTTTCAGAATTGGAGCAAGGTAGATATGAAATTGAAGGAAACGATGTTTATGCAATGGTGCAGCAGTATGAGACCAAGCAAATGGAGAACGGCGTGTGGGAGGCCCACCGTAAATATATAGATGTTCAATATGTATATAATGGTACCGAACAGATGGGCTATAGCAATATAGAAGGCATGAAGGTAGCTAAAGAGTATGATGAAAGTGGTGACTATCTGCTTTTGCAAGGCGAAGGAACTTTTATAAAGCTGACTTCGGGTTTTTTTGCAATATTTGCCCCGGGAGATGTACATATGCCGTGCATTGCAGTAGATACGCCGACACAAGTCAAAAAAGTTGTTGTGAAGGTTAAAGTGGAATAATGCTAATAGTACCTGCGAATAAAGAATGAAAAATGAAGGAGGAATTCTATGTCTATTATTAATGAAACAAATTATTCCGGCTCTGTTAAGCCTCTTGTGGACAGAGAGGAAATTCGACTTGCCATGCTTGGTATGGTAGACGGCAATGGTCACCCATATTCATGGAGTGCTATTTTTAATGGATATAATCCAGAAGAGATGGCGAAATGCCCCTTTGCCGGAATACCTCTCTACTTGAACAAAGAGCCGAAGGAAACTTTACAAATAAAAGGTGCCAAGGTAACCCACATATGGACTGATAACCCGGAGGATGCGGTTCATGTGTCAAAGGCATCACTGATACCAAACGTAGTAGAAAAGCCTGAGGATGTTATAGGGAAGGTTGACGCCGTCATTATAGCAACAGATAAGGGACATGAGCATGTCCAAAGATGCAGGCCTTTTATTGAAGCAGGGCTGCCAATCTTTGTGGACAAACCCATGGTGGATAATGAAGAGGATCTCAAAACCTTCAGTAAATGGGTTGAGGACGGTGCCAGGATAATGTCTTCCAGCTGCATGAGATATGCAAAGGAGTTCCTTCCCTATAGATTAAGTACAAATAATCTGGGAAAAGTACGCTATGCCAGTATTACTACCTGTAAATCCTGGGAAAGGTATGGAATCCATGCATTGGAAGGAATCTATCCCATAATGGGCCCCGGTTTTATATCTGTTCGGAATACAGGCTCCATAGATAGAAATATTGTTCATTTGAAACATTCGTCAGGTGCTGATGTTAATGTTATTGCAATATATGATATGTTTGGTGCGCTAGGGGTCATGGAACTGTGTGGTACAGCAGGATTTGCTCAGATAGCACATATGGACAGTTTTTATTCGTTCAAGGCGCAGCTGCAGGCATTTATAGACTATCTCAGGACAGGGGTTCTGCCTTTTCCTTTTGCAGAGACGCAGGAGTGCATGAAGATTATAATTGCCGGCATTAGAAGCCGTGAAGAAGGCGGCCGTGAAGTATTCCTTGATGAAATAAAATAAATATGGTCTGCTTTTTCTTTTCCCAAATAAATGATTCTTTTTTACCATATTGACTTTTTATAATTATTAGTTATACTTAGCGCATAAGACACTTGTACTTATGTGAATTCAATAATTAAGAATCAAAGTAATAGATGAGGTGAAAAATGAGCAAGTTTGTTACAATAGGGAAATCCAAGCAGTTCTACGATTTTCTGAAAAATGAAATAAATTCCGGGGAATATAAACCAGGCGACAAGTTTCCATCTATTAGAGAACTGGCTGAAAAATATGAAATTAGTAATATTACTGTAAATTCGGTAATATCAAATCTTGTGAATGAAGGTCTTTTATATGTTATTCAGGGCCGTGGCACCTTTGTTGCAGATAAAACACAGGACTCCAAAAAGAAGAAAAAAATGATCGGAGTCATGTTTTTTGATTTTAGCCTGGAGAGTAATGTTGAAGCCGGTATGTTTAATAGTATCCAGAAAAATCTGAAAGATGACTATTATGTAATTCCTTATAATTCATATAACAAATTGGAACTCTTCTATAAAGGAATAAAAGGGTTGGTTGAGCTTGAGGTTGACGGGATGATATTGATACCGCCGACTACGGAGGATTATGAAACTGAGGTGGTTAAAAATTTAATACCCTCAGGAATTCCTGTAGTTTTTATAAACCGGAATATTCCTGATATAAAAGCTGATTTTCTGGCATTGGATTTCGATATGTCTGTGTATAAAGCTGTGAAGCATTTACTGGACAGAGGTAGAAGGGATATAATCCTTTTAAAATCTGATAGTGCAAGCCTATCCGATAAAATGTATAATGGCTACAAAAGAGCGTTTGAAGAAGCAGGCCTTAAATCTGATAGTAAGCTGATGCTTGAATGGCACAAGGGAATGGATAAGGCGGAGGCGGGTTTAAAGAAGTTGATCAATAAAGCAGATGGTCTTATTGGAAGTGACGTAATAATCTATAGACTAAGAAAAGTTATATATGAAAGCGGCAAAAAGATACCAGAAGACTTAGCCATTGTAGGTATCAATGATACGGTTTATTCGAGATTTATGAAGCCACCTCTTACAGCTGTTCCCTTTCCCTCGGAAAAAATAGGTGAGGAGGCAGTTAATGCCTTGATAAACCGCATTGAAAACGGAAGAACTGAAGCAATAACCAAATATTTTGATACAGATATTTTTATTAGGGAAAGCAGCTAATATAAC
>CAYQCA010000339.1:0-3064 GCA_964415835.1 uncultured Clostridium sp. | reverse complement strand
TTCTCCTTACGATAATTAACCGGACTCATGCCATAAAAACGTTTAAACGCCTTTCTGAAGGTATCGCTGTTGCTATAGCCCACACGTTTTGCAACTTCATCCACTGACAAATTAGTCTGAGTCAATAATTTTTGAGCGGTTTTCTGACGGATGCCTTCCAAATAATTAAAGAAGTTCTCCCCTGTTTGTTCCTTAAAGAAATGGGACAAATAAGTCTCTGAAATTTGAAACTTTTCCGCTACACCGGTAAGGCAAATATCCTGATCCATATAGGAAGAATTGATATGGCTAATAATGCTGTTGGTCAGGTTTGAGTTATAACTTTTTTTCTGATCATTTGCAATATTACAAATATCCAGGCAGAATTGCATCAGGCTGCCGTATGTTTTATTTATGCTTTTGGAAGGGTCAAATTTCCTTACTGCATCTTTAATATCTTCAAACACTTCCTTATCATTAATCCTTACCTCTTCAAGAAGCTTAATTACAGTCCCGTGAATTTCTGTCATGAGCTGTTGAAGCATGGTTATTGACAGCTTTCGTTTGATAAAGTTTTCTTCATAAAGAATTTCGAAGTTTTTTCTTACTTCACTTTCACTCCCGGCTTTAACCTTGTTCATAAGGCGCAGTTCCATCTCAATTGTATAGTAGTAATTATCATTTCTCTTTGGCACTCTGTCATACCATACAGCCTTATCGCTGCTTCCAATCTGCTTATAGACAGAAACGCGTTTTGCGTCGTCAAAGGAACGAAAAACATCAATCAGGCTTTGATATATTCCACCTACCGTAAAAAAAACATGAATACGATATCGTTCATATAACTCCCTGTAGCACTTTTCAATCAACGCTTCTGCATATCCGGTAAAGTTGTCCGTGCTTTGGAAATCAGATCCCAGCAATATTACAATCTTGTCATCGTCTATGTTATGCAACAGATTATTTTTGTCGATAGATTTGTCTAAATAGTCTTTTATTACAATCCTCTTTATGTTCATTTCTTCAACAATATCCTTGTAAATCAGGTCATTATATTCTTCGCTGATATACAATATCATGACTATGAACATATCGCATTGAAAATTTTTTCCTATTTGCTCCAGAAACCTTTGTATTTCTTCATTTCTGCTGAATTCACCTTTGAGCAGCTTCTCTGTAAAAGCAGATTCAAGAATAGGCAATTGCTGCTGTATTGAAAGCTGCATGTCCTTATTGTCATCAAGCAGCCTGGCAATACTTCCCTTCAAAAAATCATATTCATTTGAGGCGCGGTAAATGTCCCCTCCGATATTATCTCTCAAAACCCCTACGATATCTTTTATTGGCTTGCTTTTGCGATATGCCAGAAGGAATGCAATAAGCAACCCCAGCATCAGCACAGTTACCGTTATGCCGATAGTTATCCTTTGAATATACTTAACCTTTCCCATAATCATATCCGTCGGAACAGCTGCCACATAACGCCATCCATTATATGAGGAAGTTGTATAGGATATCGTCATATCTTTATCCGACGTCTTGTATGCAACAAAGCCTCTGTCCTTCTCAAATACATCGTCCGGATAGTCTATTTCTTTGTCTTTTGGTGAAACAGAGGTGATGATCCTGCCCGATTCATCCATAATATAAGCCCAGCCATGTTCACCGATATACAGACGCTTTAGCAGCTTCTGAAATTGGCTTTTGTCTATCAATACAAGGATTGTACCCTTGGGTTCGCCCCAGTCTGCCAATGGAAGGGACTGTGCGTAAGCAATCGCTGAATGTTCTCTCCCGTTAATAATTACTGGAGTTTCCGGAAAGATGACTTTGTCATAACGCTTGTCTAAAATTGTGCTGTCCCATTCGGACTCTTCCATGCTCGAATATTTAAAAGCCTGTCCATAGAAAAACTTTTTATTGATATATGATGCGTTAGAGGTCAATACAATATTGGGTTTTTTTATATAGATATGAAAAGTATTAATGAATTTGTTTGCAACAACATAGGGCTTTAAACTTGAAGTTACAGTCACTACTTTATTTATATCCCTGCCTTCCAGCTCCCTGTTCAGATTTACCAGGCTGTTTATATCGGTATTCAATACAAGCTGCATAACCAGAGCATCAACCTCAGCAAGACTTTTTTCTATGACCTCCCTACTCTGTTCAAGAATTGATAAATTGGTTTCCTTAGCGTCCTCTTCGACGATTGCCAGCGTCTGTTTATATAACAAGCTTCCGACGATTAGAGGCAAAATCAGCATAATGATATACGACATGAGAAAACCAATCCAGACTTTTTGCTTGTATTTTCTATATTTTCCCGCAACAATACTCATATTTTCATGCCCCCCGCCTGCAATCTGAACCCTTCCTCGAAACAGTGAAATAAAGCTTGTTTTAAGTATACAATATTTGAAAACTGTGCGAAAGCTGAAATATCTTGAAGAGGATAGCCGGTTTTGACTATCCCCTTTCTATGCTTGCTATAGTTAACCCTTCAGTGCACCTATCATCACACCTTTTACAAAATACTTTTGCACGAATGGGTAAATTAATAAAACGGGTACGCTGGCAACCACTATCAGCGAATATTTCAGAAGCTCCTGCAAGCCTATCGCCCTGACCATGGCGTCAACATCGTCCATCATTGCGGCACTACCGGCGTTCTTAATCAATATATTGCGCAGTACGATCTGCAGGGGAAATTTACCGGGTTCTCTCAAATAGAGCAGGGCATTAAAATACGAGCTCCAATGACCCACCGCATAAAACAGTACCAGTACAGCCATCAGCGCTGACGAAAGCGGCACCACAACCCGGGTTATAAACTTAATGTCGCTGCAGCCGTCCAACTGAGCCGCCTCATACAATTCCTCCGGGATAGTACTCATAAAAAAGGTACGCGCTATAATTACATAATACACACCCACCGCTCCGGGAATCAACATTGCCCAGCGGGTATCAATCATTCCCAAATCTTTTACCAAGAGGTAGGAGGGAATCATTCCGCCGGAAAATAGCATTGTGAACGTAAACACTGCCATGATAATGCCCTTTCCGTAAAAATCCTTTCTTGACA
>CAYQCA010000338.1:0-3081 GCA_964415835.1 uncultured Clostridium sp. | reverse complement strand
AAAAGAAGACGTGTATTACCCCAATATTTCAAATCTGGTGAACTGGACATCCATGTGTCAAATCGATCTACTCCACGATCACGCGAATAAACCGGGAAAGGACGCTCCAAACGGACAAATTCGCCTTGAATTTTTTCCGGAAACAATACCATATTCCTGTTATCCGGCGCACTTAAACTTAAAATTTCAAATTTTTCAAAATCTTCGGTTGCTGCTACGCCACCACGTAAACCATGTTTGGTATCCACCGCAAAACACATATAACATTTACCGTCAATCACCGTTAGACGCGGATCATACACTCGCGTTATTTCAGGATCGTTTAGCATTTCGGCACTCCAGACCGGCTTTGAAGCCACTTCCCAGACAAATCCATCTTCACTGGTTGCAAAGCCCAGGTTGGTTATAATATCTTCAGTTTTAGCACCAGGCACGTACCCATAGTCATTGCGAAAAACCATAACATATTTTCCGTTAAATTTCGTCACACCAGCATTGAATATCTGGCTTGCCTCATAAGGGACATTATCCTTTGTCAGGATGGGAACACCGCCATTATAGCGGGTGATCACAGAACTGCTTTTATATTCCGGCATCATTTGTACCATGGTTTCACTCCCTGTTCGTTTTTGTTCTTTGTATTTTTTATAGTTTTAATTAATGATAATATCCTGGCCTCCATGTCCATCCAAAAAGCGGCGCCAGGCGTGCTTTTGCTCCTCTGTTGCTGTTGGCATTTTTATACCGCCTTCATGGTGTATAGCCGCTTCTTTGTCCTTACCCGTGTTGTGGTAGGGCATAATTTCCACACCAATAAGTTTTGGGTAGTTTTGTTTTAGTTTTAAAATGCCCCGAAAGTGCTCTTCTGTATCATTGTAATTGGGGATAATAGGGCAGCGCAATATTATGTTTGCGTTTTTACGATAAATGAAATCCAGGTTATCCAAAATTTTCTGGTTTTCCACACCTGTATATATCTGATGTTTTTGTGGCGATGTTTCTTTGTAATCATATAAAAACAAATCAACATACTCCATTATTTCTGTCAAATGTTCTCTAGGGACATACCCTGCAGTGTCTAAGCAAGTATGAATTCCATTCGCTTTGGCAGCTTGTAAAATCAATTTTGCAAATTCATACTGCGCAAGAGGTTCTCCGCCAGATAGGGTTATCCCCCCCCCGCTTGCATCATAATACGGCATATCCGGCAACACTTGCTCCATTATTTCGTCAACACTCATGCATTCTCCATACAGCACCAATGCATCTGCGGGGCAGACATCCACACAGGCGCCAGAAATATTGCAGCGCTCAAAGTGCACGTTATGTATATCATCCTCAAAAGTATGAACATTGTTATTACATGCTGCCACACATTTTTTGCAACCAATACATTTGTGGGCAAAATAACCCAACTGAGGTGTAAACGAAATACTTTCCGGGTTGTGGCACCACAAGCACCTCAATGGACAGCCGTTTAAAAAAACTGTTGTTCTAACACCCGGTCCATCGTATAACGAGCCCCGCATAACGCTAACAACTGTGCCTTTTTTCTTCATAGAAACACACTCCTTGTTCTATCCTTGTATTTTATTCATACAAGGTTCTGCTTAATAATTCCTGCTGCACAGGAGGAGCCAAATCTACAAATTTAGCACTAAATCCACCTACCCGAACAATAATGTTTCGATAGGCATCCGGGTTTTTTATTGCATTTTGTAAATCTTCTTTACCAAGAACAGAAATCATGGATTGTGCACCACCGTTGGCAAAATAAGTCTTTAAAATTGCTTCTATTTTGGAACGCTGCTTCTTAAACATTTCCTTCGAAAACCGCATATTCTGGACAGCTCCGGCATGTATGTCCACACGCAGCTTCACCAGAGAGTTGAGCAGGGCTGTAATTCCGTTTTGATCCATGCCACCAGCAGGGTTGTTTGCATTGGCCAAATACGTGTTGGCACTGCGCCCATCTGCTGATGCGCCCGTCGACAGGCCAAACAATGTGTTCATCCGGTTATTGATTACAACCACCAGGTAATTATCAAGACCTACCTTCGCGGCCTGGGCACGTGTGATAAGGCAGATATCTTCGTGCATTTTTGCGACAAACTGGTCGGATGGATTGTCGTTTCCATATTTAGGCGCCTCCAGCAAACGCTTTTGCACCTCTTCATAACCTGCAAAATTGGCCTTCAAGGCTTTTATCAACGTTTGTGGGGAAATAATTTTTTTGTCATATACCAGCTCTTTAATTGCCACCAAACTATCTGCTGTATTAGTATTACCATAGGTTTCTAAAGTGCCGCCAAGATATTTTACACCGCCTTCCAGCAAAGGAAGTGCTTTTTCCATGCAGTTTTCAAACAGCATGCTAAACAGTAAAAATCCTGCTTGCCCGGCACAGGCATCATATTCTTGCTTTTGTTGCTGCGCATGCATCGAAATGGCAAACGTAGCCTCCTGCAAAAAGTAAGCATAAAATTCATCGAACGATTTATAGTATTCCAACGCACTTATGTTTTCTTTTTGGAAAGGATATTTGTTTTGTTGATATCCTACATCCATGCATTTGTTGAGAAGGCTTAAAAGATTAAATGCTCCGCTCGGGGTGCCCAAACTTTTGTTGTATAACACATACTCTCCGCAGCCAAAGGGCACATAACACGCTGCATCCTCTTCCGGCACAGAAAATGCATTTTGAACAGCCGGAATATTCACATCATCGTTGTATAAAATGGGGTAGGTCGTTCCTGCTGCTATACAATCTATTGCTTTCTCCCACAGCTTCGGGTTCATGCCTTCAAAGCACATTAATGTGAGTTGCGGCAGCACTTCTTTTACTTCTTTGGACACTTCGATAACAAGCATTGCAAATTCATCAGCTTCTGCCGGCATATCGGTTTTCCGACCTTTTCCTCCCAGAATTACCCGCGCATCCATAGTGAGCGTGCGTACCCGCATTTGCCTCCAAAAATCTCTTAGCAGGCGTTTGGCTTGCTCGCGCGAGAGTGTACCGTCTTTTATTCCCTTCGCATAAAAAGGCGTCAGATATTCGTCCATTCTGCCAAAATTGATGCT
>CAYQCA010000337.1:0-3123 GCA_964415835.1 uncultured Clostridium sp. | reverse complement strand
AATTAGGAGGCTATGCAGTGAAAATAATAATATCCAATTCATCCGGCATTCCCATCTATGAACAGATAAAGGAACAGATAAAGGGTGCGATTCTGTCAGGTGAAATAGAGGAAAATGAGCTGTTGCCATCGCTGAGACAACTGGCAAGGGATCTTAAAATAAGTGTCCTGACGACAACCAGGGCGTATACAGAGCTTGAACAGGAGGGATTTGTTTCAAATGTTCAGGGCAAGGGCTGCTACGTAAGGGGCAGGGGCTCTGAACTCATACGCGAACAGTTACTCCGGGATATAGAGGATAATTTGGCTAATGCCATAAAATCAGCAAAAAGAGCTGCTGTATCAGACGAGGAACTAATTAAAATGTTAAAAATTCTTATGGAGGATGAGGACAATGGTTAATGCAATAGAGATAGCAAATCTTTGCAAGCAGTATGAAAAGTTTTCATTGGAAAATATAAATTTTTCATTACCCCAAGGCTACATAATGGGGCTTATTGGGCCAAACGGAGCCGGAAAAACCACAACTATTAAACTAATGCTGAATATGCTTCTGAAAACAGAGGGAGATATAAAGATTCTTGGACTTGATAGCGTTTCTGAGCAAAATGCAATAAAGGAAAGCATAGGAGCGGTATTTGATTCAAATTATTTTGTTCAGGAATGGACAGTGAACGAAGTAAATAAAAATATAGGAATTTTTTATTCCAATTGGGATAGTGCTAAGTTCAACTTAATGATAAAGAGGTTTGGGCTTGATCCTGACAAAAAAGTAATGGAGCTTTCCCGGGGAATGCAGATGAAGCTTATGGTAGCCTGTGCTTTTTCACATGATGCAAAACTCCTGATACTTGATGAGCCTACCAGCGGCCTTGACCCGGTAGCCAGAGATGAGCTGCTGGATTTGCTGTCTGAGTTTATTGAAGATGGAAAGAGAAGTGTTCTTTTTTCCACTCATATTACAACAGATCTGGATAAGATAGCCGACTACATCACATTTATCAACAACGGAGCATTATTATATACAGGAACAAAAGATGAATTTCTGGATAATTTCCGAATTGCAAAAGGCGGTAAGAATGATATAACCGAAGATCAGGAAAAGAAGATAATAGGTATCAGAAAATATTCCGCTGGATTTGAAGGCCTCATAAAATCCTCAGACATTCGTACTTTTAGCAATCTGACCATTGAGCCTGTCTCAATAGATGACATAATTGTATTTATAAGCAAGGGGGAAAAGACAAATGAGTAATATTTTTAAATTAGTGCTGCTGGATAAGGCAATGCTAAAGCCATATTACAAATATTTTTTAGTTGTAATTCTTGCTCCTGTAGTAATGTCAATAAGTTATAAGGATATATTATACGGAATGCTGTTTTGTATGTGTATAACAGCGATGACATCGGTTTATACCTTTCAGGTAGCAGAAAAAAATGATATAAATAAGCTTTACGGGCTTCTTCCAGTGAGCAAAAAAGACATAGTGTCCGGGCGGTATCTGTTTACGGCTATTTTAGGGGTTCTTGCTATTGGTGTAAGCTTACTCCTGAATTTACTTTTGCTTACTATAGTAAAAGTTCCATTCAGTTCAGACAAAGTGCTGGCAGGAACCTGTACAGGAATAATTCTGTATTATTTTATGACTGCGATACAATTGCCTGGTTACTTTAGGTTTGGTTCTATCAAGGGGAGACTTTTTTCCTATTTGCCACTAATTGTAATTGCCTCATCAGGGTTTGTAATTAACAGAATTAAGGTGCTTCAGAATATTCCGGAATTTATATTGGCAATCTTACAAAACCCTTTTGGAATGATCTCTTTTGCAATCTTGATTTCAATAGTATTTTATGGTGTATCTATAGGAATATCCCAAAGGATATATGAAAAAATGGAAATGTAAATTTGGGACGGTTCTACACAAAAGAAAAGTACTTCTGGCTATTTGAAGTACTTTTCGTGATTAAAATAGGAGGAAATAAATTTATATTAACTATTTCATTTATATGAAAATAGGTTGTATGTTTATATTATTAATATAATGTTTTTATGTGAACTTAGAATGAACTAATTGTTAAGGTTTTGTGACTTTTTCTTCTTCTTAAAAGTTTCTCAATGTAATATGTTACTACACCAAAGAAACCAATTATAAAAGAAAAAATAGTTCAAAAATTGTGCTTGAAACGATAAGCATTTACGTGTAGAATAGATATGCTGTCAATTATATAAAAAATGGAGAAGTACCCAAGTGGTTGAAGGGTCCGCACTCGAAATGCGGTAGGCGGTTAATAGCCGCGCAAGAGTTCAAATCTCTTCTTCTCCGCCAAACCATTATGAGCCATGCCTTCGGGTATGGCTCATAATGGTTTTGACGAAATTTGAGAGAACCCTACACTATATCACCAGACTTTCTCATTATGCTATGATATATTATAATGGGAGGTGATTTGACTAATGAACACCTATAAAACAGTAGAAATCGCACGCAGAATAGGCATACATCCCAATACTGTGAGGCTTTATGAGGAACTTGGACTTATCCCCAGACCGGAGCGGAAACCAAATGGCTACCGCGTGTTTACAGATTTCCATTTGGAACAATTAAAGTTTGCAAGAACTGCTCTAAAAGTAGAGGTTCTACAAAATGGCTTGCGGAAAAAAGCAATTGACATTATTAAAACATCAGCCGCTGGGGATTTTGATAGAGCAATTGACCTCACAGAGAATTATTTGCAGCAGATTCAAAATGAACAAAGAAACGCAGAAGAAGCCATCGTAATCGCTGAACAACTTTTGTTCCATAGCGAACAAGCATCAGATAGTTTATTTTTAACTAGAAATGAAGTAGCCAACCTTCTGAAAATCTCTATGGACACTTTAAGAAATTGGGAAATGAATGGTCTGCTGACTGTAAAGCGAAAACAAAATGGCTATCGTGTATATACGGAAGAAGATATCAGGCTGCTCAAAATCATTCGTTCTCTGCGTTGTGCAAATTATTCGCTTTCTGCGATTTTACGCATGCTCTATGCATTATCTGGTAACACTCTGGTAAATATACGTGAAGCTATTAATACACCGGGAGAAAATGATAATGTTGTCTCGGTATGTGATAAGCTGCTC
>CAYQCA010000336.1:0-3170 GCA_964415835.1 uncultured Clostridium sp. | reverse complement strand
CTGCCGCAATATTTCAATTTCATGTTCGCTCCCGCATCTTGTTCAATTTGTTTTAAAGGTACATACCCCTGAGGATATAAAGCTTTATCCCGGACGATAACAGTCTTAAAGCTCCATCCATTCTGCTTTGCTGTTTCTTTAATAGCCTTTGTAATGGCCCCTAAGTCCAGTGATATTTCGTATGCTTTTCCGTCAAAGCTATATTGTACACTCTTTACCTTTCTATACAGTGTGGTTCCTGATTGAAACGATGTTTCACTTCCACCACCGAAGGAAAAGCCAGACCCTTGTTCGGTAGTAAGTTCCCACATAAAAACTGTACTTAAGCTTTCATCAAATAACACACTGGCTTCATAATTAATCTTTTTATTACCTGTTGACCAACCTGAGTCAATGAATTCTGCAGTTATTGTAAGGTCTGTCTCTCGATTGACTATACACTGTACACCAAGCTTGCTTAATTTTTGAAGCGACTCAGAAATCAGTATCTGTTTATCCATTTATAAAACCCCCATCCTATATAAATGCTTTATCAAAAGCTTACTTGTTAAGCATCAAAACATATGCAAGCTCCGTTCTGTTAGAAGCACCCGTCTTTTTATATATACTTTTAATATGGGTTTTTATTGTGTTTTCTGATACACATAATGCTTCTGCAATATGATTATTGTTTTTTCCCTGAATCAAACCGTCTATTATATCAGCTTCACGTTTTGTAAACTTGAATTTATACTCATTGACAGTTTGATTTTCATCGCTGTATTGCATTAATACTACATATTTATTTTTGTTATGTACTTTCTTTTCATTATTAAGAAATATTTGAATCCGTATATCCCCGTTTGGCATTTTTAGCTGCCTGTTTTCTAAGAACAAATCTCTGTTATCATTTTCTAGGCAATTCTCCATTGTTTCCATGCAAAATTCCTTTGCATGATATAAAACACTTGAACCAAAAACAGTAATACCCTTCAGCATTTCAAGTCCTATTACATTGCCCCCTACAAGGCTTAAATCCTCATCAAATACACACATTCCTGTATTTCCGCATGTATTCGAGGTTGTCTCAAGATATTTTACCGCGGTCACGGTATGAATAATATTAAAAACTGTTGATACGTGAGGTTGCACAAGTCGAAGTAAAAATAGCTCTTCATCATTAAAATCCGGCTTCTCCCTGCTCCTGTGCAGATATATTTCACCCATGAACTGACCTTTATATACAATACGCAAACATACAATGTGAAAATCCTGCTGTCCCGATAAAAACTCATCTCTGGGCTCATTTGCAATTTGAACAATTCCGTGCATATAATCTGATGCTTTATATACATATGCCTCATTTCCTGCATCATTTTTCAAGGCAATATTTTCATATTCTTCTCTGTTGTCAAAACTTAATTTTTTATAATAATTTTCAATTTGCCCACTGAGATAAGGTTTAAAAAAACTGCTGTCTTTACTAATTGAACAAAAGAACATACCACTATCGTACATTACAAGTTCATGAAGATTAATAATAGCAAGCTTTAAAAATTCCTGAAATGAAAAGCACTCATAAGCCTTGTTTATGAATGTGTTTAGTTTAATTAGTTTTTGATTATCCATTTAACCACCCTTACCTTTCTATATATATTTTAGTATAATATATATAATACAAGGAAGCATATCACCCATTGGGGTGATGTTTTTCATTTTTATTATAACGCATCTGTTCAGAGAAAATTTATCGGCTGTAGAAAAATTTTCTTACCGTAGCTGCGTTTCAACGAGGCTGGAGATATACTCGCTGCCTGGAAGCCGGAGCAGAACCCACCGCTTGTAAAAGTGGAGGGCATGCACAGCCTCGTTATATCATTTGAAGGAAGAGGTGAAAATGTGTCGGATTTTAAAACAATTAAGCTGTCATTAACAAATTGTTTCCTGCTGGAATGTAACGCCGGTTATTGTATGATTGACTGTGGAAATGAATATGACCGGGAAAAATTAGTAAAAGACTTGAATGGATTCGGCATTAGCTTATCTGATATCCGGTATTTGTTTTTAACTCATCATCACAACGATCATACAGGGCTTATACATTTCCTCATTTCCTCCAATCCCGGTATAAAGCTTATAATGAGCAAAAAATGTGCAGATTACCTTAAAACAGGCTCTCATTTTAAGCATGAAAACGAAAGGTATTCCAGTTCTTTTTTGCGTAACATTTTTTACTTCTATTCAAAAATAAATAAAGACTTCAAAGATAGTTTTAAACCCTATTCTGCAAGAGAAAAAGATATAATAATAGAACAAGCTGATGTTGATACTCCATCTGAATTAGGTATTAAAGGCAAAATTATTTTTACTCCCGGGCATACAGAAGATAGTATTGCTTTAATAACCGGCGACCTTGCCTTTATCGGTGATGCGGCCCGAAATATGCTTAACTTTGGGAAAAGCTCATTTTATCCTTTTATTATATATGATCAGGAGGAGTGTAAGAAAAGCTGGAATAAGCTCTCTTTATTAGGTGCCAGAAAATTGTATCCTTCACATGGCAAACTATTTATGATAGATAAGCTGAAAAGCTGATTCGGGGCTGTTATGACAGCCCCTTTTAATCCATATTAAGGAAATATCTTTGCGCGAAAGTATGTGGATAAATTTTTTCAATTACATATTTCCTTAATATGGGGGTGTGCAGAGGGGAATATCCCCTCGCCGGTTTAGAGAGGGTGCTCAGAAACGCGAAGTGTTTCGTCGAAGGGGGGAGTAGTCCCCCCTAGCGAAGAACACAAGTTGCGCAGCGACTTTGTTCCCCTATAACTCCTGCATAAACTGATATGTCATATCTCCAAAGCCAGGTAAACCTTCATGCCCGAAATCCGGGTATATTTTCATCTCCTTTGGAGCTGTGATTTTATTATATGCAGCAAATTGACTTGACGGTGGACAAATAGTATCCATAAGCCCAACCGCTATCATAACCTGACCTTTAATTCTCTTTACGATATTTTGCAGGTCTATATACCCCAGTTTTGTGAAAATTTCTTCTTCTCGTACATGTAACGGATCATAAAATCTGAAATATGTTCTTATTTCTTCATACGCATCCTTTGCCAAGTCCATTTCCCACACTCTTTTATAGTCACAAAGGAAAGGAAACATAGGAGCCAGGCACTTGATTC
>CAYQCA010000335.1:0-3208 GCA_964415835.1 uncultured Clostridium sp. | reverse complement strand
TTGAAGAACAAATGGTAGAACAAGAGCTTGAAAAATAAAAATTGCATCAATTATGCATTTCAAGCGTGTGTATTTTTTTGCACATGGGCTACATCCACAAGTGGACGTTCATAAATATTTACGTATGCGTTTCACGCATAAATAGGAGGATACAATGGCTGAAGGAAGAGATAGAATGGGTAATAAGGTACGTAATGATAACAAGATAGGACCTAAATTCCATTTTGGTAAGAAGGCTCCATATAGCGGAAATAAAAGCTCGAGATCAGATGGAGACTCTAACTCATACAGTGAAAATAGAGGTCAAAGAACTGATTCAGACAGAAGACCATACAGTGGGAATAAAAGTTCAAGACCTGATTCCAATAGGAAACCCTATGGCGATAATAAAGGCCCAAGTTTTGATGCTGACAAGAAGCCTTATGGCGAAAACCGCGACTCAAAGTTTGAGTCAGGCGGAAAGCGCAGCTCCAGGTTTGATACAGACAAAAAGAAACCATATGGTGATAAACGTAACTCTAAGTTTGAGAATAACAAGAGACCATATGATAATGTAGAGGAGAAACGTCTTCCTAGAGAGCCAAAATTGGATGTAGAAACCCATGAGGAGATTGCTGAAGAAAGTGATAAGCTTGAGGGCAGAAACTCAATTATGGAGGCTCTGAAAGCAAACAGGACCATAAATAAACTGTTTGTTGCAAAGGGTGAACGTGAAGGTTCTATCCGCCAAATAGTAGCGATTGCCAGACAGAAGAAGATAATAGTTACCGAGGTTGAAAAAAATATACTTGATAGTATGTCATCCAGCAAATCACATCAAGGTGTAATAGCTTTTGTTGCTGCAAAAGAGTATGTTGAGGTTGATGATATTTTAGCAGCTGCACAGGAAAAAGGACAACCTCCTTTTATAATAATACTGGACGAGATAGCAGATCCGCATAATTTCGGTGCTATATTAAGAACAGCTGACGCAGTCGGTGCCCATGGTGTAATCATTCCGAAAAGAAGAGCCATAGGTCTTACTTCAACAGTGTCAAAGGCCTCTGCAGGAGCTATTGAATATGTTCCGGTATCCAGGGTAACCAATATCGCACAGACTATAGATTACCTTAAGAAAAACAATGTATGGGTTGTGGGCACCGATGCTACAGGAGACAAGGCCTTCTATGAGAGCGACCTTAAAGGCCCCATTGCACTTGTTGTCGGAAGCGAAGGACAAGGTATGGGCAAGTTAATTAGAGAAAAATGCGATTTCGTAGTTAATATCCCGATGCAGGGGCAGATTAGTTCATTAAATGCCTCAGTTGCAGCTGCAATTGTTATGTATGAGATATTAAAACAAAGAGGAAGTAAAAAGAGTTAATGGAATTTGAAATCAATGCACTCCGGAGGCATTAAAACGTCTCCGAGAGGGCTCTGTCTTGGGAGGCTATATAATGAAAGTTTTATCTATTGGAAACAGTTTTTCGGATGATGCCACACGATATCTGCATGATATCGCTCTTGCTGATAATGTTGAATTGTTGTCAACCAATCTTTATATTGGAGGGTGTTCTCTCGAAACCCATTGGAATAACGCTCTATCTGAGGAGGCAGCTTATACGCTTGAATTAAACGGCGTTTTTACCGATAAGATGATTTCAATTAAAGAAGCCCTGATCATGGATAACTGGGATGTTGTAACAATGCAGCAGGCAAGCCATTCAAGTTTCGACTATTGTACATATCAGCCCTATCTTAATAACTTGTCCGATTATGTAAAACAATTTGCACCTAAAGCGACCCAAATGATTCACCAAACCTGGGCTTATGAACAAGGCAGTGAGCGGCTAACAGAGGTCGCTGGCTACCAGGAGCAGCTGAGAATGTATTATGATCTAAAGGCTGCCTATATTCAAGCAGCAGCTGACTTAGGTAGTCTCCAGATAATTCCCAGCGGAGAGAGCTTTCAAATAGCAATTCAAAAAGGTATTAATAACCTTCACAGAGATACATTTCACGCAAGTCTTGGTTTCGGCAGATACCTCTTGGGAGCGGTCTGGTATGAAACTTTGACAGGGAACAGTATATTGGGAAATACATTCAGAAATTTTGATGAGGTTGTTTCGGAAGAAGATGTCCAACTTGCTCAGCAATGTGCCCACGAAGCTGTTTTAAAGTACAGGAAAGGTTAAAACATGAGGGGAAGTGCCTAGCGCTTGGCAAGCTATAAAAGCATTATCTCCTACCCCGTTGAAAGGCTCTTAAGGTAAGAAATTTTTCTACAATCGATAAATTTTCTTTGAACCGAGGCGTAAAAAAGTATAACTTGACATATAATAGGTAGTTATTTATAATTTAGTTTGTGTATCTATCTCTATTTACCATTCTTTAAAGCCGTAAAACTGGGGGCAAATGTATTGAAAACTAACTTAAAGGCTGAGGTCTATCAGTCATATACTGAAATGATGGACGAAGATGTAATACTTGACGCAAAGGCTGGTAATGAAAAAGCACTTGAGTATTTAATCAATAAATACAAGAGTTTCGTTCGTGCAAAAGCAAGAACCTATTTTCTTATTGGTGCTGACCGGGAGGATATTATACAAGAGGGCATGATCGGGCTGTTTAAAGCTATCAGAGACTACAAAGGGGACAAACTGTCTTCCTTCAGAGCATTTGCTGAGCTTTGCATAACGCGCCAGATTATTACCGCTATCAAAACAGCTACAAGGCAAAAGCACATACCGTTGAATTCGTATGTTTCACTGAATAAGCCTATTTTTGATGAGGAATCCGACAGAACTCTGATGGATGTTATCAGTGAAGAGTGTATCAGCGACCCAGAAGAACTGGTTATTAACAGAGAAGATTTCAAAGGTATTGAAGACAAAATGGGAGAGCTTTTGAGTTCGCTGGAATGGGAAGTTTTGACGCTGTATCTGGAAGGGAAGTCTTATCAGGAAATAGCCGAAGAGCTGGACAGGCATGTCAAGTCAATTGACAACGCGCTACAGCGAGTAAAACGTAAATTGGAGACTTATCTTAAAGAACAAAAAGAATAAATTGATTTTTTAAGCATATACAGTACTAGACGAAATGCGATTAAACATGCTATAATACGATGGTTCTAACAACCTGCTTCAATTAAACTGCGGGTGTAGTTCAATGGCAGAACATCAGCTTCCCAAGCTGATTGCGTGGGTTCGATTCCCATCACCCGCTCCAT
>CAYQCA010000334.1:0-3208 GCA_964415835.1 uncultured Clostridium sp. | reverse complement strand
CTAGATTCAGGGAAAAATTTTCTCACATCAGCGGCGTTTCATCGAGGCGGGAGATATGCTCACCGCCTGAAGCCCAAAGTAGAACCCACCACTTGTAGAAGTGGGGGACATTTCACTGCCTCGTTATATAATAACATTTTTATGGAAAAAAGCTATAATTTTATTCAAATAAAATTCTGGAATAAATACTATTTAACTGAAATAATATCCGGGGCTATTTCCTTTATTGCTTTAAGCATCTCCTTGTCACTAATCGATGTTGTTCTGCCTCCCTGGTACTCTCCATCAACCCACTCTTTTATTTTGAGAACTCTTTCATCCTTCTTGTCAACCATAGCCTTACCGGACAACCTAAAATTATTATTTAACCAGAGTGCTATGCCTGCAAGTCCTGAGGTCTGAGTTATAGCAACACCTATAGGTCTATTGAGCAGCTTTTCAGTATTAAAAATGTTGTATATTTCCTCATTCTTTAAAAGTCCATCGGCATGAATTCCTGCCTGAGTCACATTAAAGTGTTTTCCAACAAAAGGCGTTCTTGGAGGTATTTCATAATCAAGTTCCTTTTCATAATACTCAGCTATTTCTGTTATTACTGTAGTATCCATACCATCAGTGGTTCCTCTGAGCGAAGCATATTCAAAAATCATTGCTTCAAGGGGTGTATTACCGGTACGTTCACCAATTCCCAACAGTGAACAGTTAACCGAAGAACAACCAAATAGCCATGCTGTTGAAGAATTATCTACAGCCTTGTAAAAATCATTATGGCCATGCCATTCAATAAGTTCACTCGGGAAACCTGCATGGTGTCTCAAGCCATAGATTATGCCAGGTACGCTTCTGGGCAGTGCAGCACCCGGGTATGTAACTCCGTATCCCATAGTATCGCAGGCTCTGATTTTAATAGGAACACCACTTTCATCCATGAGCTTTCTGAGTTCCAATGCAAAAGGCACAACGAACCCATAAAAATCAGCTCTGGTAATATCTTCGAAATGGCATCTTGGTTTTATGCCAACATCGATAGCTTCCTTTATGACACTTAAGTAACCTTCCAAAGCCTGTTTTCTTGTCTTTTTGAGCTTTTTAAAAATGTGATAATCAGAACAGCTTACCAAAAAACCTGTTTCTTTCATTCCCATTTCTTTTGCTAATTGGAAGTCACTTTTTGAGGCTCGAATCCAACTAGTTATTTCAGGAAATTGGTAGCCTCTTTCCATACATTTATAAACTGCTTCCTTGTCTTTGTCACTATACAGAAAAAATTCCGTCTGACGTATTATGCCCTTAGGGCCACCCAACCTGTGAAGGTAGTCATATAATGTAACAATCTGATCGGCAGTGTATGGTGCTCTGGATTGCTGACCATCTCTGAATGTGGTATCTGTAATCCAGATTTCATCAGCAGGGTTCATAGGCACTCTACGATGGTTAAATGCACATTTAGGAACTTCATCATAGTTGAAAATCTCCCTGTAAAGATTTGGTTCGGCAATATTTTGAAGTGAATACCTATACTGGGTTTGCTCCAGCGTATTTGATTTTTTGTTAAATTCTATCAATGCTAACCTCCATTCTCGCACTTTGCACGCGGCCAAATATCAAAAATAAAATAATTTCTTGGTTTTAATAATGAAAATTGGTTTTTTGTATTTGTGTATAATTGTATACAATTATACACATGGTGTCAACATTAACCTAGCGCAATATGCACACACTTCACTAATTTTTTGTAAAAAAAGTAACAAACTTAGGAAATAGGAGAAGGATTTTACTATTTCTTGTAGAATAATAGCTTAATGGAAATGTGAATACAATTTATGCTTAATGTCGGAGGGGTAATTTTATGAAAAAGTCTGAAACAAGTGGTGCTTCATCCAATAATAGTTTATATATTATTGGTGTAATAATTAGTATTGTTTTATGCGTTGTAGGCGGTATTATAGGTAAAAGCTTTACTGTTGGTCTTTACACTTTGTTTGCGTGCTTTGCAACCTGCATTCTTTTTGTTATTTTGACAGGTTTACAGTATAAAAAGACAATCAAAAAGTTTTCATCAGATTTGGACGGCTTTAAATCAGGTGATTTTTCTCACATGATTGAGCCAAAAGTATATGGAGTCCTCGGATTTGTTGCATCGGTAGTAAATGCTGTTGTCAGCGATATCCGTTCATTAATTGAAGGTTTTTTCAATCTTTCTCTTTCAATCACACAGGCTTCCAGAAAGGTAACTTCAACTTCAGAAGAAGCATCTGCTGCAATCGAAGAAATATCCAGAACAGTCGATGAGATTGCAAAGGGCGCAGCTGCTCAGGCTGAAGAAGCCCAACAAGGTGTTATGGTCGTTGATAAACTATCTGACCAAATAAATTTTGTCTATGAAAGCTACAGCGGTATAACAACCGAAACAAATAAAATCATAAATTTGAATAATGTAGGTCTCAAAGCCGTTACTACTCTTAGAGACAAGTCCAAAGAAACCTATGAAACATCCGAAAAAATATTTTCAGTAGTTGGAAATTTAACAAATACTATAAAGGACATTGGTTTATTTGTCGAATCAATAGAAAATATAGCGGAACAAACCAATTTACTTGCCCTTAACGCTGCAATCGAAGCTGCAAGAGCAGGTGAAGCTGGTAAAGGCTTTGCGGTCGTCGCTGATGAAGTTCGTAAATTAGCGGATCAAAGCAGAAAATCAACTGAAGAAATAAATAATATGATGCAGAGTATTCAGGAAGAATCAGCTTTGGCCATATCATCTATGGAAGTTATGAAAAAGGTTTCTCAAGAGCAAAACCAGGCTGTTGATAAAACAAACAGTTCCTTTAATGATATTGCAAACGCAATTGACTTTATTGTAGGAAAAATTAATGAAGTTAATAAAGCCGTCATAAAGATGCAAACTGACAAGACTGAAGTTATCAGTGCAATAGAGAATATTTCTTCCGTATCTGAGGAAACTGCTGCATCCAGTCAGGAAGTTGCCGCTACTACAGAAAATCAACTTAAAACAATAGATGATATGAAAATTGCATCCGAAAGTCTGAGCCAACTGGTAAAACAATTGGATGTGAAGCTCAAGAGATATAAGCTGAGATAAGCTTCAATACTTAGAAATAAATAAGCCTTAGTTTAATCGCCGAATAAAAAAAAGGGAGTGTTGCAAAACTACTTTGAAAAAGTAGTGAGCGATGCTCCTTTT
>CAYQCA010000333.1:0-3219 GCA_964415835.1 uncultured Clostridium sp. | reverse complement strand
AATTATTCTGCTTCTCTTAATCTCTCTACAATAGTTTGTTTATTTACACTTATAAAAGAAACGAAAGGTACAATTACGGATACCAGGATTAAAATCGGTGATAAAATGAAAATTGGCATCATGACAAATTTATAATTAAAAAACCACAAATTGCTTCCAAGGGGCCTAACAATTATTAACGACAGCAGGCTTCCGAAAATTACCGAATTTACAATTGCTGCCAGCGCATAAAAAACTCCCTCCAATACCAGCATCCTGTTCAGCTGTTTATTTGTCATTCCGATACTTTGCAGCATAGCAAATTCTCTTCGTCTCGATATTATGCTGGTGAGCATCGAATTGATAAAGTTGAGCAGTCCTATTATTCCAATGATGAAACTGAGAGCTCCTCCTACTAACAAAAACATTTTCTGCAAGCCTTTGAACTGATCTACAAATTTTTGCTTTGATTCATAATCCATCTGAGATTCAATTTTATTTGTGTAGTCCTCCATGAAGCTTTCCGCCTGATTTATATATTCATCCCTGACATTAAATACATAGCTCATTGTTAAAGGATTCTTTATCTTGCTTGCAAATTCTTTTGCAGGGAGATATAAGGTACAGTTACTGCCCCAAAATGAATACCTCACTGACATATTATGTTCAACCACTGCTTTTGCCATAACCTCATATACTTTTTCAACATTGTTTTCAAAAGTGACTGTGATCCTATCTCCTATATTAAACTTGCTCGTTTCATATTCAATATTGCCGTAATCATCAGAACCTACACCCTCGATAATATAGTTGCCTGTTTTTAGTTTTTCTAGGTCAAGTTTCCCTTCAAATATGTTCAGCTGAGATAACGGAAAGTCATCCAGTCCGTATAATTGTATATTTGTTTCTTGTCCGTCAGCTTTTGTGCTGCTGTGTTTTAAATTGTAATAAATCCTACCGCCGTTTTTAAACCCTTCAATTCTCGAAATGCTCTCAATCATTTGCTCAGATATAACATCATCCTCAGAGTTAAAATTCTTTAGTACATTAAAGTAATTTGCATTAGCTGCAGTAAAATCAGTTATAACAAATTTTTTTAAGAATTTATCCATATCAAAGCCATTTGTAAAGGTAAATACTGAATTAAGCAGTATCAAACTCAGAGATATTGATATAATTACAACAACAGTTTTAGGTTTGTTCCTCAAAATGTTGGAAAATGCCATTCGGTACACTTTCCCACCATTTAGTGATTTTTTCTGCCCTTTACCTTTAGCAGTAGCATCAACAAATCTTACAGCTTCTACCGGAGACACCTTCGAAGCAATTCTACCGGGCTTTCTGCAGCTTATATATACAGTAACAAGTGAAAAAAACGTAGCACCAATAAATATAACCGGATTAAAGGATATATAGCTTGCCCTTAAATTGGAGGTAAGCATTATAACCGGCAAAAGTATGTTTCCGATTGTATATCCGATAATAAGGCCAATTGGGATTCCTATAACAGATAATAGAAGTGCCTGCCTCCTTATAATCTCTTTGATTTGCCTGGGAGTAGTTCCAATGGTTTTAAGCAAACCATAAAAACGGATATCTCTAATTACAGATATTTGAAATATATTATAGATAATCAAATATCCCGTCAAAATTATCAGTAAGATTCCGGCAAGAACTGCTGCAACCGTCGAAGGATCAAGCTTGAAGCTTGATGACATATATCCCCAGTTTACACCCGTTTTTATGTAGTTTGGAGAACTTTGATCCATGCTGTAACCGTTGTCTTTAAGCACCTTCCCCATGTTTTCTTCAATATTCAGACTGTTTCTGAACATAACATCCGCATAGATAAGACCTGCATCCATACCTCTCTCTTTTGCCATCCCAGCGTCAATATTTGCAAGCTTTTTATCGATATATTCGCGGGTCACAAACACCATACTCGCAGGAAATACCTCATCACCGTCCCAAAAGCCGGATAAAACAAATTCTTCTGAAAACTTTTCTTCTCCAATACTATATTCAATTGTAACCTTTTCACCTATTTTATTAGGTACACCTAACAAATCCAGCACAGTTGTATCAGTTGCCAGTTCATTTTCTTTTTCTGGCATTTTACCTTTTGACGGATAGCTGTACCACATTTCTGCCTGGGTATCGGTGGCATATCTTATCTCAGTATGATGCTTCAGAAATTCCTTATTTTCACCCATACCCAGCATAATCGAGTAGCCTAATTTTTTTATAAGCGGATGATCTTTTATATTATCTAGTTCCTCTTTTGTGAGGTCTTTAAATGAACCGTGCGCATATCCGCCTGCCTGTCTCATGCTTTGTTGCTCCATCGTCTCCTTCATTCCCATCCCGATTGTGAACAGCGATGTGAACAAAATTGTTGTCAGTGCAATTGCAATAATGGCAAATATATTTCTGAGCTTATTAGCTTTTAAGCTTCTTTTTGTAATCTTATTTATTATAGCTCTATTGTTGTTTGCAAATCTCATTTCAGTGCACCCCCGACAATCCTTCCATCCTCAATGCGAATTGTTCTGTCGGTCATCTGTGCAATTTCTTCATTGTGGGTGATGATAACTATTGTCTGGTTAAACTTTTTACTCGTTATTTTTAAAAGCCCGATAACCTCAATACCTGTTTTGCTGTCAAGGTTTCCGGTAGGCTCGTCCGCCAGTATTATCGCCGGCTTTGTCGCCAATGCCCTAGCAATTGCCACACGCTGCTGCTGTCCTCCGGAGAGGTTGTTTGGCATGTTGTTCAGCTTGCTTTCCAGGCCCAGTGTCTTTATAATGCTGTCCAGAAAGGCCTTATCAATCACACCTCCGTCAAGCTCAATAGGCAGCGTAATATTTTCATATACATTCAATACAGGTACAAGGTTATAGTTCTGAAACACAAAACCGATATTCCTGCGCCGGAACACAGTAAGCTGGTCATCTTTCATTGAAAATATGTCTTTTCCGCCAACCTGCACATTTCCGCCCGTTGCCCGGTCCAGTCCCCCAAGCATATGCAGGAGCGTACTTTTACCGCTTCCCGACGTACCAACAATTGAAACAAACTCCCCTTCATTTATTTCAACATCAACGCCATCAAGGGCTTTAACCAGATTGTGTTCATTTCCATAATACTTCTTAAGTTCTGTCGTTTTTAATATACTCATAAAAATCTTCTCCATATAAAAAATTCAGATTGCAAATATACATTACAATCTGAATTATAAAC
>CAYQCA010000332.1:0-3289 GCA_964415835.1 uncultured Clostridium sp. | reverse complement strand
AAGAGATTCTGTTGCTCCAACCATAGCAATATCCGGCATCAGCAACAATGGAATCTACGGTTCAGGACGTAACATAAGTGTGACTGTAACCGACACAATGGACCAGAATCCAATCTACTCGGTAAAAATTGATGGAGCGACATATACACCTGGTGATCTCTACTCGGTGGAAGGCTTGCATACATTAAGTGTTGTTGCTCTGGATTCCTTTGGAAATACTGCAATGGCTGAAATGCAGTTTACAATTGACACTACTGTACCAGTTGTAAACCTTACAGGAGTTAGTAGCAATGAATCATACAACACGGTTAAGACCTTAACTATCAGCGTTGCAAATGCAGATGAATTAACTGTTACAAAGTCAACTGACGGAGGAACTCCTGAAACTGTTACTATGGGCTTAACCGGTGGAACTTTAACATTGGGTAAGGCCGATGAAAAGCACACTTATACTATAGCAGTTACAGCTAAGAAGCTTACAGGAAATCAGCTTACTGCAGCAGACAGTATTACACTGACTGTTGATATGAAGGCTCCTGTGATTACTTCAACAACAGCGGCTCAAACTGAGGCAGCTACAATAAACCTTACAGGTACAGTGGATGAGATATCCGATATCTATTTGAACGGTAATAAGATAATAGCTGCAAATCCAGCCGGTAACTTTACATTAGCAGGACAAAACCTGAATGTTGGAAATAACAGCTTCACAATCAAAGCAGTAGACCAGGCAGGTAATGAGAAGACATTAACTATTAATGTTGAAAGGAAACAGACAACAATTCCGGGTGGAGATGGTGGATTCCCGGGAACAGGAGTACCTGTTGTTCCTGAAACACCTAAAGCAGAAGCCGGTGTTATCGCATTAAAACCTGTTCTTTCTGGAAATACAGCAAGTTCAACAGTAACAGCTGAGGATATTAGTACTGCGTTTGAGCAGGCAACAGCAAATGCAGCAGGTACAAAGACAATTAATATTCAGTTGGAGAAGGTTGATGGTGCCAGCGCATATGCTCAGGAGATACCTGTAAGCGTAATGCAGGAACAGAATGCAAAACAGAATATCACAATAGCTACTCCTGTTGCTACAGTGACAATTCCTGGAGACATGTTTACTGCAAAAGAGCTAAGCAGCAAGAAAGCAATAGAAATAAAAGTAACAGATATAGATACAAGTTCACTTGGAACTGATATTGCAAAGGCTGTTGGAAACAAACCGGTTATTGATATATCAGCAGCGATTGACGGAAAGACAATAGCATGGAACAACCAAGGTGCACCTGTAACGGTATCGATAGATTATAAACCGACAGCAGCAGAGCTTAAAAACCCGGATCACATAGTAGTATGGTATATTGATGGAAATGGTAAGATAGTATCAGTACCTTCCGGAAGATACAATGCAGCTACAGGTAAAGTGACATTTACAACTACTCACTTCAGTAAATATGCTGTGAGCTATGTAAACAAGACCTTTAGTGATATTTCAAAATACGGCTGGGCTAAAAAACAAATTGAAGCTCTTGCAGCAAAGGGAATTATCGGTGGAACTTCAGCTACAACCTTTGCACCTGGAGTAAATATTACAAGAGCTGACTTTATGGTTCTGCTGGTGAAATCATTAGGCCTCACTGCCAAGGTAGACAGCAATTTCGATGATATAAAAGCTTCAGATTACTATTATGAAGCAGTAGGAATTGCAAAGCAGCTTGGAATAACCACAGGCTCAGGAAATAACCTGTTCAAGCCAAAAGAATTTATTACAAGAGAAGATATGATGGTTCTTGTTAATAAGGCTCTTAAGCTCCAGAACAAGATTACAAATGCTTCGGATTCTGTGTTGACCCAATTTGCTGATGCAGATAAAATAGCATCATATGCAGAACAAAGTGCGGCTAATCTTGTAAGCGCAGGTATAGTATCAGGCAGCGGTGATAAGGTAAATCCAAAAGGATATGCTACCAGAGCTGAAATTGCAGTAATCGTTTATAAGATTTATAATAAATAGCATTAAATGAATGAGGCCTGTCGGGATATTAACCGGCAGGCCTTTTTATATAATTTCCTTGCAAATTGAAGCTTGATGTATTAGGATTTAATTACTTGATAGAAAACGAGGACGTGCACATGGCATATAAAGATTTACAACATTTTATCGAAGCATTGCATGCAAAAGGTGAATTAAAGTTCATAGATGCGAAGGTTTCGCCAGAGCTGGAAATCACCGAAATTACCGATCGTATATCTAAAAAGCACGGACCCGCACTGTTGTTCAGAAATGTTGAGGGGTCTGATTATCCGGTTTTAATGAATGCAATGGGTAGCTACGACAGGATGAGCATCGGACTTGGTGCTGATAAACTGGACGATATCGGAGATGAAATTTCAAAATACCTGAATTTAGCAAACTATTTATCAATACAAAAGCTGATAAGGAGCATTCCGCGGATGCTAAGACTTCTGAACATTTTCCCGAGAAAAAGTAAATTTCGTGGTGAGTGCCAGCAGGTCATCGAAAGAGAAGTTGATTTGGATACACTTCCTGTGCTGAAGTGCTGGCCAGAGGATGCAGGCAGGTTTATAACGTTGCCTCTTGTTTTCACAAAGGATTTGAAATCAAAACAACAGAATGTGGGAATGTATCGCCTTCAGATACTTGATAAAACCAGCACAGGTATGCATTGGCACAAGCATAAGGACGGGTCTGAGATCTATAAGGCATATAAAGACAATAGACAAAGGATGCCTGTTTCGGTAGCTTTGGGGTGTGACCCTGCAATTACTTATGCAGCTACTGCACCACTGCCAAAGATGATAGACGAGATGATGCTGGCAGGCTGGCTTAGAAAATCCAGAGTTAAAATGGTAAAGTGCATAACAAATGATATATATGTTCCAAGCAATGCTGAAATTGTGTTGGAGGGTTATGTTGACCCGATGGAGGAACTGGTGCTGGAAGGGCCGTTTGGTGACCATACAGGATATTATTCTCTGGCTGATTACTATCCTAAATTTCATGTTACATGTATCACCCATAAGAAGAATGCAGTATATCCGGCTACAGTGGTTGGAAAGCCGCCCATGGAGGACTGCTACATGGCAAAGGCCACCGAAAGGATATTCTTGCCTGTATTAAAATTACAAATACCTGAACTGGTAGATTTAAATTTACCGCTGGAAGGAGTATTCCATAACTGTGCAATTATATCTATACGAAACAGATACCCCGGCTGTGCCCGTAAAATAATGAACAGCATATGGGGCATGGGTCAAATGATGTACACAAAAT
>CAYQCA010000331.1:0-3289 GCA_964415835.1 uncultured Clostridium sp. | reverse complement strand
TATAATCACATTTGCTCAATTTGTCAACACTAATTTGTGCGAGATTAGGAGTACGGCACCTGAACAAAGTGAAGGTGGGCGACGTCACAAGTATGCGAGGAGGAGCCGAAGCATACGGCAAGTCCATTAATCCGCAGATTTAAATCAATAGAACTCAATGTCGTAAACACTTCTATAGGCCAAAATGATAATAGAAAAGATATAATTATCATTTATCATTAATATTTCAATCTTGGCTGTATTGGGAGGTAAACCAACTGTATCGGATTCTATCGGATAAGGATAATTTTGTGAAGTACTCTTCTATTTAATGGTATCAAATGGTAAACTGTAAGAGTGTTTTTCAATAACTAAAATATTAAGAGGTACATATGAGATGTCCAGTTTGTAAATTAGAGAATCCAAGTGATGCAATGATATGTGACTGTGGGTATAATTTTTTTACTCAGATTGGTGGCAATGTTATAAAAAAGTCATTAAACCCAGTTGTTAAAGGTTTGCTTATAGGCCTACTTATTAATTCAATAATTATTTTACTATTTCTGTTCTCATTAGAATGGGATTTTGATAATTTGAGTATTGATAAACCTAATGCACTTATATTAATCATTGGATTTTGGCAATGGATATACATATTGCCAATCAATATATTGTTATTAAAAAGTAAGAAAGGTTTTGCTACTGGTATAAACATATCCGCTTTTGTGTTATTAATACTTAATTTTGCACTTATTTTATGGATGCTACATGATATTTCATTTTTACCAACTTTTGTACAATTGACATAACAGGATTGTTCTCGCGTAAGGGATGCTGAATGCGTGAATAATTAAACTATGAGGTCATTTGGATAATTCCATGTGCGCTTTTTGATATGCATTAGGATAATTATGTGACAAAGAGGGCTATTAGATTAGCTCTCTTTTTATGATATAACTCCTAATTGTCACTTAAAGGTGGCGGGTACCGCTTCGGTTTTCAGGTAAAATGCCTGACTTGCCAGGCAATGAACTTTATCTCCCGCCTCGATAAAACGCGTAGTGGTAAAAAATTTTTTCTAGAGCCTAAAAATTTCCTGTTGATACCTGTGTGTTATAAATAGTATTTTCCACTCATATCCGTCACATCAATTCGTATCACCGCTGTACCTTTAACCATATTGTCCGGAATTTCTTTTTTGACCAGGTGGGGAGTGTATTTTTCTACGATTCTTTGAAGTACATTTCTTTTTTTCTCAATGTCATCTACAAGCTTGGCAGTACCTGAAATAATGACACTTTCGTATTTTGTATTTGTATCGCATGGTTTTTCATTTGGGTCCAGCAGAAGTTTATCCATTTCATAAACAGAAAATCCAACTCTGGAATCATGGGCAAGGTTGTCGAGTTTTTGGCCCTTTGGCAACCCATGAACAAAGATTACATCATCGAAATAGACAAAATGGATTGGGGTAATGTACGGTGTTCCATCGGGATTCAGTGTTGCCAAACTGCCTGTCTGTGCTCGCTGAAGCAACCGGTTTATCTGTTCTTCTGCCAAAGGGTGTGTTTTCATACGGTGTTGCATAATAGAGCCTCCTCATCATGTTGCTTTTTCATTACTATACTAAAAAACCGGTACCTTTGTAAGAGCCGGTTTTAATATTTTTATAGGATACAGTTGAATTAACTGAACCAGGCGTGGGATAAAATCTCCACAGCTCTCGGAATGTCCTTCTCGGGTATCATACCATATCCCAAGACAAGGGCATTATTACTATAATTTTGCTTGTTCAGCCAGAAAGGAGATACAGGACATACCTTAATTTTGTATTCAAGTGCTTTTCGGACAAGTTCTTCTTCCTGTTGTCCATCCAAGAATTCCAAAAGAATATGCAATCCTGCCTGGTGACCATATATTCGCACCTTGTTTCCCATATTTTGCTTAATTGCATCAATCAAAATATCGTGCTTCTTTTTTTGAGACAGGCAGATCTTCCGTATATGCTTTTCCCAATATCCATCCGCCATAAACCGGGCCAGTATTTTCTGCTCTATCAATGGTACGGTACAATGGTAACCGGTAAACCTTTCTTCATATTCCGGTAGCAGCCATGTGGGTAGAATCATATAAGCCATTCGAAGACCCGGAGAAAGTGCCTTAGAGAAGGTACCAACATAGATTACGCGCTCATATTGATCGATTGACTGGAGAGATGGAATTGGTCGCCCGTTATAGCGGAATTCGCTGTCATAGTCATCCTCGATAATGATATTGTTATGCTCCTGTGCCCATTTCAATATTTCGATTCGCTGATGGATTGGCATAACAGCACCCATTGGAAACTGGTGGGATGGAGCAATGTGAACCATTCTTGCGGAGGATGCGGCAAGTTTGTTTAATTCAATTCCATTCTCACAAACCGGTATTGGCAAAATCTCGAATCCATTACTTCGGAAGATGACACTGGCACCGTTATAGCAGGGTTCCTCCATCGCGACTTTTTTTTCAGTATAGGGGAATATTTTTATCATAATTTCAAGAGCGGATTGTGTGCCGCTGCAAATTACAATCTGTTCCGGTTTGCAGTTGACACCACGGCTATGATATAAATATTTCATGAGTTGGATCCGCAAATCCATGTTTCCTTTTGCTTCACCCTCACCATGGACATCTTGCGCTTCGGGCCCATCCAATACATCAGTCATATACCTCCTCCAGAGCTGGTATGGAAAACTCGCGGCATCAAGACTCCCATATTGAAAACTATAATGGATACCCCCAGCATCGCATTCAGAAATACTAAGCTCAGCTCCACTTGTTGTGAATCTTTCTGTTGTATTATGGTTAAGATCAAATTGCAAATTGTTGACCACATAACCGGAGCTTGCCACACTTGTAATGTATCCCTCCAGCACTAGCTGCGCATAAGCGTTTTCGACAGTATTCCTTCCAACATGTAATTCGCTTGCCAATGACCTCGTGGAGGTTATACGCGTACCGATAGGTAAATTTCCCTTAAGAATATCATGCTTTATTTGCTCATATATCTGATGATAGATTGGTTTTTGGCTTTCATGATCAATGTGCAGCATTCAATTTCCCCCCCATTCACTAATACCTGCACAATTATATCATAAAAAAATTTACTGAATCCTATAAATAGTATGTCAAAAAATGTTTTTCAATTGTCTTGTACAATTTAGTACCCAATATTATAATAAATTTCAGTAATGTTTTGCTTTAGAGATGCTAAACCGGAATGGGGATATCAATAAATGAAGCTTTATGCTATATACTTCAAAAGGTA
>CAYQCA010000330.1:0-3312 GCA_964415835.1 uncultured Clostridium sp. | reverse complement strand
TGACGACGGTATCCCAGTTTTGATAGAAGATTATGAAGATGAATTGAAAGAAATTTTTATAGAATAAAGGAAGGAAACTGTAATGATAAAAATTCCTAAAAGAATATCAACTGTAATTATAAACTCTTTAAAAGGCGGGGTTGTACCTAGAATTGGTCTTCCCTATATCACAGTAGGCAGAGAAACCGAAATTAATGCTCTTTTGCACGATGTAGATATCATTGCAGACGGTGGAGCATCTTTTCGCTTTATCGTAGGTAAATATGGTAGCGGCAAAAGTTTTCTGCTGCAAACAATAAGAAATTATGTTATGGATAAAAACTTTGTTGTAGCAGATGCAGACCTTTCACCTGAAAGACGTTTACAGGGAACAAAAGGGCAGGGACTAGCTACATATAAGGAATTAATACAGAATATGTCTACTAAAACCAGACCCGAAGGCGGGGCTCTGACCCTTATACTGGACAGGTGGATAAGTAATATCCAAAGCGAGGTTGCTGCTGAAAGTAACCTTTCCTTTAATGACAGCGGATTTAGCAAGGCAGTTGAAAAGAAAATCTATGAAGTTATAAGCTCACTTAACGAAATGGTTCATGGTTTTGACTTTGCAAAGCTTTTAATTATATATTATAAATCCTTTCTTAACGGAGATGATGAAAGTAAAGCAAAGGTGGTAAAGTGGTTCCGCGGTGAGTATGTAAATAAGACAGAAGCCAGGGCAGAGCTGGGTGTTAATATCATAATTACAGATGACGACTGGTATGAATATATTAAACTTTTTGCAATGTTTCTTAAAAAAGCAGGGTATAACGGGCTCCTTATACTGATTGACGAGCTTGTAAATATTTACAAGATACCAAACAGTATTACAAGACAGTATAACTACGAAAAAATCCTTACTATGTACAATGATACACTACAGGGAAAAGCCAGGTATTTAGGCATTATAATGGGTGGTACACCTCAGTGTATTGAGGACACAAGGCGTGGTGTTTTTAGTTACGAGGCTTTAAAATCCCGACTTGAAGATGGTCGTTTCGGACGTGATGATATTAAAGATGTGCTTGCACCTGTAATAAAGCTTTCACCTCTTACTTACGAAGAAATGTTGGTTTTAATTGAAAAGCTTGCGGATATTCACGCCGGTCTCTTTGATTATGAGCAAGCCTTAAGTCAGAATGACATGATTAATTTTATAAAAATTGAATTCGGCAGAATAGGTGCTGAAAAAAATATAACACCTCGTGAGGTTATCCGTGATTTTATAGAGCTGCTCAATATAGTCTACCAAAATCCCAATATAAATGTCTCTGAGCTTTTAGGGTCTGAGAAATTTGAGTATGCTAAGACCGAAATAAATGATGAAGTGCTGGAAAAAGAGTTTGAGGAATTTGAGATTTAATTGCGCCAGGAGGCTTTTATGAATATTTTTAATAGATATGCGCCGTTTATTCAGGATTTTATTTATCAGAATAACTGGGAAGCCCTCCGAGCAATTCAGGTTGCGGCAGGAGATGCAGTTTTTAATACAGACCAAAATATTTTGTTGTCGGCATCAACAGCTTCGGGCAAAACAGAAGCCGCTTTTTTTCCCATACTCACACTTTTTTATGAAGACCAGCCAAAATCTGTGGGTGCCATATATATAGGACCCCTTAAGGCGCTTATCAATGACCAGTTTATGCGTCTTAACGATTTGTGTAGGGAAGCTGATATTCCTGTCTGGCATTGGCACGGTGATGTTGCACAGTCTCATAAAAACAAGCTTCTGAAAAATCCATCGGGTATTTTACAGATTACTCCCGAATCTCTGGAAGCTTTGCTTTTACATAAACATGCAGATGTGGCAAGGCTTTTTGGGGATTTAAGATTTATCGTAATTGATGAAGTTCACTCATTAATGCGTGGTGACAGGGGAGGACAGACTCTTTGCCTTATTGAAAGACTTTCAAAGCTTGCAGGAGTAAATCCAAGAAGAATAGGTCTTTCCGCAACAATAGGTGATTTGGAAAGTACAGGAGCCTTTTTAGCCTCGGGTAATGGGAGAGATACAATAATTCCTAAGATTGAGGCTAAGGGGACAAAATGGCGGCTTTCCATGGAGCATTTTTATATTCAGGGAGCACAGTCTGCGGAAGATAAGGATATTCCCGAAGCTTTGCCTGTTCTGGATATGGAAACAGATATCGCACCCAGAAATGCTGACCCAGGTATGGGCTATATCTTTGAACACACAAGAGGGAAAAAATGCCTTGTATTTGTAAATTCAAGAGAAGAATGTGAAGCCGTTACAACTACCCTCCGTCAATATTGCGAAGCAAATCACGAGCCGGACAGATTTTTAATACATCACGGCAACCTGTCAGCCTCCTACAGGGAAACGGCCGAAGCAGTTATGAAGGACGATAACCAATACCAGACTACTGTTACAACAGCAACACTTGAGCTTGGAATAGATATAGGTCGGCTTGAGCGTGCCTTTCAGATAGATGCACCCTTTATGGTATCTTCCTTTCTTCAAAGAATGGGTCGTACAGGCAGGCGCGATTTACCGCCGGAAATGTGGTTCGTTATGCGCGAAGAGGTTCCTGAGGCAAGAGCAATGCTGCCGGTAACCATTCCATGGGGATTGCTGCAGGGAATTGCATTAGTTCAACTTTATGTGCAGGAAAAATGGGTTGAACCTCCCAAGCTGGACAGACTTCCCTTCAGCCTCCTGTATCATCAGACAATGTGTACACTGGCCTCCAGCGGAGAGATGTCTCCGGCAGGGCTTGCAGCTCGTGTGCTTTCATTGAGCTATTTCCATAGAATAACTCAGGATGACTATAAACTGCTTTTGAAGCATCTTATAAGTATTGAACATATACAAAAGACCGAAGAAGGTGGACTTATAGTAGGTCTTGCCGGAGAAAGGCAAACAAATTCATATAAATTTTATGCAGTGTTCAAGGAGAACGAAGAGTACACTGTCAGGAGCAAATCTCAGGAGCTTGGTACAATCGTCATGCCGCCGCCTGTAGGTGAAAAAATAGCTCTTGCAGGTCATGTATGGATTGTTGAAGAGGTTGACCACAAGCGCCATCTGGTTTATTGTGAGCAGGTTAAGGGAAAGGTTCCCGCGTATTTCGGGCAATGTCCGGGAGATATTAATACAAAGGTTCTTGAAAGAATGAAGGATGTTCTGCGTGAAAATACAGTTTACCCTTACCTCATGAAAAACGCTGTGGCAAGGCTTGATGAAGCAAGACATACAGCCATTAATTCTAACATGACAGAAGATCCTCTCATATGCCTTGGCGGTGATATGTG
>CAYQCA010000329.1:0-3393 GCA_964415835.1 uncultured Clostridium sp. | reverse complement strand
TACGGCGCCTGGCTCATATTTTCCATTCCGCCTGCTACAACAATGTCATTATCACCGGAAAGAATCGTTTGTACTGCCAAGCTGATGGAGCGGAGTCCTGAACCACATACCATGTTTGTTGTAGTTGCAGGTACCTCAACCGGTATTCCGGCATTGACTGCTGATTGTCTTGCAGCATTCTGGCCAGCACCTGATTGCAGAACACAGCCCATAAAAACCTCGTCCACCAGTTCCCCTGGTACATTTGCTCTTTTTAATGCTTCCTCTATAACTATCCTTCCGAGAGCCGACACATTGATATCAGCCAGTGAGCCTCCAAAGTTTCCTATTGGTGTGCGGCAAGCGCTTGCGATAACTACCTTTTTTGACATGATTAACCTCCTTTTGCCTACATTAGACTATATTGATAATTATATTGAATATATTATTAAAAATAAAATATATAGAAGTTGCTGATATCATAACTAAAAGTTATAGTATATAATTATAATGAGGCTTTAAATATTTAATGAAGGTGATAAAATTGGAACTCAGACAAATGATATATTTTGTGGAAATAGTAACAGAACAAAGTTTTTCCAAGGCTGCAGCCAAGCTTCATTTATCACAGCCTGCTCTCAGCAAAATGATTAAGCAGTTGGAAGATGAACTCGGAATTCAGCTACTCGATCGATCCAATAAGAAGTTTAAGCTTACAGACTGTGGAGAAATATTTTTAAAGAATTCAAAAAATATAATTGAGAAACAAAACACCATTTATCAGGAAGTCAATGACATTGTGGGCTTGAAAAAGGGCAATATAAGCATAGCCTTTCCGGCAATCGTTGCAACACTTTATTTTCCCAAAATATTTACCGGCTTTCGCAATAAATATCCCAGTATCGAAATCAGTATGTTTGAAGAAGGTAGCAATACAATAATAGAAAAAGTTCTTGGAGGGCTGGTCGATATCGGCGTAGTTATGTTGCCAATTAATTTAGAAGAGCTGGACGTGTATCCCATAATACATGATGAAAGTATGTTAGTTATAAATAAAATGCATTCCTTAGCTAATCAGGATATGCTTACTTTTAAGGACTTACAAAATGAAGAATTTATAATCTTGAACCAGCATTTCAAACTTCATGACCTTATTATTGATAAATGCAACGAAGTAGGCTTTGAACCTAATATTATATTCAGGAGCTCCCAATACGACTTCATAATGGAAATGATATCTTTGAATCAAGGAATATCCATACTTCCCAGACCCATGCTGGAAAAACACAATTACCCAATGGTCAAGTACGTGGCTTTAGCCCCGAGATTCGATTGGAATATAGGTATTGTAGTAAAAAAAGACAGTTATCAGTCCTTTGCGATGAAGGAATTTATCAGATTTGTAACACAAATATGGATTCAACCCTCGCTTTTTGAAAAGTCTGTAATAGAACCGACAAAGTCTTTATAGATGTAGCCTTTATTCCTTCTTCTGAAATCATTGGGAGATATGCCTTCATGATTTTTAAAATACCTGCTGAAATAGTGGCCTGACTGAAAACCAACTTCAAAAGCAATATCAGTAACGCTTTTTTCCGAATTGGCCAAAAGCTTCTTGGCATTCTCAACCCGAACATTCTGCAAATAATTCATAGGCGAGATTCCATAGCTTTCTTTAAAAACAGAACAGAAATATACCGGTGTCAAATGGACCATCGCTGCCATATCGCTCAACGAAATATCCTTCGAGTAATTTTCCTTTATATACATTGTGACATTTTTAAGGGATTTATACTTCTCAAGACCGGAACCGCATGTGTCCCGCTCATCAATATTCTCAAGGCTCATCGCTTCACTGCCCAAATCCCTGGACAAATAGTAAACAACCTGCATAAGATGCAACACCAATACCTCTTCAAAGTAATTGTCCTGCTTTCTTATTTCGTCTACTATACTGATAAAGGCATTTCTTATGGCAATGCTTGTATTTTCATAGTACTCGGGAAGCAATTTTAGAACATTCTCCGTGTAATCATTGCTAAAGGAAAACTTAAATTCCACCGTATTTAAAGGCTTATTAGAAGAAGCATAGATCCCATGCTTGACCATAGGCTTTACAATGTACAGCTGGTTAATTTTAGCCCTATAGGTAGAATCATCCACCACTATATTTCCGGCTCCGTTCAACACAAAAATCAGATGATAGTATTCATCGTGCCTATGCGGTTTTATAACATGCTTTGCCGGATATTCGCATTTGGATACCCAGAAAATATTAAAGCCTAACATCTTTATACCCCTCCCAGCTTCATAAACCACTGTATAGTCTCAAATTTAATTTTTTCTTGAATAGCATTTTTTAAAAGTGCTCAGGATATCTCTACGAAAACAATTATATGCCATTTCAAGTACAAATACAATTTCTATTTATTACAATGGAATAGTGTTCCAAAAGTATAGAGACAATCCCAAAGTTTATGATATACTTACATAAGGTAAAGTGATTTTTCTGCATTTGAAAAATTTTCTTTTAATCAATACGTATTAGTAAAGTTAAGGTGAATCAATTTGAAACAAAAATTAAAAGGGAAACTATGTATTTTTCTAAGTGTGGTAGTACTTCTATCATCAATCGTATCTTTTTCTCAGACGACTGCAGCTGAAGTCCAAAGATTCTCGGATGTTCCTGAAGGGTTCTGGGCCTATAATGATATACACTCGCTACGTACTCTTGGTATTACAGATGGAATTGGAAATAACAGGTTTGGTGTGTCTCTGAAGATAAAACGGGGCGAGTTTGTTACCTTCCTCGTAAAACTTATGGGGTGGACTTTGGTGAGCCCGGCAAAAGGCAGTTTTATTGATAATGCGAATAAGGCTCAATGGTATTATTCTTATGTAGAGACAGCACTGAAAAATGGAACAATAGTTATGGATTCCACTAAAAAATTCAGACCTGACGCTTACATAACCCGTGAAGAAATGGCTATTATGATTGTAAGAACCATGGGATATGACAAACTTGCTCAGAAGCTGACCTACTTGGGTAAACCCTTCCCTGATGTATACTCTAATACAGGATATATAACCATTGCAAAGGATGTGGGTATCGTTAGCGGCGTAACCCCTACATCTTTTAAACCATCAGCTTATGCGACGAGAGAACAGGCCGCTACAATGATGATGAAAATGTATAATAAAATGAAAACACCTGTTAAGGATTTGCATGCTTTCTATGCGATTCAATCATATTCACAGATTAATATGATCAACAGCCTGAATTCTGTATCCTTTGGCTGGAGTCGTCTGGAATATGACACAAACACGAAGGGGATAGTTTTAAATACCGGCAGCACAAGAAACGGTGAATATAATGAATATAACGTACCGCAAGGCTACAGTGAGCCTGTCGGC
>CAYQCA010000328.1:0-3396 GCA_964415835.1 uncultured Clostridium sp. | reverse complement strand
TATTGGCCTGATGGCTTATATACCGCACCGACAGATGAAGCTCTTAAATTTGATATTGAACTGGCTAAACAGCTTGGATTTAACATGATACGCATGCACATAAAGGTGGAACCTGCCCGGTGGTATTATCACTGTGACAGGCTGGGGATTATTGTCTGGCAGGACATGATAAACGGAGGTGGAGGCATGAAAGCACTCCAGCACCTTATTATACCAAACCTGGCCAGAGGAGTTTCATTAAAGGATTCCAATTATGCTATGTTTGGGCGGGAGCAACAGTCTAACCGTGACAACTACCAAAAGGAACTGAAGGAAATGATTGATACGCTGTACAATACTGTCAGTATTGGCATGTGGGTGCCTTTCAATGAGGCCTGGGGGCAATTTGACGCCGAAGGGATTTACAAATGGGTCAAAGAATATGATCCTACTCGCTTGGTGGATCATGCCAGTGGCTGGTATGATCAGGGCTCCGGCGATATTAAAAGTGTACATATTTATTTCAGAAATCTTAAAATGCCTAAGAAAATACGGGGTAGAGCAGTAGCAATTACCGAATACGGAGGTTATAGTTTACTCAAGACCGGTAACGTATGGAGAGAAAATAAAGAGTTTGGCTATAAGAGCTTCAAAACCCAGGAGGGGCTAGAAAATGCATACGCTTCGCTAATCAACAATCAGTTGAGACCGTTAGCAGCTACAGGTGTTTCAGCAGCAGTATACACTCAGCTGACTGATGTTGAAACAGAAATAAACGGCCTTATTACCTATGACAGAAAGGAAGTAAAAGTAGACCCTTGTATAATTAGTGAGTTAAACAAAATTACTATATAACGAGGCAACACCACTTCTATAAGTAGTGGGTACCTCTTCAGTTTTCAGGCGGCGAGCATATCTCCCGCCTCGTTGAAACGCAGCTGAGGTAAGAAAATTTATCTACAGCCGAAAAATTTTCTCTGAACTGATTCGTTATAAGTGGGGATGGTGTCTATGGAAAACAATAATAAAATTTCTTCAAAAAACTGGGTACTGATATGGGTACTGGGAATGGCCGGACAAATATGCTGGAATGTTGAAAACTCATGGTTTAACACCTTTGTTTATGACAAAATTGCACCCAATCCTGCAATCGTATCCTGGATGGTTGCCGCAAGTGCCACAGTCACAACCTTTGCCACATTTCTGATAGGTACATGGAGTGACAGAATAGGCCGACGCAAGCCCTTTATCATAATAGGTTACATTTTCTGGGGAATGTTGACAATAGCCTTCGGAGCCACGGAATTCCTTCCAAAGAACCCGATTATCATAGCAGCTGTATTTGTTATAGCAGTCGATGCTGTTATGAGCTTCTTCGGGTCCGTTGGAAACGATTCAGGCTTCAGCACCTGGACTACAGACATTTCCAACGAGCACAATCGTGGCAAATTGGGAGGAGCACTTGCTACTATGCCGGTATTTGCAACTATATTTGGTGCCATAGTCTCGGGTATTATAATAGAGGCTCTGGACTTCTTCCCGTTTTTCATTATAATGGGAGGCTTTGTAATGATAGTTGGAATCATTACAATATTCACACTTAAAGATTCCCCCACACTTAGGCCCAAAAAGGACGAAAAAGGCTTCTGGCATCAGTTCCTCTCAGTGTTCAATATAAGAACTTTCAAGAAAAATAAAGAGTTGTTTTGGGCATTTACAGTAATGCTTGTTTACTTTATAGGTTTCAGCGTCTACTTTCCCTATATAACAATATATTTTGTCAATTACCTGAAGCTTGACTACTCTGTGGCCGGAATTATTCAAGGAATAGGCTTGATTGGAGCAGTTTTGCTGACGATACCTGCTGCTCGCTTCATAGAAAAAGGCAAGTCCCCTTTCATTATTCTGTTTGCTGTAATAGTAAATTTTATAGGGCTTTTTGTAATTACACTTTCAAGTAAAATCCCCGTGCTTTTCATTGGGGTTCTAGGAGCCGGAATGGGATATGTGCTTACCCTTCAGACACTGACTGCATGGATAAAAAATCTTTATCCCGAAGACCAGCGGGGCCAATTTGAAGGAATAAAACAAATATTTTTTGTATGTCTTCCCATGATTATTGGTCCTTCAATAGCTGCTGTAGTTATAAATAATTATGGGGTTCAGGGAGTTGTTGACGGAGTAGTGGGCATGATTCCTACAGAATCCCTCTTCATAGTCTCCGCTTTGTTGACAGGTCTTACCGTGCTCCCGCTAATACCCGCCTATAGGCTTAATAAAGCGCGAATTAACGCCGCAAAAGAAAGGAAGGAAATTGAATATGCAGAATGAAATAACCAAAAAGGGGAATCTTCTCAAAAGTAACGGTACTCCTGCAGAAGCAGGCTATTCCACTCAAAGAGTTTTAACTTATAATCGTGAAGCAATAAAGGTTCCATGGAGGATAAAGGAATGGGACTTTTATCAGATAAGCAATGACAGGTTCTGCATTCAGTTAACAATTGGCCATATATCCTATGCCGGTTCAATTGCTGTTACAGCTTTTGACTTTGCATCCGGCAAAAAACAGAGTGCAACTAAATTCCTTGTTCTTCCGTTCAATAAGCTTAATATGCCCGGAAGCGCTGAAGAAGGGAACGTTTCATTCAAAGCCGATGGCTTTGAAATGGCTTTTACTCAAGGTGAAGGCAGCCGGAAACTTTACTGTAAAATAACCGACCCAAAGCAGGTTCCGGTAGAGCTTGATATTACATTGAATCAGCCCGGCAAAGCATCCATTGTTATGGCTACTCCTTTTGATGAAGATCCCCGGGCCTTTTACTACAACCACAAAATTAACTGCATGCCGGCTTCAGGGACTGCTGTTTTTGGAGATGAGTCATATGATATCAGCCTTGGAGATTCCTTTGGTCTGATTGACTGGGGGCGTGGGGTCTGGCCGTTTAAGCATGAATGGTTCTGGGGTAACGGAAGCACGCGGGTAGACGGAAAACCCTTTGGATTTAATATCGGTTATGGTTTTGGAAATACGTCTGCAGCTACTGAGAATATGCTTTTCTATGACGGAACCTGCCACAAGCTTGAAGATGTTTGCTTCAATATCCCGGCAGAAAGCTATATGAAGCCCTGGACATTTACAAGCAGTGATAATAGGTTTGAAATGGAGTTTGTACCTGTGTATGATAACTATCAAGTAACTCAAGTTCTTTTTATAAATAATCACATTCACCAGGTTTTTGGAAGGTTCAGCGGCAAAGCTGTACTGGATGATGGAAAGTTGATTGAAGTAAAAGACCTTATGGCTTTTGCAGAACATGCGGTTAATCGTTGGTAGCAGGTCTTATGTTTAAAACATACTCGGGACTTACTTTGGAAACCATACCACCAGGTAAGCATTGGCCTCTTTGTCTGTTAGGT
>CAYQCA010000327.1:0-3398 GCA_964415835.1 uncultured Clostridium sp. | reverse complement strand
AGTCAGTGGAATAATACTCATGTTTGCTTCAACAAAAATGTTTACATTAAGTGAAGTTAATTCAATTACACCATTGCTGCTGGGAATAGCTTTTACATTTCTGATGCCAGTAATGTTATATTCAAATAGTATTAAACAGTTTAAAAGGGATGCTGCTCTCCAGAAGCCTTATACATATAAATTTTATGAGGATTGTTTTGTAGTTGAGCATCCCTCAGGAACAAGCAGAATTCGATTTGGTGATTTGGTAAAAGTTGCAGAAATAAAAACTGCTTTTCTGTTTTTTGTAACTACTCAGATAGCACATATAATCCCCAAAAGAGTATTAGAAGGTAGGGAATATGAATTTGAAATATTAAAAGATTTGGCACAACGAAAAGTTACTTCTAAAACTCGATAATAATATCAAGTTTCATCGCTGAATCGCTACTGAAGAGTGTTAAAAATAGATAATAAATGGAGTTTTGAAGGCATAATATCCAAGACTTCAATAGTCGGAGTTGAATGGGTCATATTTAATTTTGACAATTATTTAGAATGAATTTATTACATGAGATTAAATAACGGGAATTATTGATTAGGAAGGTGGAGGCTTATGGGAACTGATATTCGTTTATTTGTTGAAACAAAAAATAATGGTAAGTGGGAGAGTATTCAAGGAGTATTCAATCAAAAGGATAGACTTGATGTAGTGTATGGCGACGGCATCTATTTTGAAAGAGAATATAAAGTATACGCGATACTTGCAAATGTCCGAAACGGCGATGGAGTAGATGGACCGAATACAGGAGAAATATTTACTCCAATTTCATTGCCAAAGGGGCTCCCAATAGATGCATCATACTATATAGAAACACAATACAGGAAACAATCTTTAGGGCCATATGATGCTCATGATTGCAGTTGGTTATTACTGGAGGAAATTCTTGCTTATGATTGGAATAAGTGCGCGAAGGTAAGTGCATATGTATCAAAAGAAGATGCTGAAAACTTTCATGAAAATGGGATTATACCAGGCCCGATGAACAGAAAGCATAGAAGTAATAGAATCCTGATGCTGGGTTATGAAAAAATAGAATGGGATAGCACATATGCAGTAGTTGCAGGGAGATTCTACACTGAAGTAATACCTAAGTTGATGGAGTATGGAAGTCCAGAAAATATACGAATAGTGTTTTGGTTCAATAGTTAAACCTGTGAATTTTCGATTTTACTTATTGGGATTTAGAAATTCATCTTTAATGGAATTCCAATAAAAAGTTAAACTAGTATACAAGATTATAAACGAAGTAATTATAGTATTAACAAACCATTCAAGGCATCCTAGCCAAAGAGGAAATTTTGGAGCAGATATACTATCCATAAGACTAAATAAATTTCCATTACTTAATAGAGAATAGCCAATCAAGTATTGGTTTTTTAAATAGTTTATTGGCTGGAGTAAGATCCCCGCTAAAAGCATTATTATATAAAGTTTAAAAGCTTCTTTAGATAATATAAATTTTATAGTACTTTGAAAAAGGCTCTTAATTTTAAAGTCGTTTTCTATAAGTACAATAGATCCATAAATAACTAATGAAGTATAAAATAGGGACAGAGAAGTTGAAATCGTTTCTTTTAGATAAACAAATTTTATATCTTCTGAGAATTTTAACGCATATATAAACCATTGTAAAACATCGGTTAATAGACCAAGGGTAAAAGTAAAGAATACTCCAGATGCAAGTACTTTTTTCCAGTTGCTTTCTAATCCATGTATGAAATCACCAATGGAATATGATTCGTGGTAAATAACTTTTTTGTATAGAAATAGCACTCCAGAAAAAATGCATATTAGTAAAATTAGATATGTAAGTTCTTGAAATAGAACGGTTGAAAGATTAGAAACAAGCTCTAAATTATCATCCCTTACCATAAAAGCATTATATATTTCGGATATTATTTGAGGTAGGGTATGTTTCCTTATCTGAGTAAATTGAAACACATACTCTAATCCAAGTATAATCATAAGAACTCGGTAATTTGTAAAAATATTTTTTATGGTCCAATGTGTTTTCATAATAACCTCATTCATCTACAGTTTGTAATCATTTGAGAAGTAATAGTTTTGTCGCAAGTGATGTTATTACCAAACCTAATACAACAGCCACTATACCCCTGACAATCCCTATTCTTTCGTGTGTAACACTGAATTTCCCCTTTTCATCCCAATAGGTGCTTCCCATATTTGTAAGTCTAAAATAAGAAACCAAGTATGTAAATGTACTTAGGATATTATTAAGACTGGCAGCTTCACCCAAAATCCAGACCATAATGCTCCTATAAAGAGATTGACTATAGCTCAGTTTGTTTCCATCTATGGTTCGCACCTTTATTCCCAGAATCCATTTTCCAGGAGTTGTTCCCCAGGTAGATAATAGTATTGATTCAATAAAGGCGAGTATTAAGGGAATCAATGATACACCTAAAATTTGCATATTCCATTTGAACGGAGTAAAGGATTTTATTAATATCAGGAATAATAATAATGAAGTAGTACTATCGAGCGTTCGTGCCCAAAATCTAACCCATGGGCGAATCTGAGATACTTCTCTTGAGATAACTTTTAACTTCAAATCTCTTGATGTTTTAAAAATATTATCATTAATAGTATCTATTGAATTTGATTTTATAGTATTATACAGAAATCTGTTATAAGTAGCTTCTCCAGCTTTTATTTCAATATTTCTATTTATATCATCATCATTAAACCCGTTTATGGACATTTTATAGAAACAATGGGCTAGGAAGCTTTCATTGCCGACTTCTTGCAAGTATTTATGGTCCACAAAGAATGAGAGCCAATCATTCCAACTAAATAATTCAACGTTCAGATTTTCTCCGGACTCAGTATCCGTGCCAAATACATTCCATATGTCAACCACTAAATCGTCTATATTTATTGGTTCTTTTTCAACATTGATTAAGACATATTTAATATTAGTAGGATTCAATTGAAGGAGATTATTATAAAAGTCTTTGTATTCGCCAAGAAACTCCTTTTCATCCGGATAAAATTTTTGTAAAGCTTCTTCTACCAAAGAATAATCAACCTGGTGAGCTATATCCCCAAAAGTAACGAGATCGCTCATACAGATGTCAGTGCAGTTGATTATATATTGAAAATGCTTTTTGTTTTTAATATCATCAATATTAATTTTTCTGAATGCCAGTTCTTCTCTTGCAATTTGCAGAGCTTCGGCTTCATAGTCATCAGCATCCTCTGTTACTATTTTGATAAGAATTTCATCAGTTAACGATGTCATTCTCTCTCTAATAGCTTCAATAATATTTTGCATTTCAGCCTCCAGGTTATTTGAGTTGATTATCCATATTTTATCATACATTGTAACAATTGC
>CAYQCA010000326.1:0-3405 GCA_964415835.1 uncultured Clostridium sp. | reverse complement strand
ATGTTGCAGTGAAAGGCATGCCTGATGCAGCTACAGGGTATAATGCTGTTGTATGTTGTTTACTAATAATGGTAGTAAATGCTATAATAAATTACCAGTATATCTACGCTTTTGGAAAGGAATATGTTATGTTAAAAAGAATAGTATTTTCAATATTAGTATTATTTCTTGTTATTAATCTTTATAATCCGGTCTTTTCAAGTAGTGTACCCACATATGATTGTATTTCCGTCAATTCAGATTATCAAAGTATAATATCTGTAATGAAAAATAATAAATGGGGTTTTGTTGATATAAACAACAAACAAATAGTTCCGTTTAAATATAGTGATATTAATGCTCTGGGAAAAGGATTCACCGGAGTTAAATACGGTGATAAATGGGGTGTTATTGACCCAACGGGAAAATTAATAATTAATATCAAATATGATCAACCTTTTAATTGTAGTGACGGTTACTTTATAAACTCAAAAGGGAATAAATTTGTCTACTTCGATACTAAAGGTAATGAGATTAATAGCAAGTATCCAGGTTATGATTATTATGCTTTATTAAGTTCAAAATATATTGCTGTCGGTAAAACAGGTGAAGATAAATTAACTGTAAGCTGGGGAATCATTGATAGCAGCACTGGAACAGAACTTATTAAACCTCAATTTCCTGAAACAGTTAGGGGTTATGTTCTTCCTCCTGTGCTTATTAATGAAAGTGGATTGTTTGGTTTTGTTAAAAACCTAAAGAAAAATCCGGACGATCCAGATGATATTAAATGTGGAATTGTAGATATAAAGGGTAAAATAATTCTTCCCTTTGAGTATGAACCCGAGGCTCGTACTCCTGGTATTGTATCGTTTAGTCCGTTTTTTGCAGATGGATTATCACTTGTTCAAAATAATGTAACAGGCAAATCCAGCTATATAAATAATAATGGAAAAGTTGTATTTACACTTAATCTGAAACTGCCGGTATCATTTTTAAATTCACGGTTATCTCATCAACCTTTTAATTTTAGTGATGGAATGTGTCGAGTAATTTCAAGTGCAAAAATTGATAAATATAATAATATTACATATGATGGAAAATGGGGATTTATAGATAAAACAGGAAAGATTATTATAAAAATGCAGTATGAAAATGTATCTGATTTTTATAATGGATTTGCTGCTGTTAAGAAAAATGGAAAAGTGGGACTTATAAATAAAGCTGGTAAGGAAGTTATCCCAATTATATATGATGTTGAAAATGAACTTTTTGATTATACAAATAAAGATTATGTAAATTCACGAATGAAAAAAGGTATGATATCAGTGGGGAAAAAAGGGAAGTATGGTGTTGTCAATTTTACCGGTAAAACACTTATACCATTTTCATATGATGAGCCACTTATTTACAATTCTGAAAATGGATTATTCAGTGCAAAAAAATCTGGGAAGCTCGGATTTATAGATACAAAAAATAGAGTAATCATACCTTTAAAATATCAATCTATAACGAGTTTTAAGAATGGCATTTCGGTTGTGAAATATGGTAAGCAATATGGTGCTATAAATAAAACTGGAAAAATAGTTATTCCATATAGTTTTGACTCTATTTACCGGATGAACGATAATTTGCTTTATGCATATAAAGGTGGAATTACACATTTTTTTAATAATTCAGGAAAAGAGATTTTTAATGCCCTTTCTTTAAAGTAATTACAAGACCTATTTGTATGTTTTAAAAAATTTTAAACTTGTGATTATTTATTTTTGTTCTGGAGATTTGTATGGAGGATATTATTATAACTGATTTGAAAAACAGCTATGGAGTAATTTGTAATCAAATTACTCCAGTAACAGGTGGATTGTTGAATCTGAAATGGAAGGTTTCCACTGAAAAGGGCGAACTTTTGGTCAAACAATACAGCACTAAGCGGTTCCGCAGAGAACAAATTGAGAGGATCGAGTCCGCACTGCAGCGGCAGATTATCCTTGAAAAAAACGGAGCTCCCTGTCCGTTTCTCTGGCAGTACGGAGACCGTGTAATTCGTTGGTTGGACGACAAAACAGCCTATATGGTTATGGATTTTCGATCAGGAAAAACCGAAAATTCCAATACAATCACAATAGCACAAATGCGAAGTCTCGGCAGCGCTTGCGCTGTAATGCATAAAGCGTTTTCACAATTACTGGAGCCTTCAGTCAAAAGCCTACCCGTTTTTGGAGGTTATACGACGGATTTATTATGGGAAAACTTTAACTCCCGTATAACGAAATGCTCGCCGGACGATCATGATGAATATCGGAAAGCCTTGCTTGCCCTGGAGCCGATTTTGAAGCAGCTTAGCACCGAGTTTTTTGAAAAGTTTCCCAAAGGATTCGCCCATGAGGATTTCCATGCCGGCAATATACTATTCAATGTGGATTGTGTATCTGTTGTCGTTGATTTTGACCGTAATTGTTTCAGCTATATTTGGCATGATATAGGAAGGGCAATACTGTCTTTTGCTTTAGAAGGCAATATAATGAATGTCGAAAAGGTATGCGCTTTCCTTGAAGGCTATTCACAGCATTTAAAGTTGACTTTGCCTAATATAGCGGATGCTTTGAGGCTTTCGTGGTGCATTGAGATACCGTGGTGGATACAGCCGGAATGTTTTAGAGAATGTGACGAAATTCCAAAACGTTTCAAAGAAGAAATGCTTTGGTTGACAGAATACTGGTTTGAGATAGATTCTCTATTAAGTTCATAATAAGCATGCTCAGAACTTGTTTTACATAACTGTCAGTATGTTAAGCTTGAAAAAAGGGTACTGTCTCAAGTACAAGAAGGTGACTTTGTGAAGGGGAATAATGATGAACAAAATTAAATTAGATTATACACCATAGATATACCCATCTATTTTGTGCACAAAAAGTCGGGAATTTATCTTTATACCCAGATAAAATGTTATTGAGAGGAGGAGTGGATGATGGAATGGCTGCAACGAATGAATAAGGCGTTAGATTATATTGAGAGCAATCTGTCAGGTGATATAAGCTATGACGAAGCTGCCAGAGCGGCATTGTGCTCAAGCTACCACTTTCAAAGGATGTTTTCTTTTATTACCAATGTACCTCTGGCAGAGTATGTTCGCAGAAGAAGACTGACACTGGCGGCTCAGGAGCTCCAGAACCCAGATGTGAAGGTGATTGACATAGCTCTTAAGTATGGTTATGACTCTCCGGATGCATTTGCAAGAGCTTTCCAAAAGCTTCACGGTATGACACCATCGGCTGCGCGCGAGCCAGGAGTTTTGCTGAAGGCATATCCAAGAATCTCCTTCTATCTGACTTTGAAAGGGGATAAGGAAATGGAGTATAAAATAATTGAAAAAGAAGGCTTTAAACTGTTTGGAAAAAGCATCAGAATTACACTAGTGGATGG
>CAYQCA010000325.1:0-3414 GCA_964415835.1 uncultured Clostridium sp. | reverse complement strand
GAAATTCTTTAACAATGTTTTTAAGCGTCACATGAATACTACGCCCAGCCAATTCAGAAAATTTCAATAAAAAACTGCCGACCATATGAAAAAGAGCAGCTGAAAGATAACAGCTGCTCTTGAATGTGTTTTTATGATTTACTAATTCTATCGGCAATTGTTCTAGCAACCAATACACCGCTTGCACTTGCCTGTGAAAGTCCTCTGGTAACGCCGGCACCGTCACCGATTGCAAACATGTTCGGAAGTTTTGTTTCAAGTTCGCTAGTGAGCTCAAGTCTGGAGCTATAGAACTTAACCTCAACTCCATATAACAATGTATCATAGTTTGCGGTACCCGGAGCTATTTTATCCAGCGCATAAATCATTTCAATAATATTGTCCAGATGTCTCTTTGTCAAAACCAGGCTCAAATCACCGGGAGTTGCATTAAGCGTTGGAGTTGTAAAACTCTGCCCCAGTCTGTGAGCATTAGTTCGGGCACCCTTAATCAAATCTCCGAACCTCTGTACCAATACGCCTCCGCCAAGCATGTTGGAGAGGGATGCAATTCTCTTACCGTATTGATAAGGCTCATTGAACGGGTGTGTAAATCTATTGCTAACCAACAGTGCGAAGTTGGTATTTTCACTTCTTAAGCTTGGGTCAGTGTAGCTGTGCCCGTTAACTGTAACAATACCGTCTACATTTTCTGAAACAACATGTCCGTAAGGATTCATACAGAATGTACGAACCACGTCACCATATTGCTTTGTTCTGTATAAAAGCTTTGACTCATAAACAACATCAGTAATATGCTCAAATACTTTAGCAGGGAGTTCGACTCTGACACCTATATCAACCTGATTATTAATCAATTCAAGCTTTAGATGCTTACACTGTTTTGAAAACCATTCTGCACCGGATCTGCCAGGTGCAGCAACAAGGTATTTGCAATCTATTGTTTCTCCGTTTTGTAACTCAAGTGTATATTCGTTATCTGAAGGAGTAATATTCAGAACCTGAGTATTGCACATGATTTCCAATCGCTCCTGCAGATAGTTGTACTGTCTTTTAAGAATTTCCAGATTGTTTTCTGTCCCAAGGTGCTTTACTGCTGCCTGTAAAAGGTGAAGGTCATTCTCTAGAGCTTTTTTCTCAATTGCTTTAGCTTCGTTTGTATAAGTAGAGAACATTTCTTTGGTTGCACCAAATTCAACATTTACACTGTCAACATAATTAATCAGATCCATAACTTCAGAATCTTTAATGTAATCATTCAGCCAGCCGCCAAATTCAGTTGTAAAATTGAATTTACCATCTGAAAATGCACCGGCACCACCAAAACCACGCATAATATCGCAGGTTTTGCAACGTATACAATCTTTTGTCTTATTTGCAACGGTAGGACATTTTCTATTAAAAATGTCATTACCTTGTTCTATCATTAAAACTTTCAATTTAGGATTTTGTTTCGTCAATTCATAGCCGGCAAACATTCCTGAAATTCCACAACCAATTATTACTACGTCGTACCTGTTACTCATGAATACCTCCATCTAGCCGCTACCGTCGGCGACATAAATATAAATTAAACAAGTGTATGCATATCCCAACACCTAGAAAAAAAGGTGTCCAATTAAAGTATTTTGAAATTGTATAAAAATTTAAACATGCCTACCCAAATAAAATATTATACATTACAAACTGAAATATGTAAATGGGAAATTGATATGAAATTCAAACAGTGATTGACATATATAGATTATCTATATATACTATATGTAGATAATCTATATATGAGAGGAAGAAAAATAAATGTCTGTTGATAAGGCGTTATTGGCTGGAAGTACAACAATGCTTGTATTAAAGCTACTTGAAGACCGAGACATGTACGGGTACCAGATGATTGAAGAGCTTGCAAATAGGTCAGATAATACATTTAATCTGAAAGCAGGAACATTGTATCCAATTCTGCATGGTCTCGAAAAAAATGATATGGTAAGTTCCTATGATGATTCTGTAGATAGTGTGAGAGTAAGAAAATACTACAAGATTACTAACAAAGGCAGGAAATTTCTGAGCGACAAGCAAAAGGAATGGGATAGCTATGCCAACGCAGTAAATCAAGTACTACATGGGGGGATGAGCTATGGAATCATTTGAAAGGATTAAGAAATATTCACAAACTGTTTGTGATCAAATAAGATGGAAGAAGGCTCATGCCTATATAACGGAAGAAATTGAGAACCATATTATTGATCAAAGAGGTGCATTTATTGGTCAAGGGATGTCAGAAGACCAAGCAATGGATGAAGCCATTTCCCAAATGGGTGATCCTGTAACGGTTGGAGTGCAGCTTGACTGTACACACAGACCAAAACCACAGTGGGGAATGATTTCTTTAACTGTAATACTTTTATTGATGGGATTAATAATAAACACATATCTTCTTAATGGTACCAACTCTGACAACCCAGTAAAAATAGTATCTTCGATGTGCATAGGGACTGGACTTATGTTTATTGCTTATTTTATGGACTTTACATTTATAGGCAAATACCCTGGGCTGGTTTATTTTTTCATTATAGCTGTGGGTGCTATTACGGTGATACTATCTCCAAAATATAATGGAAGAGCGCTATATGCAATGTACTTTGCGCTGATGTTTCCAGTAGCATTTGCTGCAATTATTTATTGGGCAAGGAATAAGGGGGGTATTGGACTAATCCTTTGTGGTATAGCTTTTATGCTTCCAGCAGCTATTACACTAGCTGTACCTACTGTATCCGGATTTGTATTGCTAATAATAACTGGAGTTGTTTTACTTAGTATAGCAATAGCGAAGGACTGGTTTAATATTAATAAAATTTTTGGATACATACTTGTTTTTTTACCGACTTTATGTTTTGCAGCAATACTATTAATTAAGTTTCCATATAGGCTAAGAAGAATCCCAATAGCTTTTAATCCATCACTTGATCCTGCTGGATGGGGGTGGCAGAGTATAGTAGCAAGAGCATTGCTCGCAAATTCAAAGTTTATAGGAAGTGGAACAATGCCAGTTCAATATTCAGATACACAATGTTTTCCATTACCTGGAATTGATACAGATTTTATGCTTACTTATTTAGTGTTTAAAATAGGCTGGATTGGGTTTATTGTCGTAACGGCCGTACTTATGTTTTTCATCATTGCAGGATTTGTGCATTGCCTTAAACAGAAGAGTTTACTGGGATCTTTGGTGTCAACATCTGTTATGCTGACATTTACATTACAGGCTATAGGATATGTTATTTCTAATTTAGGGTTTCAATTGTTATCACCTATTTCATTACCACTTATTTCTTTTGGAGGCACTGCTACAATTATTAATCTTACACTAATAGGAATTATGTTGTCTGTATTCAAAAATGGGGATATTGTAAGAGATAG
>CAYQCA010000324.1:0-3429 GCA_964415835.1 uncultured Clostridium sp. | reverse complement strand
TCCCTAATAATATTGCTCTCCTCAGGCTGAATATTGCATTCACTGCTGTCAATTATATTATGAGATCTGGATTCATAAAATCCGATCCGGATATCCTTTCCCTCACCTGCAACCGGATACTGCACTTTATTTCTATAATTAAACGGGCTTTCCATACCTATAGTGTCGTGGACTTTCACATCTTCCAGCCCGCCGATCCTCTTCAGATTCTGAAGCACGGTATCTTTTTTAAAATCCAGCTGACTCTGATATGTCATATGCTGAACAGCACAACCTCCGCATTTGTCAAAAGCAGGGCAAAAAGGTTTTACTCTTATTTCCGCCGGCTTAATAACTTTTATCAGTTGACCCACCGCATAGCTTTTAGTTTGCTTTATTATTTTTATATCAACCGTTTCACCGGGAAGTGCACTGTCAACGAACACAACAAAGCCTTCAATCTTGCCTACGCCCTGTCCCTCATGTGTTAACCCCGTTATATCAATTCTGTAGGTTTTATTTTTTGAAAATGTAATTTGAGAATTCTGTTTCACGTTCAAATAACCGCCATTTCTTTTTTTGTCTAAAACACAAATTAAGAGGACGCTTTGTTCCTCTTAAGATATATAATACCACAGTTTAGTTGTTTTAATATATTATACACAAGTATATATCTAATTTAGCCCGTCTTCAACAACCAGACAAGTGGAAAACATTGAACAGACTATCATCTTCCTATTTGGTCAAGTCCTTCATATGTTGTTTTTCCTCAGGAGACAAAGAATCCATAAGATAATTACGGTCTTTTTCCTGTATGTTCTGATATTCCTGCTTTATAATTGCATTTGCCCTATCAATCTCATCCTTCAACTCTCTGGCAGATAACAGTGCAGAACCTGCTCCCCTTATAATAATCTGCTGTAAACCATCAGAGGTTGCAACGGTTATATTATATTTTATCTGATTATCGTGGGCAAATTTTTCAATATATTGATCAGCTGTTTGTGCCTCTCTGGTATACACCACATGGATATTATGGTAGTCAATTACTTCCTCAAGATGCCCTTGAACACGGTAAGCATCAAATACGACAATAATCCGGCATTTTCTGATTCCTTGATAATTACTTAGAGTATCAAGCAACCTTATTCTGGCACCATCCATATTCTCCTCTGCAAGTCCCTTCAGCTCAGGCCATGCGTAGATGACATTATAACCATCCACGAGGAGATAATCTTCTTTAACTTGCTTCTGTCCGACACTATAGTTAGAGGTCTCATAATAACTGTCCCGCGCAGTTTTACGTATTTTCCAGGCAGACTTTTTCCCTTGATTTGCATAGAACGTGCTGTTGATAATCTGGTCAATCTCATCCAGACTGATATTACGTTCCTCTATGTGTGAAACATGATATGGAACTGTCTCTTCCGGCGATTCATCTTTTTTAATAAGATAGCTTTCAACATGCATATAATTCTTTACTTCATCCCAACCCACCAAAAAACCTGACCCACTGGCACAAAATACAGAGCCTGTCGGATTTCCAAAGTCATTTTCCGAATCATATCCTATACTTTGTATGACCTCTTCAGCGTTATGGCAAGGTCCGTACCCCTTCAGCGTGCAAAACAGTCTACCAATACCTTTGGTATAAGCAACTACCTCTTTTTGATAATTCTTCATTGTAATAACAGGGGCGCTCCCCACAAGAACCGACATCTCACCATTTGTCCCGGATATTTCGCAGGTTCCATGCATTTTCTCAATGTCGGTCATGGCTCTACCTACCATTTTCTCAGGGAGTTCCAGCTGAAAGGAATAATAAGGCTCCAATAAAACAGATTCTGCCTCTTTTAATCCCTGGCGCACTGCACGGTAAGTGGCCTCTCTGAAGTCACCGCCTTCTGTATGCTTATTGTGTGCTTTACCTGAAACTAAAGTAATTTTCATATCTGTAATAGCTGACCCGGTCAAAACCCCTTTGTGCGGCTTTTCTTCCAGGTGGGTTAAAACAAGCCTCTGCCAGCTTTTGCTAAGTATATCTTCACTGCATTTCACCCCATACTGCAGACCACTTCCCGGTTCACCCGGCTCTAAAAGCAGATGGACCTCGGCATAGTGCCGCAATGGTTCAAAGTGTCCTACCCCCTCAACTACACTGGCAATAGTCTCTTTGTATACAATTCTTCCGGCATCAAAATCCACAGCAACACCGAAACGGCTCTGTATAAGACTCTGCAAAATTTCAATCTGCACCTCTCCCATGATCTGTACCTGAATTTCCTGCAATTGCTCATCCCAGACAATACGAAGTTCCGGCTCCTCTTCTTCGATCTGACGAAGCTTTGGAATCATCGCTCTTGGGTCACAACCTTCCGGAAGTATAATCTGATAGGAGAGTACCGGTTCCAACACCGGTGTATTTGACGCTATCTCTATCCCCAGGCCTTCTCCCGGTCTGGTTTGACTAAGGCCTGTTACAGCAAAAACGAACCCAGCCTCTATCTCATTTACCGCTGTAAATTTCTGTCCGGAATAGACACGGATTTGATTCACTTTCTCTTCCCAACCACCATTTGTCAAAACATCTCTTACCTTAAGCTTTCCACCGGTAAGCTTCATGTGCGTCAGGCGGTTTCCTTGCTCATCTCTTGTAATTTTAAATATTTTAGCTCCGAATTCATCTGGGTATGAAGGTATGTCAGCATATTTCACTATACTCTGCATAAATTGCTCAATACCCTCTAATTTTAAAGCCGAACCGAAATAGCACGGAAATACTTTGCGCGCTCTGACAGCTTTCTTAACCTGTAAGGTTTCAATACGTCCTGTTTCAATATAAGCATCAATAATTTTTTCATCACACATCGCAAGCTGGTCATAAAAATCAATTGTGTGAGCTTGTCCAAACTCAATGCATCCGTCATTTAACTGACGTTTAATTTCTTGCATTAGCTTGTACTTATCAGTCCCGTTTTGGTCCATCTTATTAATAAATAAAAAAACAGGTATCTGATACATGTCAAGCAGCCGCCATAATGTTTTTGTATGTCCCTGCACCCCATCCGCACCGCTTATAACCAAAATGGCATAATCCAGCACCTGAAGTGTCCGCTCCATCTCAGCTGAAAAATCCACGTGTCCCGGGGTATCCAGCAGCGTAATCAGAGTCCCATTCACCTCAAACATGGCCTGCTTCGAGAAAATGGTGATTCCCCTTGCCCTTTCCAGCTCATTGTTGTCTAAATAAGCATCCTTATTGTCCACTCTTCCCAGTTTCCCGATTTTACCGCTCAGATAAAGCATACTCTCTGATAATGTCGTCTTGCCGGCATCAACATGTGCTAATATTCCAATAACTAATTTATTCATAGTGTAACTTTACACCTTTTATATATATATTTCAATATACATTGCTCTATCTGTTCAATACAACTTTAATCAAAAAAA
>CAYQCA010000323.1:0-3450 GCA_964415835.1 uncultured Clostridium sp. | reverse complement strand
AGGAACAGTTAAATAATAACTTCCCATTTTTGCAGTGGCTAATTTCCGAATTTACGTCGTTGTCGTCAGTCGCAATACGACCAGTATTGCTCCCTCCTCCGCCTTGTACTTTCGAAAATTCTCTCACTGCAAAATCGGGTATTATTATTTAACTATTCCTTAGCATCTGGCGATTTGAATAACTTGATGGTGCCTGTATCGTTTAAGTGCCGCAGCAGGGACAGACCGATAGGAAATCCAAATAGACCCAGCACACCAAACAGCTGTGCGCCCAGGAACATACTTGCCAATGTCACAACCGGGTGTAGTCCAATTTGGCTGCCGACAATTTTTGGTTCCAGAATATTTCGTATGACCGTAATTGCCAGATAGACTATCAGAAGCCCTATCGCCAGCTGATAATTACCCTGTAAGGCTGTGATAACCATCCAGGGTATCATAATTCCACCCGTACCCAGCACAGGGAGAATATCAAAGAAGGCAATGAGAACTGCGATTAGAACCGAATTTTCAACTTTAATCAGCGTCAAGCCGATGGCCAGCTCTACAAAAGTGATGGACATAATTAGCGCATAGGAGCGAATACACACAAAGAGCGTTCCGACAACATACTTTTTTATTTGCAAAAAGATATTTTCTGCCTTTTCCCCCAGTTGACTCAGGAAAAATCCGGTAAGTCGATCATAGTCCATCGATATGAAAAAGGTAGATATCACCATAAGAAGCAGCTTGATGAACAGTCCGGGAAGAGACGACGCGAGGCTGGAAACTGTCCCCATTGCTTTCATGGAAATACCAGAAACCAGCTGCCCCAGAGATTGGACCAGTTGACCCCACATATCTTCCAACGCCGTTAGCAGCGCTGCATCCATGCTTAAAACCGATTCTTCAATTCCTGCGAAAATACCCATAAGGACCGGTTCTACATGGGCAGAATAAATATCCGGTAGCTTTTGTATTAAAGTGTTTGCTGCTGAGTATGCCTTTATCCCAAGTAGCGCAAGCAGCAGACCTATGGTGCTGTAAAACATAAGAACCAGCACGATAGCGGTAATTTTCCTGTTTACGTGCAGTTTTCCTGAAAGAAACCGGATAGGCCCCTTCAAAAAATATGCTATCAGGAAAGCAATTACAAATGGGGTAAGCATGGACAGCCCAAATTTTAGAATTGTATATATAATGAGCAGAATAATGGTAAAATACATAAAATTTATAATAAATGCTCTTCTCTTTTCGATATTCATCTTTTTCCTTCCTTATGAGCCAATATAAACGACAAAAGGCATAGCCTGCCAACTCTACTGAGAAATGAGCGCAGACTCTGCCTTTCTATATATAACCTATCAGGTTTTATTCTGTTGTTACTTCGGTTATCGTTGATACTGTCAGCGTCATCCATAGTGGCAGTACAGTTCCTTTTTCTAAAGTCAATTACTATCGGATGAAAGCCGATTGTAATTGACTTTTATAATTTGCTTCATATTATACGGCATCAATTCATCTGCGTCAATGGCAGTATTTAAAATTGGCTCGAAATCGGTATTATTTGAAATCTTAACTGTGATGCTAAATTTTAAGGGGACATGCCTCTTAACAAGAAATGTCCCCTTCATAAATTAAATTTATTTTCTTATTCTGCAGTATATGGAAGCAGTGCAATATGTCTTGCTCTCTTTATAGCACTTGTCAACTGACGTTGGTGCTTTGCGCAGTTTCCTGAAATTCTTCTAGGAAGAATCTTGCCTCTTTCAGAAACATACTTTCTGATTTTAGCAACATCCTTGTAATCTATATCAGTAGCCTTATCAACACAGAATGAGCAAACTTTTTTCTTAGCTCTTCTCATTCTCATGCCGCCTTTGCCCTCGCCCTTATCGTAAGCATCTTTGTCATTTCTTCTGTTATCTCTCTTTGGTCCTGGCATTTTAATGTCCTCCTTTCAAGCACCTATCAAGGTACTTATTATCATTTATGAATGTTCGTTAATTTTACGTTTTGATGAATTACCAATGTCGGCTTTGCCGACTATATTAAAATGGCAATTCGTCATCCCCATCTAATGGGTAGAAACCGTCACCTGAAGCTGCTGGAGCATCCGAATATGGTCTCGGTGCTGATCCACCATTACCTGCTTCGCCACCTCTTTTACTATCTGCAAAATAGGTTTCTTCAGCTACTACTTCAGTAACATAATGGCGCTTTCCCTCATTGTCATCCCATGTTCTGGTCTGTATTCTTCCAATAACACCAACCTGCATTCCTTTTGTAAAATACTTTCCACAAAACTCTGCATTCTTGTCCCATGCAACAACGTTGATAAAATCAGCTTGTGGCTGACCTTCTTTGGCAAAACGTCTGTTTACAGCAAGTGAAAAACTTGCAACTGCTGTATTGTTTCCACTGGTGTATCTTAGATCAGGATCTTTAGTAAGTCTTCCCATCAATACAACTTTGTTCATATTGCCTCCCTACACGTACTTTAGTACGCGGAAAACACATGCGAAAATTATAATGATTACACTAAGTGTAAACTTCGCATTATTATTCCTTATTGATTATGATATACTTAAGAATTCCTTCAGTGATTTTATACACTCTTTCTAATTCAGCTGGGAAATTTGGCTCTGAAGAAAAATTAGCAAGCACGTAGTAACCTTCGTTCTTGTCGTTTATTTCGTAAGCCAGCTTTCTCTTGCCCCACTCATCAATGTTTTCGAGCTGAGCAGAAGTTTCAATCAAAGATTTAAACTTCTCAACAAGAGCTTTTGTAGTTTCTTCTCCAACTTCTGAATCGATAATAAAGATAGATTCATACTTCTTTAACATTATTGGTCACCTCCCCTCGGACTATACGGCTCTGTATCAAGAGTACAGAGCAAGGATGTAAATTATTAAATTTAACATACAGCTATGTATTTTATCATAATTTGTTTCAATATGCAAGTACTAAGAAAAACTAAAACAAACCGAAAACTAATTTTTGTCAGCCAGCTTGCACTTATATTTATATAGGCTGCATAAACTATAAAGCTATTTTTGGTAATTTTGAGAATGGAGAAAATTTGAAATTAATAATATCATGATAATACAAGGTTTGCTTATCATTTACTTTGCATTGTAATTTTAAAAGTGATATTCATCTTGCTAGAATTACAGTATATTATAATGGAGATTAAAATATGGATACACTTGAAATTAGTACAATTACTATTTTACATACATTATCGACACTGAACAAAAATGAGTTAGCCTTTCTGGGGCAAATTGCCCAAAGCTCACTTAACAGTATGTCGGATAAGATTGACTTGCCGAAAGCAGGTGAATCAATTTTTAATGACGATCAACTGCAAGTACTTTTAAAAAAATTCAATGTTCAATGTATTAACGATTTAAAAGCTATTTTAAATGAAATTAATTTTTTAAGCATATTTAGGAATAGTTAAATAATGA
>CAYQCA010000322.1:0-3510 GCA_964415835.1 uncultured Clostridium sp. | reverse complement strand
TATTTACCTTTCTTAAAGCAGTCACTTTATTAATATCAAAATAGCACAAAGAAAATCCTAATGCAAGACAAGATAATTAAGATGTGAAAAAATATAATTAATATAGATTAAACGAAAGGAAACAGGTAAGCAAATGAATATTAACTTAAACGGAAATGATTGGACGTTAACAGGATATGTAAAAAATCAATGGAGAATGGCAGGGTCAATGGAGCTGGGAGTTAAGCTGCCTTCTATTATATCTCCCATTCCTGCAACAGTGCCAGGAGCTGTTCAGGCTGACCTTATCAGAGAAGGACTTCTGGATGATCCGAATTATGGGTTGGATAGCCTTAAAGGAGAATGGGTAAATAACCGTGAATGGATATATGAGAAAAAGTTTACTATACCTCAGAATATTAGTGAGGAAAAGCTCATTCTGTGCTTTGATGGTCTTGACTATGCAGGAGAAATCTATTTCAACGGTAAAAAATTGGGTGAATTCTCCGGAATGTTCATACCTGTGGAGTTTGATATCACAGGTATTGTGGAACGCGAAAAAGAAAATTGCCTTATGGTTGTATTCTATCAGTCACCTGAGGTGGATGGGCAGTATGGCTATTCAAATATGATAAGACAGCTTAAATCAAGATTTAATTATACGTGGGACTGGTGCCCGAGAATAGTACCTGTGGGGATATGGGAAAATGTTTATATCAAAACATATAAGCAGGTAAGGATATCCGATTTTTATCCAAGGACAGAGGTTTTTGATGAAGATGCAGGACTCATTGCAACCGAGTGTGAGCTTGATGTTGCTGTATATGGTGAATATGAGCTTGTGTATAAGGTCAACATAAATGGCAGAACTGTTATGACTAAAAATAATAGGCTTAAGTTGTTTGGGGCAAAGCAAAAAGTAAGTTTAAATCTCACACTTGAGAAAGTTGAAAAATGGTGGCCAAACGGGCATGGAGAACAGCCACTTTATGATATCGGATTGGAAATATATGGCCAAGATGGTGTGTTGTGCGACAATGCAGCTAAAAGAATAGGCTTCAGGAGTGCTGAATTTATAAAAAACCAAGGCGGTGCAGAGACAGCAATGCCGTATACACTTGTGCTAAACGGCAAGAGGATATTCTTAAGAGGAGTAAACTGGGTACCACTGTCGCCATTTTATGGAGCAGTAACAATGGAACAGTACCGGAACTACCTGCAGAGATTCAAGGATATGAACTGCAATTTGCTAAGAGTATGGGGGGGCGCCATCCTTGAAAAACAGGAGTTTTATGATATCTGCGATGAAATGGGACTTATGGTATGGCAGGAATTCCCTCAGTCCTCAAGCGGATTGAATAATACACCTCCTGATGATCGAGAGTTTCTGAAGGAGCTTGAGAGAACCGCTGAGATATTTATTTTACGCAGAAGACATCATGCCAGCCATATTATCTGGTGTGGAGGAAATGAGCTCATGTGGGAAGATTTTAGACCTGTTAATGAAACTCATGCCAATATACGGATGCTAAAAGGTTTGGTGGAAAGACTGGACAATGGCAAATGTTTTTTACCGTCAAGTGCGTCAGGCCCCAGGTTTTGTGCTGATGAAAAAGAGTTTGGATCAGGAGTGCATCATGATGTACACGGGCCATGGCTCTATCTTGGGGAGGAAAAACAGTATGCTTTCTTTAATGGGGATGATGCTCTTTTCCGTTCTGAAACAGGATGTCCCGGAACAGCAAGAATTGAAACACTAAATAAGTACAGCGGCGGATATCCTGTCTGGCCGCCTGATAGCAGCAATCAGTATTGGATTCATCGTGGATTATGGTGGATTCAGCTTGAGGAATTGACCCGGCAATTTGGCGAATGGGATTCAAAGGGAGAAGAACTGGACACTTATTTGAAAGCAAGCCGATTTATGCAGGCAGAGGCATTAAGATATACCATAGAAGCTACAAGGAGAAGAGAGCCTGTTTCTTCTGGATTTATTATCTGGATGGGGAATGAACCGTTCCCTAATAATGCAAATACCTCGGTTGTAGAGTATGATGGTACGCCTAAACCCAGTTACTATTGGGTAAGGAACGCTTTTTCAGAGCTGCATGTTTCAGCCAGGTATGCAAAGCTGGCCTATAAGTCTGATGAAGATTTTTCTGCTGATATCTATATAACAAGTGATAATATTGGAATAGAAGATGTAAAGGTGCAGGCTCAGATTTTTGATACCAGTGGCGATGTTCTCTGCGAAAAGTCCTGGGAGCTGAAAATGAAGGGTTATGTAGAAAGTCCGGGTAAAATTATATGGAAGACAAAGCATTGTGAAGATGGCGTATTTTTATTAAGGCTAAAGCTTCGTTGCGGATTATATCAAGATGAAAATACTTATCTGTTTACTGTAGATACTGAGAATCCGTTGGAGCCAATCAGAAGATTACCTAAAGTTGACCTTAATCTTAGAGAGGCAGAAAAAGATGAGTATATAATACGTAACAAATCTTCAAAAGCTGCAGTAAATGTTTTTCTATATGGCAGAAATCCTGATGAGTTTTTGCAGGTGATTCCAAATTATTTCAGCTTACTGCCAAATGAAGAAAAAGTATTAAATATAAATTCGCTAGGACATCAGGTTGATGTTTCATCAATTGTAATTGAATATTGAGCTGCTTTCTGCTAATTTTAAGAGTGCCTCAAAACTGTCTAAAACGCAGCTTTGAGGACTTTTTTTTTAGTCAAAATAATGGTGAAAAAAATGTTGATTTTAAAAAGTGTAATGTAGAAATATGTGGAATTCTGCTGCGTTTTGTAGCATAATATAGTTAGATAGCATGGTTTTTTTAAATAAATCTCGAAGTTTTCTGTCAGAGTAGGAGGAATATATGGATAACAACAGTAAATCAGTTTCTGTAGAAATCTTCAACAAGAATAACATATTACATCTTTCTATATTTATTTTGGCTTTTATACCTTTATATATATCAAAGTCCTATAATTATTTATTGTTTCATAATATAATAGAAATAGCTGCAGTCAGTTCTTCATTTCTGATTTTTGTTGTTGTCATAAGTGTATGGAAGCACCTCGAGCATAACAACTATATTTCGTTTTTGGGGTTAGCATTTTTTTTCATAGGTTTTATAGATTTAATTCATACCTTAGCATATAAAGGAATGCCAATCTTTTATGAATATAAAACAGATATATCCATACAGCTATGGATTGTTGCAAGATATTTGGAATCAATTTCTTTATTAACAGCAAGTTTGCTTATCAGAAAGGAAAAACAGATAAATAAACATATTACATTTTCTATCTTTACAGGTATAACTATAACTTTTATTATAATTATTTTCAGGACCCATTTTTTCCCAGAATGTTTTGAAGACGGATATGGCCTGACTGGCTTTAAAATAATCAGTGAATATATAGTTTGTGCTGTTTTGACGGCAAGCTGCCTGGTTATATGGAAGAACAGGAATTTTTTTAAAAAAGGTATATTTTTCTTCATAATTTTGTCAAATCTATTTA
>CAYQCA010000321.1:0-3530 GCA_964415835.1 uncultured Clostridium sp. | reverse complement strand
GGGGTATTATGAAGGCTATAATTATGGCTGGCGGTGAAGGCTCCAGACTTAGACCATTAACTTGCAATCTTCCTAAGCCAATGGTTCCAATGGTGAATAAACCTGTATTGGAGCATATAATTCTACTATTAAAACAATATGGTATTACCGAAATCGGAATCACATTAATGTATCATCCACAGTTGATTAAGGACTATTTTGGAAACGGCAAAAACCTGGGGGTAAATATCACCTATTTTATCGAAGAGACACCATTAGGAACAGCAGGTGGCATAAAGAGTGCACAGAGCTTTTTGGATGAGCCCTTCATTGTAATTAGCGGTGATTCTTTAACCAATCTGAATATCGCTGAAGCAGTCAATTTTCATTTACATAAGAAATCTATCGCAACACTTATTCTAACAAAAGTTGATCTTCCCTTAGAATACGGGATGGTGCTTACTGATGAAGACGGCGCTGTGACCGGTTTTCTCGAAAAACCAAGTTGGGGTGAAATTTTCAGCGATACTATTAACACTGGTACATATATTCTGGAACCTGAAATTTTAAACTATATAGAACCTGATAAGAATATGGATTTCAGCCGTAATATATTCCCCACGCTTCTTGCATCAGAAAAAAAGCTGTTTGGATTTATTACTTCCGATTACTGGTGTGATATCGGTGATATCCGATCATATTTAAAAGCTAATTGCGATATTATGGATAAAACTATAAACGTTGAAATAAATGGAACTATGTTAAAAGAAAATGTATGGGTAGGTCATGGAACAGTAATTGAAAGTACAGCAGTGGTAAACGGCCCCTGTATAATAGGTTGTAACTGTAAAATCGGAAACGGTACGGTAATTGACAGCTATACAGTAATTGGGAACAATACAATTATAGAGGATGATGTATCCATTGTCCGGAGCATAATCTGGGATAATTGCTATATTGAGTATGGCAGCGAATTAAGAGGTGCCATACTCTGTGACCGGGTTAATTTAAAACATTACGTATCTGCCTTTGAAAATTCTGTGATTGGTGAAAGGTGCAGGATCAATGAGCGGGTAATAATCAAACCTAATATCCGGATCTGGCCGGACAAAATAATCGAACCTTTGGCTATTGTTGACAGAAACATGATATGGGGTACAAGACATGCCAATAGAATATTTGGCGAAAACGGCATTTCGGGAATTATCAACGTAGACATTACACCTGAATATGCTACCAGACTTGGGGCAGCATACGGGTCCCAGTTTAAAATGGGCTCGCGAGTGGTAGTCAGCTCCACTAACTCAAACTCTGCAAGAATGTTTAAACACGCTTTTATATCAGGTATTTTATCAGTCGGAGTAGAAGTGTATAATATGAGTAGCCTGTTAACCCCTATTGCCAGAAATGCCATCAATTTTTTGTCGGTGGAGGGTGGTATCCATATAAAATCCGATATTGTAAATCCAAACATGGTTAGGGTCGATTTTATGGATAGTAGAGGTGCGGGAATAAGCCATTCTGCTGAACGTAAAATTGAAAATTCATTTTTCAAGGAGGATTTTATCAGGTGTTCTGCTCAACAGGTCAGCAGGCTTAATAATATAACAGATTATAGCAATTACTATATGCGATCGGTAAGTAAAAATGCCAATATAAGTTTAATACGAGAAAGAAAACCCTGGATTTGTGTATTTTCAAATTCTGAGTTTGTTTTATCGATAGCAGTACCAATTCTTATGGATCTGGGCTGTAAAGTGACAACCTTCTCTTATAAAGATTTAGAAACCCCAGAGTCAATGATTAATCATATAAATGAAACAGAATCTGACTTTGGAGCTGTTATAGACAATAATGCCGAGCAACTTGTTTTAATTAATAAAGACGGTAAGGTTATAAAAGACGATTTGTTTCAGGCTTTCATTGCACTAATCCTTTTTAAAACAGTTGCTAATTCAACATTTTATATTTCAATCACAGGCTCAGAGGTAATTGATAAATTAGCTACAAACTATAATTGTTATGTAAAGAGAACAAAAAGTTGTTCTCAGGCAATAATGGATGAATTATTAAGAAATAACCCAAATAGCAGCAACGAGTTGCCCAAACAGCTGTTGCTCAGTTTTGATGCCTTTGCAGGACTTGTTAAAATAATAGAGTATCTCTGTATTTCAAATTCAACGTTGGGGCAGCTTCTTTCCGAAATACCGGATATCTATACCGCAAGAAAAAGCGTCCATTGTCCCTGGGAAAACAAAGGTATGGTGATGCGTACAATAATAAGCAGTCACAAAGAAAAAAAGCTGGAACTACTGGACGGAATAAAGCTATACTTTAACACAGGATGGGTTCTAATATTGCCTGATGCAGACAGTCCAACATTCAGGATAATCTCCGAAGCAAACTCAAGCGATGCGGCTGAGGAACTTTGCAACAAATATTGTAATATCGTAGAAAGGATAGTAACGCATGATTAAATATTATTTAATCATGCCTTAGTAATAGTTAAAATGAGAATAGTCACTGCAGAAGATAAACATGATGGAAAGAAAATTGATAAGGTATTACGTGATGTTTTCCCAAATCTATCGATGGGAATGCTGTACAAGGCACTTCGCAAAAAGGATATTAAAGTTAATGGCACTCGCGTAAAGGAAGACTTTTACGTTTGCGCTGGTGATCAAATAGAGGTTTTTATTATTGACGATTTTCTATTTGGCAAGGATGATGAGGGCTATAATGTTGTATATGAAGATGATAATCTTCTGATTGTAAATAAAGCCTCCGGTATTCCTGTTCATCCTGATAAAAATCAAAAAGAAGCTACGTTAATAGACAAGCTTCAAAGCAAGTACGGTTCGGATATAGCTCTATGTCACCGCCTTGATAGAAATACAAGCGGACTTGTTTTAATTGCAAAAAACAATACTACCCTTGATATCATGCTGGATAAAATTAAGGACCGGGAAATACAAAAATATTACACTTGTGTTGTTTCAGGTAAAATGGATAAAAGACAAGCAGAACTAACCGATTATCTTGAGAAAAATGAAAAGATCAGTAGAGTATTTATATCGGATAAAAAGCTTAGAGACTCTGTGCAAATAGTAACCAGGTACAAAGTTCTGAAATCAGTAGGAGACCTCAGCTTACTAGAGGTAGAGCTTGTAACAGGCAGAACTCATCAAATTCGTGCACATCTGGCATACTACGGTCATCCCATCATTGGTGATGGCAAGTACGGAAAAAATAACGAAAACAAGCAATACAGTACAAAAGGTCAACTTTTGTGTGCATACAGGCTCGTTTTTGATTTCAGTACCGATGCTAAGCATTTGAACTACTTAAAGAATAAAGTAATTGAGATTAACCCGCCGTTTGATATAGAGCGGGTGGTAAGAAATGAGAAAACATGAAGCTAATTACTTAGCTTTCCCGATTAATATAATTGGTTTGACAGCAATGGTAGATGTATCAAATAATTTAGCTAAGCCTTTCCCATGGGATACATCCACCATTACTGTGATAGTAATTAAATTAACCAGGAAAGT
>CAYQCA010000320.1:0-3564 GCA_964415835.1 uncultured Clostridium sp. | reverse complement strand
ACTTTCGAAAATTTTCTCACTGCAAAATCGGGTTTTATTATTTAGCTGTTCCTTACTTTAGGTCAAGCCCTTTTGCGAAAAGGAAAGAGGAAACCTTTTATGATATGGGCATCCTAAATGAAAGAAGCAGTTTAAACTCCAAATTTATTATTTCTCAATTGCTCATTGCTTGTAAAATTGTTCTTTACAACATGGCCTTTAAGAGGAAGTATCTTTTCATGGATAGCATCGATTATCCAGTCAGGTTGTGGGAAGAAGGAATCTTCCAATTCATGTGCTGGTGTTATCCAGTTTCTTGCGCCAACTACAACAGGTGGTGCATCCAAATCATCAAAGGCCAGCTCACTAATAGTCTGAGCAATATCTTTAAGGTGGGATCCACGTTCACAAGCATCACTTGCTAAAAGAATCCTGCCTGTCTTCTTAACTGATGCTAAAACTTTTTCATAGTTAAATGGAACTATTGATCTTGCATCAATTATTTCAGCAGATATGCCGTATTTCTCTTCCAGTATTTTAGCTGCATCCATTGCACGATACAGTGTCGCACCAACAGTAAGAATGGTAATATCCTTACCTTCCTTCTTTATATCAGGCTCACCAATCGGAATCTCGTAGTAGCCTTCAGGAACACCTTCCAGATGGAACATTTCGCCTACATCATACAATCTCTGGCTTTCAAAGAATATAACAGGGTCTGTACCCATCAATGCACTGTTCATAAGACCTTTTGCATCATATGGTGTTGCCGGGAAAACAACCTTAAGACCCGGGATATGTGAACATATTGATGTCCAGTCCTGTGAGTGCTGCGCACCATATTTTGAACCAACTGATATACGTAATACAACAGGCATCTTTAAAACTCCGGCACTCATAGATTGCCACTTAGACAGCTGGTTGAATACTTCATCACCTGCTCTGCCTAAGAAGTCAGCATACATCAATTCAACTATTGCTCTTCCACCACAAAGCCCGTATCCAACTGCAGAACCAACTATCGCACCTTCGGAAATCGGAGAGTTAAACAGTCTGTGGTATGGAAGTGCTTCTGTTAGACCGCGGTAGACAGCAAATGCTCCACCCCAGTCTCTGTTTTCTTCACCATAGGCTATTAATGTTGGGTCAGTATAGAATTTATCAAATATAGCTTCAAAAATACCGTCTCTGTAATTGTATGCTTTATTCTTTGAAACAGGCTTTCCGTCCTGAATTCCAACACGTATCTTTTTGCTTATCTGCTGAGCCCTTGGGTTTTCGCTCTTTGGCATAAGAACGTCGCATTCTCTATCATCCATTTTTTCTACTCGTTGATTTGAGAACATCAGGTCAGCTATTTGATTAGGATTCTTAGTAAGATCCATTCTTGGTGATACAGAATCATCAATTGCCAGTTTACAAACCATTGTCATTAATCTCTTAGTTTCTTCAAGGATTTCTTCAAATTTTTCTGACTTGGCAACTTTAGCTTTTATGAGCTCTGCTCTGTATGTGATCATTGGATCATACTGCATCCATGTATCGATTTCTTCCTTTGTTCTGTAGCTTGAAGCATCTGATGGAGAGTGCCCCGTAAAGCGGTATGTCAATACATCCAACAGAACCGGTCCGCGTTTTTCTTCAAGTATTTGTTTCTTACGTTTCATAGCATCGATTACTGCTAAAGGATTATAGCCATCGACACGTTCTGCATGCATCTGTTCAGGGTTTATACCTGCACCAATTCTAGCGAGGATATTGTAACCCATAGTTTCACCATTGGTCTGTCCACCCATTCCGTACTGATTGTTGAAGATGTTGAGCATGAATGGCAGTCCACCCTGATATTCACCTTCCCACAGCTGCCTGTACTGGTCCATAGCAGCAAGCCACATACCTTCCCAAACAGGACCGCAACCAAGAGAAGCGTCTCCTATGTTCGCAATTACGATACCTTTCTTGCGGTTAACCTTTTTATATAGTGCAGCTCCTACAGCGATATCTCCTGAACCACCAACAATTGCGTTATTTGGATAGATTCCGAATGGAGTAAAGAACGCATGCATTGATCCGCCCAGACCTTTGTGGAAACCTGTCTCACGGGCAAATATTTCAGCCAGTGTTCCATATATAAGGAAATCGCGAGCTAATTCTTTTACGTCGCCCTTGTTCTGCTGTTTTCCTTCAACTATTCTTAATATTGCACCATCAAAATAGCTTTCCATAACTTCCATCAGTTCTTTATCACTGAGCTTTTCAATTGCAGACAAGCCTTTTGCAAGTATTTCACCATGGCTTCTGTGGGAACCGAAAATATAATCGTCCTTGTCTAATATATATGCCTGACCAACTGCAGATGCTTCCTGTCCCAATGAAAGATGAGCAGGTCCCGGATGGTTATAGGAAATTCCATTGTACTCATTTGTAGTCTTAATGCTATTTAGCATTGTTTCAAACTCACGAATAATGCTCATATCCCTGAAAATTCTCAAAAAATCTTCTTTGGTATAGTTTGATTTCTCATCTTTAATACTCTTTGAATATTGATTGACAGGAATATCATTAAACTTTATCCAGCTGCTTTTGCGCAGCTCATTTGGATCCAAAAACTGTGACTTAGGCATTTTAACGACCTCACTTTTATAATTTAGTATTTTATTATTGATCTATCTCAAAAATTGCTTCACGCAATATTTCACAAACTGTTGGGTGCGGGAATACAAGCTCTTTGATATCCTCTACTCTCATTTCAGTTTCAATCATTAGCCCTGCTCCATAAATGATTTCTGAAGAGTAGTTTCCAATCATATGCACTCCAATTAATTTTTTGTGTTTTTTATCTAGTATTACTTTGCAGATTCCGTCTCCGCCTTCATTTTCAGCAACATATCTGCCGCTGTACATCATGGAAAGCTTAACAGCTTCTATTTCAATACCTTTATTTTTTGCAGTTTCCTCGGTCTCTCCTACGCCTGCAACTTCGGGATTTGTATATATAACTGACGGAATTGCATTGTAGCGCATTATATCTTTCTTACCGAGAATGTTATTGATGCAAACTTCAGCTTCTCTATATGCAGTATGAGCCAGCATTGAATATCCGTTTACATCTCCCGCTGCATAAACCTCAGGAACATTTGTACGACCTCTTTCATCTACCTTTATACGGCCTCTCTCAAGTTCAACTCCTATTTTTTCCAGACCGAGTCCTTCTGTTGCTGCTCTTCTGCCGATACTCAATAAAATCTTATCGGCTGGAACTTCAAATACCTGCCCATCCTTCTCATATGAAACAGCACCTTCAGCAACTTTTGTAACTTTAGCGCCCAGCTTGAACTCAATACCTTTTTTCTGATAATTTTTCATCAGAATTTCTGAAATTTCACTATCAGTAGGTCCTGCAATCTTATCCAGCATTTCAACAACTGTTACCTTACTACCGGCTGAATTAAAGTATGACGCCATTTCAAGTCCAATAACTCCACCACCCACAATTACTAGAGATTCTGGTACAGATGTAAGATCAAGAATTTCACGGTTTGTTAGAATATATCCTTTTTCAATACCTTCTTTTACACCTGGAAT
>CAYQCA010000319.1:0-3571 GCA_964415835.1 uncultured Clostridium sp. | reverse complement strand
CCATAATTTAGTCTATTGTATTATATTATTACGGAGGCTGTATGAAAAAGCTTATAATTGCAATGTTTATATTTATGTGAGGACTAAATAGTCCAGTAAGCAAACCTCTGCTGACAAATATTTGGCAGGGGTTTTCTTATGTCCGTTTCTTATGTCCACACTTTTCTTTTGACTAACATACTATCTTTCAGTTATACTATTTTCGTTAATGTTAATTTTCGGAGGCAAATTTATTATATGAGCATATTGAATGTAGAAAATGTAAGTCATGGCTTCGGTGCCAGAAAAATATTAGAGGATGCATCTTTCAGGCTTCTAAAAGGTGAGCACGTAGGCTTGGTCGGAGCAAACGGAGAAGGGAAGTCTACATTTTTAAATATAATTACCGGCAAATTAATGCCGGATGAGGGTAAGGTTGAATGGTGCAACAGAATTACGACAGGTTATCTTGATCAGCATACTGTTCTTACACCTGGCAAGACTATTCGTGAAGCGCTGCGAGAGGCTTTTCAGTATATGTTTGATCTTGAGAAGGAAATGCTCGAGATATATGAAAAAATGGGAGATGCCTCAGAAACTGAAATAAATGCAATGATGGAGGATGTTGGAGAAATACAGAATGTTCTGGAGCACAATGGATTTTATATTCTTGACTCAAAGATAGAAGAAGTTGCTAACGGGCTTGGACTTGGTGACATAGGACTTGAAACCGATGTTACGAATTTAAGTGGAGGTCAAAGAGCAAAGGTGCTACTTACAAAGCTGCTGCTTCAAAGCCCAATGATTCTGATACTGGATGAGCCTACAAACTTCCTAGACGAAAATCATATAATATGGCTTAAGAACTATCTGAAAAATTATGAAAATGCTTTTATACTTGTATCTCATGACATTCCGTTTTTAAATGATGTTGTAAATGTTATTTATCATGTAGAAAATGCCGTACTCACAAGGTACTCTGGCAACTATGATGAATTCCAGAGAATGTATCAGCTGGCAAAACAACAAACAATGCAGGCTTATGAAAAGCAGCAAAAGGAAATTGAAAAGCTTGAGGACTTTATAGCCAGAAACAAGGCAAGAGTGGCTACTACCAATATGGCAAAGAGTAGACAAAAAAAGCTGGATAAAATGGACATTATAGAGAAAGTTAAAGAAAAGGTTAAACCGACCTTTAAGTTTAGAGAAGCCCGTTCCCCGGGAAGGTTTGTTTTTCAGACACATAACCTTATTATTGGCTATGACAGTGCACTTACAGGGACACTGAATATAGCCCTTGAACGTGGACAAAAGGTTGCAATAAAAGGTGTTAACGGCTTGGGTAAGTCTACTTTGTTAAAAACCTTATTGGGCATCCAGAAAGCTTTTGCCGGAGAGGTTAAGCTGGATGACTATTTATTTCCAGGCTATTTTGAGCAGGAATCGGAACGTTATAACAGCAATACTGCTCTGGAAGAGGTCTGGAACGAGTATCCCGGAATGTCCAATGCAGAGGTACGTGCAGCTCTGGCCAAATGTGGTTTGACAACTGAACATATCACAAGTCAGATGATGGTGTTGAGCGGCGGCGAAAACGCAAAGGTTCGCTTGTGCAAGCTGATGCTCAAGGATGTAAACTGGCTGATCCTGGATGAGCCTACAAACCACCTTGATGTTGATGCCAAAGAAGAGCTTAAGAAAGCTCTAAGAGAATTTAAAGGAACAATCCTTCTGGTATGCCATGAACCTGAATTTTATCAGGATTGGGTAACTGATGTTTGGAATGTTGAAAACTGGACGACTAAGATAGTATAAAAAAATGCCGGCTTAAAACGCCGGCAAAAGGATGTATTTATTTCTTTTATTTATTTACTCTCTCATTAATCCATACCAGCATTTCACCAAGACCTCTGTTGCACCAGGTGTAATATGGTATAGCTTTAAGGGGAACTTTTAAAAGGGAAGCAGCTTCATTACTGTAAAGCCTGTTATTCCAACAGGTTAAATCATGCTTGAATCCATCCGTTGACAGCGTTACGACGCCACCAAACAAGTCGGGTTCAAACTGCTCGCTAATCAGTGTATTAGTATCAATAGATATATCATTTATATATTTACCATTATCTTTTTCTTCGAAACAGTATACAACCGGACCTCTCATTAGTGCCACTCTGCCACAGTTTTCACGAACTGCAGGGTTGGCATGAATGGTTTGAACACTCATTTCCATTGACAGGTTTACTTGATCACCTTTTGAGAAACAGCGATCAATAATTATATAGCCATTTTCCAAAACATAATCAAAAGCTTTGCCATTCACTGTGACGGATGCATGTCTACACCAACCTGGCTTTCTAAGGTATAATTTAAAATTAGTACTTTCAATTGGGTCAATTTTAAGTTTTACATTTCCATCCCATGGATAATTTGTATGCTGCTCAATGATTACAGGCGTTTCGGAAATTATAAATTTAGCGGAACTATTGTTGTATAGATGAACCATTAGTCCATTGTCTCTGCCTGAGTAGAAATACTCACCAATAGAGGCAATAAGTCTTGAAGCGTTTGGAGGACAACAGGCAACATCAAACCATTCCTGCCGTTCAGGCTTTGTCTTGTCAATCATTGCTGCACTTGCATGCTTAAATCTGTCAGGGAAGACATTAAGATAGTTTGCATAAAAGAATTTATCCCCTTCTGTTGAAACGCTGCTTAATACTGTGTTGTAAAGGGTTTGTTCCATAATATCAGCATATTTTCCTGAGCCTGTTGCCTGGAGCATGCGATGAGCCCACATTACAAGACCTACGGAAGCACAGGTTTCATTATATGTGTATTCATTTGGAAGGTCATAAGCAAATGTGAATCTTTCGCCATCAGAGGATGGTCCAATACCGCCTGTAATGTACATTTGTGTATTTGTTACTGATTCCCAGAGACGCTGACAAGCCTTCCAGAGTTCGTCATCATTTGTTAACTCTGATAAATCAGTCATTGCACAGTATATATACATGGCACGTACAGCATGACCGACCGGTTCATCCTAGTCTTTGAGAGGCTTATGTGCCTGATATTCAGCATAAGGTCCACGGCTTTTTAAATAATATTTCAGATGTCTTTTTTGATTAGCTGTTTTTGTAGTATCAACACCACGTTCAAGTGATTCAAGTTCAAAGAAATAGGGCTGGGTTCCACGTTCATCAACAAAGTACTTACTTAGCTTAAGATAACGTTCCTCACCTGTAACTTTATACAACTTTACCAATGCAAGCTCAATTTCGGGATGGCCGCAATAACCATGAACTTTGGATTCTTCTTTCCCGAATCTCCTGTCAATATGATCGGCATACTTGCACATTATATTTAAAAAATTTTTTTTCCCAGTTGCGAGATAGTAAGCCACAGCACCTTCAATAAGATGCCCTGCACAGTACAATTCATGCATATAATACAAATTTGTCCAGCTTTTACCTGGATCAACAACGGCATAAAATGTGTTGAAATATCCGTCATGTTGTTGGCCCTCTTCAATTTGATCTATTATTCCATCTATATTTATTCCATCTAATCCAGTCCCTGCAATCATCGGCAC
>CAYQCA010000318.1:0-3583 GCA_964415835.1 uncultured Clostridium sp. | reverse complement strand
GTGAGATTGTTCCAAATGACCAGCTGCTGCTGATACCAAAAGCTGACGGAAGAGGAATAACTGCAAAAGCAGATGCGGATATAATGATCAAGGGATCATATACAATAAAATAAAATCTGATAATTAGAATTAGTAAATTAAAAGAAGCTTAATGACGATAATATATTAAGGCTTCTTTTTTTATTCTTTGAAGCTTGTATTAATGCCCTATATTAACAATAAAAAAAGGAAAAACTATTATGAAAAGCCACAATGAAAAAATGATTGATATACTTATTAGAATAGTTCTAATTTTAGCTATAGCAATAGCTATATTCTTTTTTGCTTTGAAACCAATGTTTTTTAAAAAGGATTTCTATTATGATTCAGATGCAAACATTGTTTTTGGTAATTTAGATTCCAATCATGACAAGGATAGCTATGACATAGTGGTTTTAGGTGATACCCTGGACGGAATTTATGCGGCAATAGGCTCTGCAAGCGTGGGTGCAAAAACACTACTGGTTTGTCCATCTGATAAACTGGGAGAGGATATCAGAAAAACATACAACGTAAATTGGTCATTGGATATATCACCTACAGGGAATAGTGTCAGTTCGGACATTTTTAAGGAGACCAGATACAAAGCGGGTGACGGGTCTAATATTGACAACTATTTAAAGGTTTTAAATGAAATGGTTTCGGCGGAGAAAAAGCTGGAAGTACTATATAATGCTGAATTGTCAGAGGTTATATTGGATATGGGCACAGTATCTGGTATAAATTTAATACTTGAAGGAAAACAAAAGAAAATAAATGGTAGAAAGTTCATTGATGCTACTAGAGACGGAGAACTTTTACAAGAATGCGATACCCCATATAGTTCTGGATATAATGATATAGGTATTGAGGAACTATATTTACCTGTTAAGCTGAATTTTATCGTATCCGGTATTGATTATACCCAGTTGAAGGAATTTACCGAGCAGCAGGCAACATTATTGAATATGCTTATAAAAAGCTATAGAACCAGTGATAAAGATATAATAATATCAGGGTTTAATATAACTGATCAGGGAAATTCCAATGTTATAGTAGAAGCAGTTGCAATGAGGAATGTTGACCTGCAAGATCAAAAACAGTTAGAAGAGGCCTATCAGAAGGCATCTGATGAATGTATGAATTTTTATAATTATTTAAAGTTAAATATTGACCAGTTTAAGAATGCAACCAGAGCTATAATTGCCGAAAAATTTATTATGGCTTCACCATACCATTTTGAAGGAAGATATGTTCTCACTCTTACCGATGTTTTGACAGGCAAAAGGTTTTCAGACAGAATAAGCACTGCGGTTAGGCCTGTTACACTGACAATGAAGGATGGAACAGGATATATACTGTGTAATCCTAAAATATTCTATGTACCGCTTAGAACACTTATACCCGCAGCCTTAAACAATGTTTTGATGACAGGAGATAAGATTTCTTCATCATCATTAGTGCAGGCGGTAATAGGTTCCAATTCCAGCAGGGCCGGTACAGGTTATTCAGCCGGAATTATAGCAGCATACAGCATTTCAAAGAAAATTGAGATTCCTCAGATAGTTGAAGATCATAATTTGGATACTCAGCTTGAGATAGAAAGAACGTTAAGAAAACTGGGATTATACATGTCCGATACGAAGGAAGATTTATCTAGTATTACAGGAAACTGGAGTTTTCCTTATGTAGAGAAATTAAATAATATAGGCTTGTTAAGTGCCGGTATTACAAATGATTTTAAATTTGATAAAGAAGCAAAGAGTGAGGACTTTGCATTTATGGTTCTAAATGGGGTTGCCAGAGTTTCTAAAGCTGCCTATAATTATAATTTTGATATTAAGGCTAGAAAGTATTTGACTAAGGATCCGCTTTCAAAGGAAAACTTTGCAAAAATACTTCTTGATTTTGCACAGAAAAATGAAATTAATAATAATTACTATTCCGAAGCCTGCAAGCTTGGTTTGATTGATGAAACTCTTCAGGATAAACTGAAAAATATAGATGTTTTAAGTTATGCAGAGGTCTACTATGCATCTGTTCAATTTATAGAAAAACTAACAGGCAAAACAATGAAATGATAAACCCCAAATTTTCTATTTTGGGGTTATCAAACCTAATCTGATTCCGAGTACATATAAAACAAACTTTGGCAATCTAAGCATTCTTTTAAATCGCCAAGGTTCCTTAAATAGCCTGTATAACCACTCTAAACCATTATCACGGAAGAAGTCGGGTGCCAGCTTAACATTACCGGCAAGAATATCAAGTGTTCCGCCAACGCCCAGGCATACCTGTACTTTCAGTTTATCTTTATTAGTATGAATCCACTGTTCCTGTTTTGGAGCTCCAAGGCATACCAAAAGTACATTGGCCCCGGAATTGTTTATTTCATTAATAATTGTGTCCTGTTCATCTGCGGAAAAATATCCGTTTCTGGTTCCGACTACTTCTGCCTGCGGGTAATCACAAATAATATTTGCATGTGCGGTATCAGCGATTCCAGGCTTACCCCCGAAAAGGAAGAACTTTATTGGCCTATTAGAAGAGGACAATAAAAGATTATTAACCAAATCAACTCCCGATACCTTTTGAGTAACCTGCTGGCCAAGAATTTTAGAAGCGAGAACAACGCCGGCACCATCAGCTACAAGCATATCGGCACTGTTTAAAATCTGCCTTATATTGTCATTGGTGATACCTTCCATCATTATTTCTGCATTAGGTGTGTATATCGAATGATTCTCGTTGGAATCTATAAATTCATAAACTCTTTCTACTGCTTGTTCCATTGTTATGTTATCTATATTAATGCCTGCAATATTTACTGTTTTTCGCATATAACCTCCTGGTGTATAAATGCATATATGCATAAATCCTCTGTTGCGGCAAGATTTGTACACTTTTTAAGTTTAGTTTATCAATATTTATTTGTCAATGCCATAGCTATTGTTATGGTTAATTTTGACTGATATAATTATATTCAGAGAATAGATTGGAGGACTTGACGTATGAGCAATTATGTAAATGAGTCAAATTTTATTGTAAGAAAATCAGGAAGAGAGGACAATAGTTATTATATTGACTATCTGGGTGTTTACAAAGTAGTTGAAATATCCAAGCTGATTCGTCTAGAAGCATCGTTTATTAAAGAAATTTATATTAAGTATGGTGCGGTATACTTTAATGAATTAGATATTTATTATTTTAATGACATTGAAAAAGCAAAAAGCGCCATTTATGAAATTCTGAAAAATGTCAAAACGGAGCTAAAGGGAAGGCTTATTCAGCTTACAGAATCAGAAATAGAATATATACGCCAAGCTTTAATTAATGAGGGAGTAAATAATTTAAGAGTTAGTTCAAAGGTAAAGGACAACATATTTAAAAAATTAAATTCATAACTAATATTTAAATAAAATTATTTGTTTAATATGCAAGTATCCGCAATTAAACTTGCAAAAACATGTTGTAAATTTCACATTTTTCATATATTATTATTGCATAAATGAATAAATATACGAGGGGTGTATAATGAGATGAACAAGATGAAAAGAGTTTTTAT
>CAYQCA010000317.1:736-3610 GCA_964415835.1 uncultured Clostridium sp. | reverse complement strand
GAGTAAAGGAAACAAAATGGAAAATTTAAGTTTTAAGGATCTTAACCTTTCAAATGATGTACAACGTGCAATTGCAGATATGGGGTTTGAAGAGGCAACACCTATCCAATCGCAGTCTATCCCTCACATCCTCGATGGAAATGATTTAATTGGTCAGGCTCAGACCGGAACAGGTAAAACCTGCGCATTCGGAATACCTGCAATTGAAATGATAGAGCCGGACATAGATTCTATTCAAGTTTTGGTATTATGTCCTACAAGAGAATTGGCTATTCAGTCATCTGAGGAACTCAGAAATGTATTAAAATATAAGGATGCTATACGAATTCTTCCCGTTTATGGTGGTCAGCCAATCGAAAGACAAATTATGGCATTAAAGAAACGCCCCCAGATAATTATAGGTACTCCCGGCCGTGTAATGGACCATATGAGGCGCAGAACAATGAAGCTGGAAAATCTCAAGATGATTGTTTTGGATGAAGCTGATGAAATGCTCAATATGGGTTTCAGAGAAGATATTGATACTATATTGGAAAAAGTTCCAGAAGAGAGACAGACAATATTGTTTTCGGCTACTATGCCTAAGGAAATTCTTGATATAACTAAGAAATATCAGAAAAATCCTATTCATATAAAAGTTGCTCACAAAGAATTAACGGTACCAAGTATTGAGCAATACTACCTGGAAGTAAAAGAATCAGCAAAACTAGAAGTTTTGTCGAGACTTATTGACACTAACGGTATAAAGCTTTCGCTGGTTTTTTGCAACACTAAGAAGAAAGTTGATGAGCTTACATCAGGTCTTCAATCAAGAGGGTTCTCCGCAGAAGCCCTGCATGGTGACATGCGCCAGGAACACAGGGACAAGGTAATGGGCCTTTTCAGAAAGGGTCATTTTGATATTCTTATTGCCACCGATGTCGCAGCCAGAGGTATTGATGTTGATGATGTTGAAGCTGTGTTTAACTACGATATTCCCAATGATGAGGAATATTATGTTCACAGAATAGGCAGAACCGGCCGTGCAGGCAGGGCAGGTAAAGCCTTTACCTTTATATCAGGCAGAGAAATATATAAGCTTAGAGACATTCAGCGCTATACAAAGTCAACTGTAACACTGATGAAGCCTCCAAGTTTAAATGATGTTGAAGAGAAGAAAATGGCTAATGTCTTGAAGTCTCTCAAGGAGAATCTCCAAAGCGAACAGAATTCCAAATTTGTTGGCAATATTGAGAGCTTTGTTGAGGCCCTGAATGCAGACTCAGTCTCTGAAGATGATAACTTTGTCACTTCTCTTGACGTTGCAGCTGCTTTATTAAAAATGTATATGGACCAGACCGGAAACCTGACCCAATCCGTAAGTGAAATCGATGATGCACCTGAATTCACAGCCGAAGGCGATATGGTAAGATTCTTCATCAATATCGGAAGTGAAAACAAGATACAACCTAAGCATATAATTGAAAGTCTTGTTGAATCAGCTGGACTTCCTGGAAAAATGGTTGGTTCAATTGATATTCACGATAGATATTCTTTTGTTGAAGTACCAAAGGAATTTGCAGCTGAAGTACTAAAATCTATGAAAAATTATACTATAAAAGGTAAACGAATTAATATTGAAAAGTCGACTCCGAGAAAGAGCAGTAGAAACAGTCAATCTCCGTCTCGTAGCGGTTCCAGCCCAAAAAGGAAATCAGGGTTTTCTACGGGATATAAAACACATAAAAAAGGTTAAAATTAAAAGTCTTAGTGCGTAATGTCCTGCTTCTAATCTACAATATGTTTATACTGTGATCTATTAGGGTAAATTAATAAATATATTATAGATTAGGAGGCAAGTTTAAATATGTCAAAAGATTTTTATACTGCAATTAAAGATAGACGTACCATATATGGAATAAGCAATGAGTCCCCTGTCTCCGAAGACAGAATTAAAGAAATTGTAAATTATGCTGTTAAACACACTCCATCTGCCTTTAACAGTCAAAGCGGCAGGGTTGTTGTTTTATTTGGTGAAAATCATAATAAACTATGGGATATTACCAAGGAAACGCTGAGAAAAATAGTTCCTGCTGAGAACTTTTCTTCAACAGAACAAAAAATCAAGTCCTTCCGTAATGGATACGGTACGGTTCTGTTCTTTGAGGACAGCACTGTAGTAGAGTCATTACAACAGCAGTTTGCACTCTACAAAGACAATTTTCCTGTTTGGTCATTGCAATCAAACGGTATGCTGCAATATGTTATTTGGACCTCATTGGAAATTGAGGGATTAGGAGCATCTTTACAACATTATAACCCACTGATTGATGATGAAGTAAAGGAGCACTGGCATATTCCAACCAACTGGAAACTGCTTGCCCAAATGCCTTTTGGAAAACCGATCGTAGCTCCAGATGAAAAGCAGTTCCAACCCCTTGAAATGCGGGTAAAATTCTTTAAGTAATAAAAAATAACCAGAAAAAGTCGGCTATATGACTTAAATTAATAGCCGACTTTTATAATTTTAGTTTAAATTTAATATCCAATAGAACGGTTTACAATATTCTTAAGTTTATCTCCCTTTAAGTAAGCCTCAAGATTCTGCTCACAAATTTTTATTATCCTTTCATGTGTTTCACCCATTCTGTAGCCGCCTGAAACATGCGGTGTAATGATGACATTTTTTATTTTCCAGAGACGATGCTCTTTTGGTAATGGCTCCGGATCTGTAACATCCAAAGCAGCGCCCAAAAGATGGCCGTTTTCCAGACTGTCGCATAACGCTTCCGTATCTATGGCATTTCCACGTCCCACATTAATCAATACTGCATCATCTTTCATAAGCCTTAAAGTTTTATGGTTTATAATCTTATTTGTAAGGTCTGTTTCCGG
>CAYQCA010000317.1:0-726 GCA_964415835.1 uncultured Clostridium sp. | reverse complement strand
CACGTGGAATTAAATCATCCAGCTTATCCATTAAGTACAGTTCATCCAGATAATCAGGCTTATTTGAGGTAGTACGCTTAATACCTATCGTATAAGCACCAAGGGCTTTCACCCTTTTTGCAAGCTCACTGCCTATATCTCCAACTCCAACTATTAATACCGTTGAATTCCAAATTGTTTTTACCGTACCTCTGTATTCCCATTTAGATTCATACTGATTATCCCTGTATAAATGCAAATTCTTGTAAAGCTCCAATAATACTCCGATTACGTATTCTGATATTGCCAGGCCATAAGCTCCACTTGCATTTGTCAAAATAACCTTTTCAGACAAAACACCTGCTTTGATATAATTACCTGCTCCAGCACTATTCAGTTGCAGCCACTCAAGCTTTTCTGAACCTCGTAGCAGTTCAACCGGCGGATTGCCAATAATAATATTGGCGTTTTGTACTTGCATTAATTGAACTTTTTTATATGATGAATATGTGAATTCAGCAAAAGGTGCTTTATCTTCCAAACGTTTTTTATGTTCTTCATTTACTGGAATTACAACGAGTATATTTTTTTTCAAACTTTCACCCCATAAAATATTATCATCTCTAATTATAGTATGAACCGATGCGGATTACTATATAAGAAACCCCCGATTAACGGGGGCCCATATATCAAATCTATTTCCTTTTGTTATCTAATGCTTCATCTCTTATTTCTGATCTCATGCCA
>CAYQCA010000316.1:0-3622 GCA_964415835.1 uncultured Clostridium sp. | reverse complement strand
GTAATTGCACTTTCTTTAATTCAAGTTGGGATTAAAAATACAGGTCCGTCTACTGCTGCGATTCTAAGTACTTTTGAGCCTATAACAAGTGTTGTATTTGGCAGCCTTCTTTTAGGTGAAAGTGTTACAATAATTAAAGTAATAGCATGTCTGTTAATATTTTCTGGAATTCTGGTACTGGCTTTTGCTGAAACCAAAAATTTGAAAAAGTTTCAATATTGATTAATTAGAGCGGATATTATCAGATATCCGCTCCAATATTAGGACTATTCCTTTAATTTGATTTCTTCCTCTTGTATTACTTGTTTATCAATCCTTTCGAAAAGGAGTTCAACTTTTCCCAGCTCAAGTCCGTCAGGTACTTGAGTATATTGCCATTCTGCCTTTTCAATATGCAATATTTTCCTTATGATATCCGATGAAAAGGGGATAAAAGGGTCCAGTAGCTGTGAAAAGTTGACTATAATTTGTACACAGGTGTTTAATGTCTCCTTACACTTAGAGATATCATTTTTTAGAGTAATCCAGGGCTGCTCTTCATCAAAAAATTTATTTGCTGCTCGGATCAGGGTGAATATTGTGTCCAATGCCTCCTTGAAGCAACCCTGTTCAATAAGGTTTCCTATTGCCGGGAACAGGTTCTTAACTGTTTGCAGAATACCCGGATTGTCCTGGGTTTCTGGAACTTTGTTTCCGAGATATTTTTGTATAAAAACCAGACTACGATTGACAAAGTTTCCGTAAGCACCAAGAAGTTCACTATTATGGCTATTAATGAATTCCCTCCATGTAAAATCGGTGTCACGCTTTTCGGGTCCATTAGTAATCAAAAAATAACGAATCGAGTCGGGATTATACCGTTCTAAAAGGTCTTTTACCCATATTGCCCAATTACTGCTGGTTGATATTTTTCTGCCTTCCAGTGTAAGATATTCACTGGAGATTATTTCATCGGGAAGTCGTAGCTCTACATCAGTTCGTCCCAGAAGCAGTGAGGGTAGAATTATTGTATGAAATGGGATATTATCTTTTCCATGGACATAGTATTGCCTGCAACTATTCCAAAACTCATAAAAATCAACTCCCTTCTGACTACATAAAGTATAACAGTCGGAAAGATAACCAAGAACATTTTCCGCCCAGATGTATATTTTTTTGTAATCAAATCCGTTCTTAGGTACATTTATACCCCAATCCAGATCACGGGTCAGACTTCTGTCTCTGAGACCATCCTGCAAGTACCTCTTAGACAATTCGCATGCGTTTTTTCTCCAGGTATTATGGCTTTGTATATAATGCTGAAGCTCTTCCTTCATTCTTGTTACAGCCAGAAAGAGATGATTTGATGGCCGAAACTCTGGCTGAGTGCCACACAAAATGCACTTAGGCTGCAACAAATTATCAGGTTCCAATACACTGCCACAAGCTTCGCACTGGTCACCTCTGGCGTGTTCACCGCAATTAGGGCAAGAACCTATTACATAACGGTCAGGTAGGAACTGATTACAATTATTGCAGTAAGCCTGCCACGAAATCTTTTCATAAACATAGCCGCCTGCATAAAGTTTTTTATGAAAATCTATAACAAAGCTATTATGTTCTTCACTTGATGTCTTGCCGTAAAGACTATAAGAAAAACCAAGACGGTCAAAGCATTTCTTAAACTCGTCATGATAATAATCACTTATTTGCTGTGGCGTTTTATTTTCCTGTTTGGCTCTGATTGAAACCGGTGTACCATGACAATCACTTCCTGAAACAAAAAACACGGTATCACCTTTGGCTCTGAAGTATCTCGCCAGAACATCTCCAGGTAATAATGCTGCTATATGGCCGATATGCAAAGAGCCGTTAGCATAGGGCCATGCATTTCCAATTAAAATATTCATACTAAAACCTCATTTCTTAATAAATTTGGGTAGTGTCGAATTTGAATCGTCAGATGCGAGGAGTACAAGGTAAGCAAGCTGCGAGGAGCGGAGTTTAACGAAGTAATCCGACTTTTATATTTACATCAATTTGTAAAACGAGTTAGAAACGAGGAGAACACGGAACAGGACGAAATGAGTACCGGAGTTTATCTAGAATAAATGAGGAACGGAATGAGTCCTGTGACAAAGTTGTCCGACGTTTAAAACTTGTTTTACAAAAAAGCTCTCACCTCCAGGAATATATATTCCTGGGGACGAGAGCTAATCATTTACGATGATTATAAACTTCGTGTTACCACCCCGGTTTGCTGATGCCTCACGGCAACAACCTCAACAAGTACGGCAGGATAATTAATCCCGATTATACTTCGGCACTATAACGGGTGCAACCGTCGTAGTCTAAACCCCATTAGGATTCGGTACGAGAGCTCCGAGACCATCTTCAGCTATTTATTCTTTACTCCATCTCAGCGTATTGGAGCTCTCTGTAAAAAGACATCAATAACTTACTCTTCTCTTCATTGCATGAATTATTTTAGTATTGCATATATCTTAATACTGTTAATTACTCTAGTCAATAGGATTTTCAAAAAACTATTGACAATATAGGGAAAATATGCAAAAATACTTCAAAAGTGAGTTTGCTTTAGAGTGTTTGAGCTTGAGCAGCAAAGGGGCAGCATCGCCCTACACGTGGAGAAATAACCCCGCGGAGTCACCTAAAAGTGATTCTGCGGGGTTTTTGTATTATGTGAAAGGAGTGAATTTTTCATGGGATATATTAAATCACTCAGTCTCCAACAATACATCACACACTTAATAAAAAAAGAACGGATAAAATCGTTTCTGGATATTGGCTGCGGAGTTGGAAGCGACATCAGTTTCTTTAAGAAACAATTTGGAAATATTCAGGATTCAAGGTATGTAGGGATTGATAAAATAGGTAAATCCATTGTGTCTGCCTGCGAAAATTATTCTTCATTTGGTATCGAGTTTTATACTATGGACGTGGCTGATGGATTGAACTTTGTTGAGAATTCATTTGATATTATCTATTCAATGAATATGCTGGAATGCATTAAAGATAAACCCAGTCACATAAAGGAAATCCACCGTATACTCAGGAAAGGCGGGCAAGTGGTATATTGTCATTGTGATTGGGACTCTATTGTATTTAATGGAGAGGATAAGGATTTGATTAACAAAGTCATAAATCAATATAGCAAATGGAAGCAGCCTTGGATGGATGATGCGGATTCATGGATGGGTCGCAGACTTTGGGGATTGTTTAATTCAACATCGATGTTTAGCGGGGAAATCAATATATTTAATATTATTGAAACAGATTATGTTGAAGGTAGCAAAGGTTGGGAAATGGTGAAGGGAATAGGTTATATGCTTGAAGCCGATGTTATATCAAAGGATGATCATGACAGATTTCTGAATGAAATAGAAACTACAGCGAAAAATGGACAGTATCTATATGTACAGCCAATATACATATATTCAGGAGTAAAGATATGAGAGTTGGGGGGGAACTATGAACAAAATCGAAGAGTATTACAATAATTGTTACGATGAATGGAGCAGACTGGAGAGGCATAGGATTGAGTATGAGATTACAAAAAGAGTATTAAAAGAGTATATTGAAAGTAATTCTGAAGTACTCGACATTGGTGGCGGGCCAGGCA
>CAYQCA010000315.1:0-3675 GCA_964415835.1 uncultured Clostridium sp. | reverse complement strand
CCAAACATATGTTCTGTTTTCAATAGATATAGAATAACATAAGCCTATAAATTTTAATTGAGTTTTATAAACTTTTATAATAATTAATTAACTGTTTATCACCCCTCCTTGAATCTTGTCCGGATTAGCAATGCAGCTGCATTGCTAATCCGGAACTACTGCATACCTGTTATTTTGTTTCAGTTGCTTTAGCTGCCGCTTTGTCCATTGCATCAAGCATTTCATCCATTGTCGCCTTACCTGAATACACTTCCTGGAACTTTTTGATTAACACATCAGTCACACCTGCTGGCCATCCTGCATTTGCAAACTGCCATGATTTTTGATTTTCCATATATGGTGTGAGATCGTTCATTGTAGCATCAAAATTATTACTTACTCCAGCAATTGTAGATATTGCTTTTGCACGGTCTGTCCATAGCTGCGCATACTCTTTGTTCGTCCATGCTGCAAGGTAATTCTTAGCTTCATCAAGATTCTTACTCGTTTTTGATATAGCCATAACCTGCCCTACCATCATTGTCATCCAAGGCTCTTCATCTGCTTTATTCGCAGGAAATGGGAAAATGCCCAATTCAATATCCGGGTTGGCTGCTCTTGCAGTACCGACAGCCCATGAACCATTAAAGGTCATTGCAGCTTCTCCTCGAGCAAACATTTCTACACTCTGCTGGTCTCCTACACCTAAAGCATTCTTTGTAAAGTAACCTTTTTTGTTTAGTTCTAAAGGTACTTCAAATACCCTTTTCCATTCCGGCGAGTTATATTTCACTTTTCCGGCTACAAGGTCATTGTCCCAATTTGGGTTCTTTGAATAAACAGCTGTTGGAGAAATCTGATATGGAAGGAATTGAGTCAAATAAGCATCTTTAATACCATATGCTATAGGAACTATATTCTTTGCTTTTAGACTTTCACATACCTGAACCATTTCGTCATAGTTTGCAGGTACTTTTAGTCCGTTATCCGAAAAGATTTTCTTATTATACAGTCCTACCAGCGATACTATGTCATAAGGTATACCATACACTTTTCCGTCTATTTTGATGTTTTCCAGTGTACTTGGTAGAACATTTTTTACCATGGGCTCATCAGTGATATCCAGAATATATCCATTTTTCGCCTGTATAGTCATTTGTTCCGCTCCAGGCGCAGTTGTCATTATATCTGGTGGATCACCGCCCAAAAGGCGGATTTTCAAAGTGTTGTAGTACTGATCTGCCGCTATATTCACAACATCTATAGTTACATTCTGGTGCTCTTCCTGATATTTATTTGTAAACACTGTGAAAGCATCACCTACATCAGGTACTCTCCATGTCAGATGAGCAAGTTTAACAGGCTTGGATGTCTCTTCAGCAGTTGTACTTTGTGTAGCTATAACCTGAGTGGTACTGGAAGCCTCAGCTTTCTCATCAACTGATGTATTACCGCATCCTGAGAATATACTAAAGGATAATAAACCAACAAGCATAAAACCTAATAATTTTTTCATTTTGATTTTAACTCCCTTCGATTTTCTAATAAAAACGACTTATGTATCATTTAGCTTAAAATACATCAACGGCGCCTGTATGAAATATTTAAACTTCTGAATATAATTGTAGTCCTTAAATAAGGTATAATGAATGAACAAAATTTACTTGTAATAAGTATTATTTTTACTTTATAATGAAAACGTCCAAATATATTAATAGTTATTATTCATATTTTACTAATTGGAGGGCTTAAAATGTCCAGATTGATAGCCAATTTAAGCAGTAAACTCCGAAATACCAGTATAGTAATCAAGCTGATAATTATATATTTCATTACAATTATTGCTCCAATGGTAGTAGTAAACTATATGTCACATACTAATTCAATGAATTTTGTCAGAACTGAAATAGAGAATTCATTGCTAAGCTTATCTCAGCAGATAAATGCCAATATTGAAGAAAGGTTAAAACAGATGGACAACCTTACTTCTCTTTTATACTCTACTGACTTGCTTGGAGATATCATGAACAAAAGCAAATATGACGATAATTCACCTGATCTATTGGATGACAACCGTGAATTTGACAGGTTTTTCAACTACGTACTATATCAATCAGGGGATATTGAGAGCATCTATATATTCACTTTAAATGATAATATTTTCTACAAATCCTATGCTGGTCAAATGAAGCTGGACTATAATTACTCAAAGGAACCCTGGTATCAGGAAGTGTTGAAAAACAAAGGCAGAATCACCTTTTTTGGCATTCACCATCCCTGGCCATTAATGCGAAGTACAACAAATGTCTTTTCCATGTCAAGACTTATACGTGATATGGAGGGCAACCAACTCGGGGTTATTTTGATCGACATAAAACTGGACACAATTAATAGTTACATAAAAAAGTCAATAAATAATTATGGCAGCAGTTTTATTATTCTGGATAACAATAATAATATTCTGTATAATGATAATACCTATGACATAAATAATACATCAAATCTGAATACTCTCAGAAAACTGGTTAAATCCGGTAAAACAACTTCTACAGGCATTATAGATGGCGAAAAAGTCCTATTAAACTACAGAAATTCTTCATTCTCAGGCTGGCAAATCATAAATATCACCCCTGAACGGCAAATTACGAAGCATACAGGCAAATTGTTAAGGTTTAATGCATTAATTATGTTTATTTCATCGATAGTATACTCCTTACTTGTATTACTTCTTTATATTACAATATATAAACCCATTAAAAGGCTTGCCAAATCAATGAAGCTGGTAGAATCAGGAGATTTCAGCATAACAGTTCCAGAAAAATCAAAGGATGAAATCGGGCAGTTGTCTTCAAATTTCAATAGTATGATAAGTAAGATAAATATTCTGATACAAAAAGAGTATAAGTCGGCAATCCTTAGAAAGGATGCTGAATTTAAAGCTTTACAGTCACAAATAAATCCGCACTTTCTCTACAACTGTCTTCAGTCAATAAGCAGTATTTCAGTAGTTAAAAAAGTTCCGGAAATAAATGAAATGTCAAAATCATTGGGTTACATGCTTAGATACAGCATAAAGAGCAAAAGTGACTTCGTCCCATTTGCTCTAGAGCTGGAACATGTAAAAAGCTATATAGCCATTCAAAAGATACGACTTGATGACAGGGTATCGGTTTATATTGATGTAGATGAAAAAGTCAATGAATTTGGAATCGTAAAGCTTGTACTGCAACCATTTGTTGAAAATGCATTTAATCATGGTATTGAAAAGCTACGAAACAAAGGCATAATAAGCCTAAAAATCAGTTACTCTGAGGGCTATATAGTTATCTGCATTATCGACAATGGTATGGGAATCGATCTTGAAAAGCTTGCAGAGCTGCGAGAATCCCTTGCAGAAAAAGCGGATGAAAACGTAATCAACAGCGGTGAAGGCAGTATAGGAATTTATAATGTAAACTCAAGACTGAGGTTGTTTTATGGCTCCGAGTACAGACTTACTATTGAAAGTGAACCCAATAAGGGAACAGAAATAACTATAAAGATACCTGCAATCAAGTTGGAAGAAGAAAATCATTAATAACATAGACAATTACTATCGGCTCAAAGCCAATAGTAATTGTCTATATGAAGGGATACCGGGAATATGTATAAAATAATGCTGGTGGATGATGAAATCTGGATACGAAGAGGATTGAA
>CAYQCA010000314.1:0-3681 GCA_964415835.1 uncultured Clostridium sp. | reverse complement strand
AAAAAGGGAAATAAATAATAAACGTAGAATAAGAATAAGATAAAGAGTTGATTTTTGCTGTTTTGAATACGAAAATATGTTATCGCCGGGAGCTGATGTTAATGAGTAGAAAAGAAATGATAGCGTTATTGTTAGCAGGTGGACAAGGCAGTAGGCTGGGTGTCCTCACAAAAAATGTTGCAAAGCCCGCTGTGCTATATGGCGGAAAGTACAGGATAATCGATTTTTCACTAAGCAATTGTACCAATTCAGGAATTGACACAGTTGGTGTTTTAACACAGTATCAGCCGCTGAAGCTAAATTCTCACATTGGTATAGGTAAGCCATGGGATATGGACCGAATAGACGGAGGGGTGACAATACTGTCTCCGTATCTTAAAGCCGAAATGGGCGAATGGTTCAAGGGAACTGCAAACGCAGTTTACCAAAATATACACTACATAGACAGGTATTCACCCAATTATGTAGTTATTTTATCCGGTGACCACATCTATAAAATGAATTACTCCAAAATGCTTGATTTCCACAAGGAAAACAATGCAGATGCGACCATATCTGTAATAAACGTACCATATGAAGAAGCAAGCAGGTACGGAATTATGAATTGCCACGAAAACGGCAAAATATATGAGTTCGAGGAAAAGCCCAAAGCCCCTAAGAGTACACTTGCATCAATGGGAGTTTATATCTTCAACTGGTCCACACTAAGGGAATATCTTATAAAGGATAACGAAACTCCAGGGTCAGACAATGACTTCGGGAAGAACATTATTCCTGAAATGCTTGGGGACGGCAGGAGTATGTGGGCATACCAATATTCGGGCTATTGGCGCGATGTTGGTACAATACAGGCCTTCTGGGAATCCAACATGGATCTGATCAGCAGAGTACCTGAATTCAATCTCTACGATCCGGACTGGAAAATCTATACACCAAACCCTGTAAAGCCGGCACACTATATTAGCAGTACTGCAAGTGTTAAAAAATCAATGGTTGCGGAAGGCTGCAAAGTATACGGAACTGTAAAGAACTCAATATTGTTCCCGGGCGCGGTAGTCGAAGAGGGGGCGCTGGTAGAGGATTCAATTATAATGTCAAATTCAAGAGTATGTAAAAATGCATCTATAAAGAAAAGCATCATAAGTGAGTGGGCAACTGTGGGTGAGAACTCAAGGCTTGGTGAAGGTGAAAATGTGCCAAATGAAGTTAAACCGGGCATATACAGCTCAGGTATAACTGTTGTAGGTGATAATGCTGATATACCTGCAAATGCGGTTATAGGCAAGAATGTTATGATTGACATAGGAGCAACAGCCTCAGACTTCGCATCATTAACTATAGAATCGGGCAAGAGCGTATTCAAAGGGGGTGTTGCTCAATGAAAAATGTAATGGGAATAATACTATCCGGTGGAAAGAGCACCAAGCTGAAGGAACTATCTTCAATGCGTTCTAGTCCGGCAGTTCCGGTAGGAGGAAAATACAGAGCAATAGACTTTGTGCTTTCAAATATGGTCAATTCAGGAATAACAAATGTAGGGGTTATTACTCAGTATAATTTCAGATCACTGATGGATCACCTTGGGTCAGGCAAGGAATGGGATCTGGACAGGAAGAATGATGGACTCTTCGTGTTTCCGCCATTCTTATCGGATGACAACGTAGGCTGGTATCGCGGAACTGCGGATTCCATGTATAACAACCTTACCTTCCTTAAAAGAAGTAATGAAGAGTATGTACTCATTTCACAGGGAAATTGTATATATACTACAACTTTTGATGATATGCTTAAGGCTCATAAGGAAACTGATGCGGATATTACAATAGCGTACAGAGAGATGTGCGATGTACCAATTGAAGAGCTTTCAAACATGGGAATACTGCAGGTGGATGGCTCCGGTAGAGTAATTGATTTTCAGGAAAAGCCATTGCATCCCAATACATTGCTCGCTTCATTAGGAACATACATGATTAAGAGAGAGTTGCTCATATCACTTCTTGAAGAAAGCGTTGCTCATGGCTACTATGATTTTGTAGTTGATATTTTGATAAAAATGATAGACAAGCTTAAGATATGCGGATATAAATACAATGGGTACTGGAGAAGTATGTCTTCTATTCAGATGTATTACAAGTGTAATATGGAACTGCTTGACCCGGAAATATATAATGAACTTCTGGGTTCATTGAAAGTATTCACGAAGGTGAAGGACGAAGCGCCCGCCAAATATAATGAAGAGGCTGAAGTAAAGAACTCTATTATCGCTGATGGATGTATAATTGAAGGAATTGTGGAAAACAGTGTGCTCTTCAGGGGCGTCACAGTGAAGAAGGGCGCTGTTGTAAAAGACAGTATCGTAATGCAGGGGAGTATAATAGAAGAAAATGCATCTCTGAACCATGCAATACTGGACAAGAACGTAGTATTGTCAAGCGGAAGAAGCCTAAAGGGTGAGGGGTCTTGGCCGATTATAATCGGGAAGAATGTTATTGTGTAGAGGGCAGGAGTAGCAGAAGTAGTAGGAGTAAAGAATAAGGTAAGCCGACTTCGTGAGCTAATGATTAATTAAAAACATGCCACTCAATATATGCTTTAAGCATTTTGAGTGGTATTTTATTGCCCAAAAATTGACTTACCAAAATCAACCTCGGGAAGAAACAAAGCCCATTACAAAAGGCTTACAGTTATTTTACATCATTGTGCATTCTGTTGCCGCAAAAAAATCGGGATGATATAATAAGGGAGAAATTCAGATAGGAAATATTTATTCTGATTTTTACAAATCTAACACTGAAAAGCTTATATGCAGTGTTAGTCGCTGACATTTGTTGCAGTACTGTTACAAATTCTTTACACTTAAAAAGGGTTTGTTGACTCTAAAAAATGCCAGTGATATAATAACTAATGAATCAAGATAGGTAAATTTAGCCAAACTCGCGCTAAGGCTTACTGAATCTTGAAAAGTTGGTTTTACGAGTTGGGCTATAATCGCGGGAAGAGGCGTAGCCGACTCTGGATTTACATAGCCCACCCGATACAAAATACACAAGGAGGATTTGAGAACATGAGAAATCTCAGAAAGCTAACCGCAGTTGTTATAGCTGTAGCATTAGTACTTACATCTATGACTACTGCATTTGCCGCTTCAACTACATACGATTTTGAAGCACAAGCAGAAGTGATTAAAGATTTGGGCATTTGGACCGGAAATGATGACGGCGACTTAATGCTCGGAAAAGTATTAACTAGAGCTGAAGGTGCAGTTTTAGTTCTTAAAGCAGTTTTAGGAAAGACAGAAGCTGACCAGGAAGATGCTGACACAGCAAGCTTATCAGAATTTGCTGATGCTGCTAAAGTTCCAGGATGGGCTGAAGGTTGGGTAGCTCTTGCAGTTGAAGAAGGTGTTCTTAAGGGAACAAACAAGAACGAATTAAATGCCGGTGGAGTTCTTTTAGGAAAAGACTTGGCATCAATGTTCATGAATGCTCTTGGATACGCTGATGAAAATGATTACGGCACAGCTGTTCAATGCTTAGCTGACAAATCAGCTTCAGACTTTGTAGATTCTTTAATCGAAGACCTTACAAATTCTAAGTTAACAAGAGACGCTGCTGCTGCAATAGTATTTGACGCTTTCACAGCTACAGCTGCTGATGCTAAAAAGAACCTTATTGAAACAAT
>CAYQCA010000313.1:0-3773 GCA_964415835.1 uncultured Clostridium sp. | reverse complement strand
GTTTTATGAAACCATGGATTTATCATTTATCTCACCTTCCTCTTTATATATTTCTTTGATATGTTCCCATTGCTTTTTATACTTTTCAAATTTCATATGATAAAACAGTTTCAATGATTCTGGAATTTCCTCTGTCATTTGATACGAAACCATACTTTCTACTGCATCTTGGTAATTTTCTTGCATTCCACAACCTACCGCAGCAATTATAGCTGCACCCATAGCTGCCGCGTCTGTTTGATTTACTTTTACGATCCTGCAGTCTAACACTGACTGTAAAATTTGAATCCACGGCTTACTTTTCACTGCTCCTCCCATAATCCGTAAATCCCCGATTTTAGCTCCATTTCGCTTATATTCTTCGATAATCAATGCCGTATGAAATACAACTCCCTCCATTATGGAAAGTGCCATATCATTTGCAGTATGCCTTAATTCCAATCCTGTGAAAGTACCTCGGGCATTGTCATAACATAAAGGTGTTCCCGCTCCGTTAAAATATGGGAAAAACATCAAATTCATATCCTGAGCCATATTTTCCTCAACGAATCTATCAATTTCGTCATAATTTAACTGTGTAATTTTGTTTTTCCACCAATCCAAGCTTATCCCTCCACAGCTTATAGATGACAAGGCTCCCCACAAATCGGGAATCACATGTCTTGCCGGAGAGATTTTTGTATCTGTAAATAACGGCTTTTCGGTAACACTCATTATTACCCACGCTGTCCCTGTTCCTAAGAGCAAATCTCCATTCTTTACGCTTCCTGAGCCAAGAGCGCAACAGTACTGATCGTGTGCACCATTATACACCTTAACCTGTGTAGACAATCCAAGTCCCAAAGCTGCTGAATCACATAAAGGTCCAAGATATTCTCCTGTTTTTTTGATATCAGGAAGCAGCTGTTCTTCAACTCCTATATAGTCTAAAATCTCTTTTTCCCATTGATTGCTTTTAACATCCATTAGTTGGCGAATAGCGGCATTGGTTGGATCAATAACATATTTTCCAACCAAGCAATAATTCATATATTCCAGCGTAGAAATAAACTTATATGCCCTTTCCAAGTCCTCCGTGCGATGTTTCGTTAGCCATAATAATTTACATGCATCCAGATTGGCACTAAGACCCCAGCCTGATTTTTTATAAAAGTATTCATCTCCAAATGCTCCAAGTAATTCTTTTACTTCCTGGTATGCCCTTTTATCCATCCAGGTTATCGCATTCCCAATTGATTGAAACTCTCCATCCACAAGTACAGATGACGCTCCTTGAGTAGATAAAGAAATGGCTTTTATCTTACTCTTGTCAACAGTTTTACAAGCCTCACGAATTGCATAAACAGAGGCTGACCACCATTTTTCAGCTTCCTGTTCTACAACTCCATCACTTTTGTAAATAGTCTCATAGCCTTGATAGCCATAGCCAAATACTTTCCCGAATTTATCAACTACCAAAGCCTTCGTACCCGTAGTTCCAACGTCTAAACCGATTGCATACATATTTTCCCTACTCTCCTTCACCATATACAGGAGTTAAGTGAACAGAAGCGGTTATACCTGTTTCCTTACTCTCTCCCGGTAATAAGCTTATGCCACTGTTCTGAGCTACTACCTCGTCCAGACCTCCTGCTAAATGAGACCAAGGCTCTACGCCCAAAGTATAATTTCTTCCGTACCACGGGTATCCCGGTGATGCACCATTAGGTTCCCAAATCCATAAATATGGAAACACTTCTTTATCCCATTCCATTCCAAATCCAATCTTTAACTTATGATTCCAAACTAAGAATTTACCGTCTTCTATATCTGAAATTCCATATTCGAAATATTTTTTTATTTTCGGAGAACGAATCCTGGACAAGTCAATCTCAATCCCATTCTTATCCTTCACCTTTGGCCACTGCGCTCTTATCCCTCTAGCAAGCTCTGTTTCTGCTAATGTATGTACAAAGCAGTTACCATTCAACTTTATTTCGCAATATTCATCAAGGAAGGGAGCCCCCAGCGCTGGATGATGTCCCCACATAAACTGCATTGGTATTGCACCTTCATTTGTTACTCTCTCTCTAATATATAAAGCAGGTATTCCAGCTTTTAATGTCAGCCATTTTTCCAGATAATAAGGAGTTCTTGGAGTTCGTATGGAAAATTTTACACAAATCTCTTGCTCTGTATCGGTAACAATCTCATACGCCCAAGGTGCAACGCAAACTTCCCCATGTATTCCTAACTCCGAACTCATATAATTACTGTCCATTCCATAGTTCGGAAATAGTTCCTGCCATCCGCCTTCATATAGGTCCAGAAACTTTCCATGACTATTTTCTTTTGTAACCACATAATCCTTCGGGTCTCTAACACCTTGAAAAGAATGCCACATGAAATCTAAATCCATAGGTTTATAGACAAATTCATATATATCACTCCCTTTTCCTGCCAAGACCCCGATATGCAACAATTCATTATCAAGATTTACTTGTTTTACACCATTGTAGAGCACTTCACGGATTCTACAATTATAATTTCTATGAAGTTTACAAACTTCTCCTGAATTATACAAGTCTCTCCCTCTTTCACCTTCGCATTTTTTGTGCACTCGTGTGCACTTTTCTTTAAAAATAAAAGAGCAACAATCGCTTTTCTGTCACTCTTCCAAATATCGAAGATACTCACTAGTAATAATAGATATATATGTGTAAACATTTCTTTCAATAGGAGTTCCGTTTGAAATATAACTACACATCACCTGCAATGCTTTATATGCCTGCTTTTCAGGATTCTGACTCAATACAACTTTAAAATAGTTTTCCTTCAACAATCTCTCTGTATCATCTGTTAAATCAAATCCCATGGCAACTGTTTTCGTATCTTGCATATCTTTGAGAACATCACCTATCATGTAGCAATCTGCATCTGCTCCCAGAATCCCGGCAACGTCCTGTTGCTCTATAATTTCCCTAACTGTATCATAATAATTTTTTTCTTTCTTTTGCACTATAACTTGCTGAACCAAAATGTCCGGACAATTCTCTATTATATAATCCATAAAGCCATGATTACGCTCAGCAGTCTGCATTTCTTCCATAATCTGATTTATAATATATACTTTGCCCTTTTGTCCAATATAATTTGACATTATCTGAGCAGCAACTCTTCCAGCTTCATAGGCTTTAGGCCCAATAAAACAAATTCTATCGCTTGCTGGTGCATCCGCTCCAAATGTAAACACTGGTTTCCCGGCCGCAATCAAAGCATTAATTTGCTTATTTAAACCGCTCATACTCGAGGCATGCATAATAACTGCTTCAATTTGTTCATTTTCTAATAGTTGCTGAAGCAATTTGTTAGATGCTGCCAAGCTTCTATCTTCAGGAGTGAAAAATTCAATTTCAAACTTCAAACCTCGAATATCATTATAACATCGCAAAAATCCTTCTTTTGCCTTAGGAAAAAAATACTTAAAGTCTCCCATTACAATTGCAACATTATGAACTTTTGTTGTAGCAAGTGCACTGGCTATCATATTTTTTCTATATCCTAAATTTTTTGCAATCTTTAATATATGTTCTTTTGTTTCCGTACGAACTCCGTCAGCATCTTCGGAGAACACTTTCTTCACAGTCCTTAAGGAGTATCCTGAGTGTCCAGCTACATCTTTTAAGGTTACAGTTTTATTATACACCTTTTTCACCACCGTTCTGCACTCGGGTGTAATTTCTATATTCAAAGTATAGCATTCATACACTTTGCTTGTCAATATATTTTTTACT
>CAYQCA010000312.1:0-3774 GCA_964415835.1 uncultured Clostridium sp. | reverse complement strand
TAACGAAAGAAGATAGATATGATAAACAGTTTTAACGATCTTGGCATTTCGCCTATAATTTTGAAAGCTCTGGAAGAAATGGGTTTTGAATCTCCCACAGAAGTTCAGAGCAAAGCAATACCCCATATACTTAATAATACCGGTGGTCCTCAGGAAGACCTTATTGTTATGTCAAAAACAGGCAGTGGTAAAACCGCTGTTTTTGGTGTGCCCATGATTCAAATGATTGACCCTGTTGCTGTCAGTCCACAGGGACTTATCCTAACACCGGCAAGGGAACTTGCAGTTCAGGTAGACAATGATATCAAAAATATGTCCAAGTATCTGAAGCACAAAACAATAGCCATATATGGGCAGCACAATATAAATGTTGAAACTCAGGCTCTAAAGAAAGGGGTTTCCATCATTACCGGAACACCTGGAAGGGTATTTGATCACATTAGCCACGGAACCCTAAAAACTAAAAACATCCGCTTTTTAGTTCTTGATGAGGCTGACAGAATGCTTGATATGGGATTTCTTGATCAAGTGGTAAGAATTATTAAAACACTTCCAAAAGATAGAGTAACTCTGCTTTTCTCTGCAACAATGCCGGCTGAAGTCCGTAGAATTTGCCGGGATTATATGAAACAACCGGTTACTATTGAAATTGAGTCACAAACAAAAACAGTGGATACTATCGAACAGCTTTATTACCGCGTAAACAATAACGAAAAAAATACGCACCTGAGTCGGCTTCTATTATTCGAACAACCCGAGAGCTGTATGATCTTCTGCAATACCAAAGCAGCTGTTGACAGGGTCCAAAGCTTTTTAGCAAGAAAAGGCTATTCCTCTGAGGCACTGCATGGAGATATCCCTCAAGGAAAAAGGCTCAATACTATAGATCATTTCAAAAAAGGCGATTTCCATATCCTAGTAGCAACTGATGTTGCTGCTCGCGGTATTCACATTAATGATCTGTCGCTGGTTATCAACTATGATGTTCCAAACGACAAGGACAGCTATGTACATAGAATTGGACGTACAGGCAGAGCAGGTAATGCAGGGCGCGCCATTTCTTTGGTTACAAGTGACGATATAATGAGTCTATATGAGATTGAAGAGCATATCGGAGCTATGATACCCGAGGAGGAAATACCCTCCGAAGAAAAATTTAATACCCGTGCAGCAGGAACGGATAAGTGGCTTGAGGCAAATTCTATTAAAAATAAACCCAAGCTTAATGTTGAGTCTACATCAAAGAGCGCCAATAAAAAAGCTCCAAGAGCTTCTCAGCCGAAGGGATCCTCAAAGGCAGCTCAAAATAAAGCACCCCAGCAAAAGCAACAATCGAAGCCTATACCAAAAAAGCCTCTGGAGCAGCATGAGAAAAAACCTGACCAACAGAGTGAGATCAAGAAGGTATACAAAACCACTAAAATGGTTAGTACTAAACGCTCTGCAGATGGAACCAGGCCTGCAGCCCCTGCTATTAAGCCTGTATCACCTTCTCACCCAGGCGTTGCATCCCATAACGCAGAAAAGAATGCAAAACGCTCATTGCTTCAACGCTTTGTACATTTTCTATTTGGAAAGTAATATTTATCACTTAAAAAGAGCAGTGTAGAAATTTATATCTGCACTGCTCTTACATATTGAATTAATTACAGTTCTTAAATAATTTTAGGTATGCATATGGTACACCTACTCCCTTTACCAGGCTCAGATTCTACACTTATAGTTCCATTTATTTTTTGCAGGTTTTCTTTAACTACATATAAACCGATACCTTCCCCAAATATGTTATTCGAATTGCTACCTCTGAAGTAGGCATCAAACAGATGTATCTGATCGTTTTCACTTATACCCGAACCATTGTCTTCAATAGCAATGGAAATACAGTCACCGGCTTCTTTATATGCAATTGACACTTCTCCGGAACTTCCGGTAAATTTATATGCATTTGTTAATATATTATAAATTGACTGACTTAGCTTGTATTTATCAGTTTTCAAAACTAACTTCTGATGGTTCAGTAAGTTTAAACCTATCTGCTTTTTTTCAAATTGGACCTTAAGCCCGCTGATTATTTGCTTTATTAGCTGATTTAATTCAAATTCTTCGATTTTTATACTATCTATGTCTGTTTCAGCATCAATCATGCTGCTCATATTAGCAACAATTGATGTGATATTATCTATCTGAGCCTCGCAGATTTTTATTTCCTCCGGTGTCATACTTATAATACCGTCCTGGAACCCTTCAAGATGAGTTTTTAATATAGTTAATGGTGTTCTGGTCTGGTGTACCAGTTCATCTACAAGCTTTTTCCTGCTTGTTTGCTTAAGCATTAGTCTAGACTTAAGTGTTTCGAGACTCTGTTGTATTATTCTGATTTCTCTTACTTTGGATAGCCTGGGTTCTAATTGATTGCCCAAGTCCATATTAAGAGCCAGTGATGCGGTATACATCAAATCCTTGCTCATTTTTTTACTTACCAGCGCCCCAATCATAATTACCAGAATTAAAACAAATAGGAATGAAAGAATACTGTTTCCAATCAGTGATGCCATAAACATTCTCGTTGCCATTGAATTCCCGATTGAACTATACCTTGTTACAATCAGTTTGCCTAAAGAAACCCCCGAATCCGTTAAATCGGCAAAATCGTTCTCTTCAATAGCAGTTCCCATCATATCATTCATCATTCGATTCATCGCTCTGTTTCTCATCATACCGTTAGTTCTATTGCTAGTATTTGAAACCTCAGCTATCAGCTGCCCTTCAGCACTATACAACTTTATCCTTACAATTGGATCATTTAAATGAGCCTCCAGTTGTATCGCAACCTGCTGTTTGGAATAGCCTTTTTGAGCAAGAGTTTTTTGAGAATATTCTACTATTTGTTCGAAATGTTTTTGATAGGATTCAGAAGTATAGTTCACAAAGTATTTGTTAATAAGTGAACTGAGAATATAAGTATTGATTACGACTGAAAAAATAGCAGTAAGGATTAACATTAGCATCCATTGGCGTTTGATTGTCATACTTTCGCACCTCCAAAAACGTACCCTGCACCGTATTTTGTTACAAGAATTTGCGGATTTCTGGAGTCTTCCTCAATCTTTTGCCGGATTCTTTTTATATAACTATCTATATTTCTGTCATAGCCTTCATAATCACTCCCGTAAGCAAGCTCAATCAGCTGCTCCCGTGTTAAAACCTGCCCCTGATTTTTAAACATTACCAGTAACAAATTGTATTCCGCTGAAGTTATCGGGATTTCATCAGTCCCTTTATAGAGCTTCATACTTTTTGTATGAAGGCTCAAGTCCCCATAATTATATACTATCTCATCATTTTCATTATATATCCTCTTAATAAATCTTTTAATTCGAAGCATTAGCTCTTTTACGCTAAAAGGCTTTACTACGTAATCATCAGCCCCGGTTTTAAATCCTTTGAGCCGGTCAATTTCTTCTGTTCTTGCTGTAATCATGATTACCGGAACCTCGGATATTTTCCTGATTTCTTTTAAGACTTCAAAACCATCTATTCCCGGCATCATTACGTCAAGCAGTACGAGGTGAATAGTATTTTTGTTGAAGATATCAAGAGCTTCGAAGCCATTATTCGCTATATGGCAAAAATAGCCTTCTTTATCAAGATACTTTGAGACAATGCCGCTTATATCCTTTTGATCTTCAACTACAAGAACATGATACTTCATCCTATCACCGTTACCTAATCTGCTACTTGATTTTTTTACGAATTCAAAGTGTTTTTCCTGCT
>CAYQCA010000311.1:0-3800 GCA_964415835.1 uncultured Clostridium sp. | reverse complement strand
TTTACAAGTGGTGGAAGTTACAAATATTGGTGCTTTTTTAGATTGGGGTTTGGAGAAAGACCTGTTTTTACCTTTTAGGGAACAGGTGGGTAAGGTTATAACAGGTGGTTCATATTTAGTTGCATTGTATATAGATAGCAGCAACAGATTATGCGCGACTATGAATATATATAATATGTTAAGCACCGAATCGCCATATAAAGAAAATGATAGAGTTCGTGGAACCGTCTATAGTATCAGTAAAGAGATGGGGGCTTTTGTAGCTGTAGACAACAAGTATCATGGATTGATCCCAAATAAGGAGTTGTATGGCAATTATAAAGAAGGCGACAGCGTCGATGTAAGAATAAAAAAGGTAAGGCAGGATGGGAAGCTGGAATTGAGCTTGAGAAAAGAGGCTTACAATGAAATAGAGAGCGATGCTGAAAAAATTATGGATAGGTTGAAAATAAGGAGTGGAACTCTTCCTCTTAATGATAAAAGCTCTCCGGAAGATATTAAAGCTGAATTTAACATGAGTAAGGCTGCCTTTAAAAGAGCTGTTGGAAGGCTTTTGAAAGAAGGGGCCATAAAAATAACAGATGTTGGTATTGAAAGAATGTGGTAATGAATATCATTATCCTTGTTTCTTGCAACTAGATATGATAATCATGGAAAGAGAGTCAGTGTTGACTTAGTAGCATCAGGATATGAGTTTTCACATGATAAAGAACTATCTGAAAAGATAAGAACTATAATGTGGGATAGATAGACAGTTTAATAACATAGACCCTGAGCAAAGAGGCAACGAAACTGAGTTATGGTTATTACAATTGCCGAATTATTATCGCTTAATTAGGGGAAATAAAGAGTAAAAGCACACTGAAATGGTGTGCTTTTTGATATACGTAATAAAGCAATAGCGGTCAAAAGTCTTTTTGGTTCGCTGTTTAAGGACTGGAGTTTTTAACTCCTTATTTTTTCTGGCACAATGACCTAAATTCTTGTTTGATTATCTGGTAAATTTTTGATAGTATTACTTCATTATTGTTTAATAACGTAGTGCGACAAGTAAAGATTATTACATAACAGGAGGTAATTTATATGAAGCCAAAAGAAATACTTTGTCAATGGGTTGATGCATTTAATAATGCAGATACAGAAACAATTGCAAATTTATATGATGATAATGGAATAAACCATCAGGTTGCTAATGAGCCAGTTATCGGTAAAGTGGCTATAAAAGAAATGTTTGAAAAAGAGTTTTCTCAAGCAAAAATGGTTTGTATTGTTGAAAATATTTTTGAAGATGGACAATGGGCAATTCTGGAGTGGCGTGACCCATTAGGTTTGAGAGGTTGTGGCTTTTTTCAGATAGTGAATAATAAGATATTATTTCAGAGAGGCTACTGGGATAAACTATCTTTCTTAAAACAGCACAATTTGCCAATTGAATAATACGAGGCTAAACAGTGAAATTTTATTTAAGAGAATGCAGACAATTCAATCATGGCTTCAACGGTTTATATAAAAAAATCAATAGAATAAGAACATAGTGGAGTGGTGATTTATATGAAACAGAGATTGATTATATTTATAATAGCTGGGATTATTTCTTTGAACGTATCAGGATGTAAAAATCAAAATACATTAGAGAATTATTCAGATGAATTATCAAAATCCATAAGTATGTCAAATTCTACATTGACAGGGGAAAAACAAGCACCGGACAATCAATCAAGTAATGTATCTGAAAGTGCACAGCAGGTTTCACGAGATCCTGAAATTTCACAGAAATATTTAGTTTCGTATTGGGATGCGTTTGCTAAAAGCTATGGCGGTCCCAAAGCCTATTTTGGCGAGTTGCCGATGAATGTCGATTTATTGCCTTTGTATATTGCCGGAATCGAACATGAGGACTCTTATGTTCGATGGGTGTGTGCATATAAAGTATTTGAGTATTATACTGATCATAGAAAACCAGAATTAATTAAGGCGTTGCAAACATTGTTGACTGACCCTGTTCAACAAGTGCGGGATGCAGCAAAATTCTCTATGGAGGTATTGGGTGAAACATTTTCAGGCCCGGAATTCGTTCATTCTCCCAATAATAAATTTGTTGCATTTAATCCGTTTATTAATGCTCGTTTTAATGATGGGAAACTGTGGATATATTCCAGCGATAACCGTCAAATATCAATGGCTTTGCAGCTTGTAAGTGTTGGTGGGGATAGCGGTGTAGCGGGTTATATTCATTGGAGCCCTGATGGGACAAAATTGGCTGTTGGAGATGGCGGACGGCTATGGTCAAATACAGTGATATTGAATTTATCTACTTTTACTACAAACAAGCAGGAGTTGTACTCATACCTTGCAGAAAACAGCAAGAAGTTTGGTTATACAATAGGCAACTATCAACGGCCTGATCCTAGTGTTCGCTTTCTGGAATGGAGTCCTGATAGTAAAAAAGTATTGCTTTCCTACTATTTTGCTGAAGACTCGGAAAAATGGCAGTCAGGTCTTGCGGTATATAATTGTGAAACAAATAAGTATGAAAGGATTTTGCCCAATAAGTGTACCGATGATGATTATCCCCAAGTAGAGAAACCGGATGATTTTCATTGGTAATCAGTCTTACGAGTACTACCATGACTCTTATCATTATATTACAGGAGAAAATTAAATGAACCTTCAAAACTTACAAAAACTTATTTATAGACCTATGGAAATAAAAATAATCGGCAAGACTACCGAAATAAAAGGGGTAATCTATCATGTCATGGGAATTGTCCGATATGATAGCCGTATCCAACTTCTGGCTTTGCAGTATGACGAGGATTTTGTCAGACGTGTTGAGGAAGCTGAGATTGCCGAACTGGACGGACTGCCCGGAGAGTACAGACAAACCGTGAAAGTCTGACAGGTAACAGAAAAATCGGGACAGTAAACATTTTTCAAGCTGTAAGCAAAGTAGAAATCGATGATATCCAGTTTAATGTTGAGGGAATCCAAAATACACGCTGCAATCTGCAAAATTGGGAGATTATGGCGACGTTTGCAGAGTTTTTACGGCTTGGATGGGACCCGACAGGCATTGATTATCAAAATATTGACAACCTGTTTTTTACGAGGGTTGAGTTTGCAGGAGAGTTTGATTCAATACCAAATTTGGAAGAGAACCCCATGATGAAATTTATAACACGACTCGAGCATACATCATACTTGGTCGAGCAGCCTGTCACGCTTTTGGTCGGTGCCCAATATCAAGACAAGCTGTGGTTCCGCGATTTACAGAGTGGAGAAAAACATTGGGTACAGATTAATCGTGTCTATCTATGCGATTTGTGGGCGGACATGTTGAAAAACTTTGATGATCCTCATCTGAAAGAACAGTTTACACCGGAGGAGCTAAACGAAAGAAAAGCTGATTTTGAAAGCCGGTTTTCCGAAATCTGCCCCAGAGGAATGCGCTTTCCGGTTATTGAATACGAATGTGAGGAAGGGTTAATGCTTCAGTTTTATTCCAAGACATGGTTGGACGCTGAACCTGAATTTAAAAGTTCCAGCATGGGGTTTATTATAAGGTCCGATGAAAAAAGCGGTATTTTGGGATTTCCGTTGAAAGCTGCACTTATTCAGGAACCGATGCCGGAGAATACCGACAGCATAGAGTCGGAGTTGTTTTGGTATAACAAGTGTGAAAAGTCAGATGATGTGATTATATAGTACCATAATAAAGAACAAATGTTCTGAAATATATTGTATGATTTCCATTTATAGTATATAATGGAATGGTGATATATCATCAGGTTTTGATTGGT
>CAYQCA010000310.1:0-3853 GCA_964415835.1 uncultured Clostridium sp. | reverse complement strand
AATTGGCGGTTTTTACTATGTAAAAGAAAACAATAGCGGTGAAGTTTATGAATGTAAACCGAGAGGAATATTCAGAAAAGATGCTATAACTCCCTTGCCTGGCGATAATGTCGGGTTTAGTATACTCGACAGTGTTGAAAAACTGGGGTCTATAGATGAGATATTTCCTCGTAAATCAGAGTTGGTACGTCCTGCTATTGCGAATATAGACCAGATAGCTATAGTGGTAGCCGCGAAAGCTCCAGTTGTTGATTATATGCTATTAGACAAGCTCCTTATTACAGCTGAGTTAAAAAAGCTAAAAATTTTAATATGCATTAATAAAATTGACCTCGAAGATGAAACTTCCCAGCTTATAAGGGATGCTTATTCCAAAGCCGGATATTCATGCATTGAAATAAGCTCAGTAAAAAATATAGGGTATGATTTTTTAAAGACAGAATTAAAGAATCACCTAACTGTTTTTGCAGGGCAGTCAGGAGTTGGGAAATCAACAATTCTGAATCATATAATGGATTCATGGGTTATGGAAACCGGCAGTGTAAGCAGCAAGATTGAACGAGGAAAACATACAACAAGACACGCAGAAATACTTCAACTGAACTATGGCGGATATGTAGCTGATACACCGGGTTTTAGTTCTTTTGAATTGGCAGACATACCTTTTAATGAGCTTGATAATTACTATCCTGAGTTCAAAAAATATTTGAATCAGTGTAAATTTTCATCATGCAGTCATACAACAGAACCAGGGTGCCTGGTAATTGATGCACTTGAGAATGGAGAAATAGACAATAGCAGATTTCAAAGATATATACAGCTGTACAAAGCATTGAAAGAGATTCCCCAATATAAAGGGAAAAAAGAATTCAGAAAAAAAATATAAATACTATCTGCATAACGCTTATAGCATTCAAGGGAGGTTTATTATGATTAAGATTGCACCATCAATTTTATCTGCAGATTTTTCGAAATTGGGTGAAGATGTTAAAAGAATTGATGAAAATGGAGCCGATTTAATACATATCGACGTAATGGATGGACATTTTGTCCCAAATCTTTCGATTGGACCGGTAGTTGTGAAGTCTCTAAGAAAAGTAACGAAAAAGACATTTGATGTACATCTAATGATTTCAAATCCGGACGACTATATTGAAAACTTTGCTGAAGCAGGAGCTGATATTATAACCGTCCATGTCGAGGCATGCAGACATTTAAACAGAACTATTCAAAAAATAAAGAGCTGTGGTAAAAAGGCTGCAGTTGCACTTAACCCTGCAACACCACTTACAGTATTGGACTATGTTTTGCCGGATATTGATATGGTTCTTTTGATGACGGTTAATCCGGGTTTTGGCGGGCAATCATATATAGAAATGTCAACAAAAAAGATAGAAGAGCTTAGAAATATGATGGTCAGACGTGCCATTTACAGAGATATAGAAGTTGACGGGGGAATTGATGCTAATAATATTTATACCGTTACTAAAGCAGGAGCAAACATAATTGTGGCCGGATCAGCAGTGTTTAATAAACCTGATGTAGGTGAAGCTATTAAAGAATTGAAATTAAACGCATTTAAAAGAGAAAATATATAGTAGATAGAAAACAGAAGACAGACAGTAGAAGGAAGCTCGGCCTCAGGTCGAGCTGGAATTTATTAAAGGCAGGAATATTTAGTGAAAGCTGTTATTGTATGTAATGGAGAAATAAATGACTATGAGGAAATAAAAAAACATATAAGTCCGGGAGATTGTATTATTTCGGTTGACGGGGGAGCAAGGCATATAAGAAAGATGGATATTGCACCTTCTGTTTTGCTTGGTGATTTTGATTCTGCAGAATCTGAAGACCTTCAATACTTCATAAATAAAGGGGTTGAGGTTTATAAATTTCCTATAGAGAAAGATATGACCGATTCGGAACTTGCTATTGAAAAAGCACTGGAAATTGGGGCAGACCATTTGGTTTTTGTTGGAGCTATTGGTTCAAGAATTGATCACTCAATAGCAAATATACTTTTGCTGAAAAAACTTTTAGACATTGGTGTCAAGGCTTCAATTATAGATGAGCATAATGAAATATACATGTATAACACCGGTTTTACAATTCCAAGGAAGAATGGATATAAGCTATCGCTTATCCCAATTTCAGAGAAAGTAACCGGAGTTAGCACATTTGGGTTAAAATATGTGTTAAAAGATGCCACCATGACTTTAGGTACCTCATGGGGCGTAAGTAACGAGTTTACCGATGATATTGCCAGTGTTACAATTAGAGAAGGAATATTGCTGGTCTGTATGTCCAGGGATTAGACTTGGAGAAAAAAGTGGAGTATAATAAAATAATAGTACAAAACCTGCCAATTAATATATATGAAGAAAATATATCGCAGGTGGTGAATGACCATGCATATTAATATACATAGTATTAACAAATTTTTTAAAGTTGTTTTTCATACAGCGCATACATTGAGTTTGAATTCTATAACCAAAAAGAATCTTCCGTACTTTATTAGCTGGATAGCTATATTTGTATGGGTTTATTCCTATTTTCTGCCGATGGGTGATTTTAAGTTTGAACATCAGTTATATAACAATAATACCGGAAATACGTCATTTTATTATTATGTCTGGCTGTTTGTTGGTTGTCTGCTGCCAGTGTTGTTCAGTGGGAGGACTTTTGTTCCAAAAGCGTTTTACAGTGTTATCGCTGCACTTATATGTTTTATTATAATTAGATTTACAGGGGATACTATTGTTTCCAGGGTTATTATGACTGTTGCTGCTGCTTGTTTGGGACATATATTTGCTGCAAATGTCTTTGCATTTTTTATGGTATTAAATAATTCGGAAAAGTTTTATTCCATGACTTTAGCAGTATTATTGCCAAAGGTATTATTGTTTTTTAAGCCAATATTAAAAGATTTATATTTTTTGGTTGATTTGCCCAGCCTGATTATTTTGTTTATAATAATAATTCTGGCAATATGCTCATACTTTTATAAGTACAACACTGATGAAATGCCCAGTCAAGAGAAAATAAAAGCTCCGACAAAAGCCTACTCCTTGATGCCGTTAGTGTTTGTTATACTTGCATTAAATGATGTAATAGCTCCTTTTGTCCTGCGCCAGATTGCTGATAAATTAAAAATTCAGGTAGAAAACTACTACTTTTTGGGAGTAATAGTTGGAATTGCTGCAGTCATTTTGCTTCAGAAACGTTTTCTGATTAATATTTGCAATATGCTTAATATTTCGTTTGCTCTTTTGGCTATAGGTTTTGTTGCCAATATTATTAGCCTTGAAAATAATACTGCAGCTGCCATATCAGCTATTTGCTTTGGAGCTTCCTATGCTATTGGCTTTGTAAACATGTATTATATTGCAGGTTTTATGGCTAAAAAATTTCAGAGCATTACTTTTTACAGAGTTGGTATAATTCTTTCAGCATTATATTACCTAGCTGCTTTTATAACTTTAGAAGTTTTTAAGGATGTTAAAATATTAGCCCCTTCGGCTTTTATGGCTTTTGTTTCTATATGCATTGTTATTATCTTTTTTGTCTTGTCTCCATTTTTTATAAAAATGCTTTATTCAGGAGAGTGGATTGATGATTCTTACCGACTGGATGTTACAAAATGTTCACGTTTGGAAGCAAGGCTCAAAGATTATAAATTAACTCCGGCAGAAATAGAGGTATGCAAGCTTCTGTTGGATGGTTATACACTTAGACAGATAGCGGGTATGCAATCAAAGTCATATGCTACTATAAATACATATTGTACATCGATATACAGAAAGTTGAATATTAACAGCCGCACAGAGTTACTTCTGGTATTGCAGAATTATTA
>CAYQCA010000309.1:0-3859 GCA_964415835.1 uncultured Clostridium sp. | reverse complement strand
GAAGCATTGTTCCCATTGAGCCATCAAAAACAAGCACCTTACTTTTTATATCATCAACGAAAGCCATAATTCCTCCTTTTATTAAAGCAAAATTGCCAGCGTATTAAACTGGCAATAATAAATTTCCATATTTAATTATAATATTGTTTTTACGCAGTTTCAATAGATGCGTCATCCTGTAGACCTAATTTAACTATTGCTGCTTCACGCATTTTATATTTCTGAATCTTACCGCTTGCAGTCATTGGGAAGCTGTCCATAAAGCCTACATATTTAGGCGTTTTATGCCTTGCCATATTTGTCTTAACTGCTTCTTTAACCTGTTCCTCAGTTAGCGTGCAGCCTTCTTTCAATATAACGCAAGCCATTATTTCTTCACCATATGCTTTTGATGGAACACCAATTACCTGTACATCCTTTATTTCAGGCAGCGTATACAAAAACTCCTCTATCTCCTTAGGATAAATGTTTTCCCCGCCTCTGATAATCATATCTTTGATTCTTCCGGTAATCTTATAATAACCGTTTTCATCCCTTGTGGCCAGGTCTCCGGTATGTAGCCAGCCTTCAGAGTCTATGGCCTGAGCTGTTGCTTCTGGCATTTTGTAATAACCCTTCATTATATTATAACCTTTTGTCACAAATTCTCCCGGAACGCCTGCCGGCAAATCTTTATTTGTTTCTGGATCAACAATCTTGCATTCGATAAACGGCAATGAACGGCCAACTGTTGAAACTCTTAGCTCAAGGCTATCTCCTACTCTTGTTTGAGTACAAACAGGAGATGCTTCTGTTTGACCATATGCAATAGTAATATCTGTCATATGCATTTTGTCAACAACATCCTGCATAACCTTAATTGGACAAGGTGAGCCTGACATCAGACCTGTCCTTAAGGTCGTAAAATCATAATTCTTGAAATCAGGATGCTCAAGCATTGCAATATACATTGTTGGAACACCGTGAACAGCAGTACAGCGTTCGTTTTGGATAGCGCTCATAACTTTTACGGGAGAGTAATAGTCTATCGGTACCATCGTAGTTCCATGTGTAACAGATGCCATAATTGCAAGTACCAAACCAAAACAATGGAAAAATGGAACAGGTATGCAAAGCTTATCTTCATTGGTAAACAGCATACAGTCTCCGATACATTTACCATTATTTACAATGTTATAGTGTGTTAGCATTACACCCTTTGGAAACCCTGTCGTCCCTGATGTGTATTGCATATTGATTACTTCGTGGCAATTAAGGGAATTACTTACCTCGTAGAGTTCTTCATCTGTAATATCACTACCCGCATTAACCATATCATCCCAACTAAACATACCGGGATGTTTTTGTTCACTAACACTAATAATATTTTTCAAGAAAGGAAATTTCTCGCTTGAAAACTTACCAGGCTCGGAGTTTTTTAGTTCAGGACAAAGCTCATTTATAATTTCAACATAATTTGAATCTTTGAATCCGTCAATTAAAACAATTGTGCTTGAATCTGACTGTCTCAAAAGGTATTCCAATTCAAATATTTTATAATTTGTATTAACTGTTACAAGTACAGCACCAATCTTAGCTGTAGCAAAAAGTGTAATAATCCATTCGGGAACGTTTGTTGCCCAAATTGCAACATGATCGCCCTTTTTAATTCCCATTTTCATAAAGCTTTTTGCAACATTGTTACAAATTGTATTGAATTCTGAATAAGTTTTTCTAAATGGTCGATCTGTATATAATACACAATCATGATCCGGATATTTTACTGCCATATCGTCTAATAATTTACCAACTGTAATTTCAATCAGCTTTTCCATCTTACCCCTCCTGTATAAAATTAAAAAAAAAGCTCTTCATCTCAAAAACATTTGAGACGAAAAAGCTATTCCGCGGTACCACTCAAGTTAATTCACTTATCAATTTAAAATAAATAACTTATAATTAAAATCGACTTATGAATTCTCTTTTTTCATATAACGGTGAAACCCGTTCCGACCTACATATTCAGCCAGAAATGCTCCCAGGCGAGCTTCAACTTTCGAAATCTCTGTCTTTCACCAAACGACAGCTCTCTTTAAGATTTTTTACAGTTTACTATTCCTGTTCTTCGCAATATCAATATAACGAAATTATTAATATAATACTATGCTTGAGTCGACAGTGTCAATACCCATTTTCATACTTTTATGTTATGTTTAAAGGCATAAATTGCAGCCTGAGTCCTGTCATTGACATCTAATTTTTTAAATATATTTGAAATATGATTTTTTACTGTTTTCTCACTTATGTATAGTTGCTTGGCAATTTCTTTATTAATCATGCCCTCTGCAATTAATTTAAGAACCTCAACTTCCCTGTTTGTTAGATTATTAGTAATGGTTCTGTCATGCTCAATCAATGTAACTCTATTAAATTCCTTTACCAACTCACTTGTCATGTTTGGCTGAATATATGTCTGGTTCTGATAAACACTCCTTATGGCATCGATTAAGACACAAGATTCAGCATCTTTGAGTACATACCCTTCACAGCCTAATTGAAGTGTTTTAAAAAGGTACTCTCTATCCTGATGAAGCGTTAAGACGATAATTTTATAGCTCTCATCTTCTTCTTTTAAAATCTTAATAGCCTGTAATCCATTTAATATCGGCATGTTAATATCCATCAAGATGATGTCAGGTTTTTCTTTTCTTGCAAATAATACTGCTTCCTCTCCATTAGCTGCCTGTGATACAACTTCAATATCTTCTTCCAATTCCAGAATGGTCTTTAGACCCTGTCGTACCATTGCATGATCATCTGCAATCATTACTCTAATTTTATTCATTCTATTCAAGAGCCTCCCCTTCATTGTTGAGTGGTATTAGTATTTTAATTTTTGTTCCAATTCCTTTTTCCGATGCAATATCAATTTCTCCTTCGAGAAGGGCTACTCTTTCCCTCATGCTAAAAAGCCCAAATCCCCCTGTAAAATCCGAATTAGTCATCCTTATAGATTTTGTATCAAACCCTATTCCATTGTCCACTAAAATTATACTAAGCTTATTATCCAAACGCTCCATGAGGACTGAAGCATTCTTCGCTTTAGAGTGCTTTAAAACATTGTTTAATGCCTCTTGTACAATTCTAAATACGGTCAGTGAAATAGCGGGCTTTGTTATTTCTCCTATCCCCCTTGTTTTCAGAACTACATCTATTCCAGTATCCTCTTTAAAAGAAATAACATATCTCTCTAACGTTGGCAATAGACCCAAATCATCAAGTGCCATAGGTCTAAGGTTATAGATTATTTTTCTAACCTCCTGAAGACTATCCCTCATTACCTTCTTAAGGTTCTGTAATTCAGCTCTTGCCTCTTCAACATTTTTATCCAGAAGCCGTTCACAAATTTCTGCTTTAATCACAACATTGGACATTGATTGGGCAGGCCCATCATGAATATCTCTTGCCACTCGTTTTCTTTCCTCTTCCTGCGCTTCTATAATCCTGAGACCCAAAAACTGTTTTTGCTGCAAATTATCCAACTGTTCTCCAACTCCCTGCAGATCACCGCTTAAATAATCAAGTGCAACTCCAACATGGCCAATTAAATTATCTGCACGTTCCAGGGTCTTTAATGTGTCCTTAATTCTTATTTCCAAGTCATTTCTGCGTCTTATTAAAAATGATTCCTGCTCACGTTTTACTGCCAATTCAACTCGTATGTTATCAGCGGTTTGGTATGCATGCTTTAAGTCATTCTGGCTATACTTATTGAAATCACTGTTAACATCAGAAAGTTTTTTCTTGCTTAATTTCAAAGCATGCTCTAAATTTTCAATAGTACTTATGATGTTATAGACTTGTTCCTTAAGATTTTCGA
>CAYQCA010000308.1:0-3869 GCA_964415835.1 uncultured Clostridium sp. | reverse complement strand
TTGTCTAACGTATTTTTGCTCAGTTTGGTCTTGTACCCGCCGAAGCAGCCGAATAAATCTCTTTCAGTATCTCTACCCCCCTGAAAAGTCATCTCGGCAAGTGTGAATTTTACTGAATTATAAATATTTTCTATATGTTGATCAGTAAATTCCTTAACCTTTTTCTTCGGGTGGATTCCGGCATTAAAAAGAATATCCTGCAATACACCGTTTCCCAAACCTGGTATTCTCTGCTCAGTAGCAAGCAGAGCTTTTGCACTTAAATTTTCATTTCCTTGGGCTGAAACAATACTGTCAAAATAAGCGCGGTTAAATTTATCCCAAAATGGTGAAGGCTTTTCCTTTGCTACAATATAGTACGGATTGTTGAACTCACCCTCTTTAAAGCACCATAACCCCCCATACATTTGGACTGACGCGCTAATGGCCGAAAAATCCTCAAATTCTATTAGAAGCTGGTGTTTTTGCGGATGTTTTTCATTTTCAGCATGGTATCTCAGATTGACACCATCTGCAAACAGTATAACTGCATCCTCAGCTTTTATTTCAAGCTTCCCCCCTACACCACATGCTTTATCAATTACCTTGTCTGAGAGCAACTGATGATAATTTTGGGGATCGCCGTGATACCAGGCAAATTTATGTGGACTATAGGCAGCAGTTACATTTGCAATTCTCTTTCCGCTTATTTGTTCATTGATTTGTTGAGCTAAATTTATTGCTTCGGGTATTTCAATCATAATTCTACTCCCCTACCGCTAATTTCAAATATTCTATTGCTTTTTCGTCCAGAGACTTTATATTCGACAAAAGTGCAGCAATTTTCCTGCGGTTTTCACTATTTCTAAAGCCTTTCCATACATCCTGCTGTCCATACTCTCCAAGAACACCCCAAACCTTCCAGCACAGGTCGTGGATATCTTTGAAACACTTTGCTGCACCTTCAACATTTGTACTCTGTTCTTCTTTGTTAACATTGAGCAGGAAGTCTCCTCCCCAGCAGCGGGCTTCAGCCAGGTTACCCACCAGGGCATGGTGTAGTTTGTGTCTGGCCTTCAATGTTTCATCATCTGCATTATCAAGTTCTGGATTTAAAACATACTTAATCCATTCGTCATATGCTGCAAGTCCCGCAACATAACCTTCGCTTTCGGTCTTTTCCATTATTGACAACCCAAGGGATAGAATATTTTTCACTGATGATCTGCGGCCAGTTTTTTCGGCCGTGATTACTATTTTCCATAATCCGTCATACCAATCAGCTTTTCTGAACATTCCATTAGGCTCTTTATCACAGGGTTCCCAGTCCTGAAAATGGCTCCAGCCGATAAGGACATCACCACTTTCATCATACCCGTTTATTATCAAGCATTCAGGTGGGCCAACAATACCAAAAGCAAGCACTGGTACTCCCTTGTCGATTGACTGGATAATTCTTTCTTTTATGTAATCCCGGTTGTCCCCCTGCTCTGATTTCTCAATAACTTCAAAATCATATCCTGCCCATTCAAAGGCATGCTTTATTGTATCATTGTGTTCATTTACCTGTGTTAAATCCATACAGCTCATACAATACTCTTTATGCCAAAGCAGCCCAAATGCAATGCCAGAGGCAGTGATAAAATGCAAATTTCCGGTTCGTTGAGTAGATTTTGTATTGTGGGCATCGATTTCTATTACCGGATAATCTTCTCCAATAAACTGCATCAGTGAAGCCATGCAGGCTGGAAATGCAAAGTCTTCAGGTGCGCGGTTGTCACCCGTATTGCCATAGAAACCAACTTTTACAACATCAAGTATCTTTTTACCCGTCATTTTAATTAACTCCTTATCTCTTCCACCGTTACGTAAATCTTATAAAACTCTATAAAAACATTATAAAAGTTTATGTTTACTTCCTCATTCAACGCATCCGACCTCGGTGAACCTAATATCGTTTGATGTGATGCTCCAGAGGCTTAAATTTCCCTGTAACTCAGGGTACATAGTATCATAATTCGTTTTGGTGCATTATGATACCAATGTCTCTTTTGAGACGGTATATCTTGATAAATTAATACTAGCATTCTTATCCCTATCTATTACAGTACCGCAACATTCACATCTAAATTCCCTTTCGGATAGTGATAGTTTCGTTTTTATATAACCACAACCTGAACAGGTCTTAGATGAAGGATACCATTTGTCGGCTTCAATAAATTCAGTTCCTTGTTTTTCGGATTTATACTGAATCAGTTTTCTAAACTCAAATAATCCTTGTTGCTGTATTGTCTTGGATAAGTGTTTGTTTTTTATCATACCACTAATGTTAAGGCTTTCCATAACTATCCTTGATGGCTTGGTTTTCACAATCTCAGTAGTCACTTTATGCCTGTAGTCAGTACGAATATTTTCAAGGTGTTTGTGTACTCTTTTAATGTTTTTTTCAAGTTTTACAATGTTATTAGTTTTTACGTAACTCCTCCCTTCTTTATTTTTCTCATATTTGGTTGAAACTTTTCGTTGTAACCTAATCAACTTTTTTTCTAATTTTTTGATCTTTATAGATTTGTTGATATTCTTAAATGGCTTTTCTATGTTGGAACACACAGCTAAATCCTTCAATCCAACATCAATACCAATACTTACGTCTGTTAATTCCGCATGTTCTTGTTCTGTCTCAATTCCCACTGATACGTACCAATGGACACCATTAAACTTTACTCTTGGGTTTTTATATCCTGTAGTTTCGGGTATCCTGTCTTTTTCAGAAAGTCTTATCCAACCTATCTTTTCAAGTCTTACTTTACCGTCTTTAAATTTTATCTTTTCAGTATCTTGATAAAATTTGGGTGTATTTTTCTTTCGACTTTTAAATTTTGGCTTGTCAGTTAGTTTTCTGAAAAACTTATAATAAGCATCACAAGCATCCTTTATAGCTTGCTTAGTTATATTGTTGCTGTAGTCATTCAGCCATTTCAGTTCTTCTGTCTGTTTTAAAAGCGTTAATTCTTTTCTTAAATCTCCGTCTTTTACAAATTTCCCACCACTTTTATAGTTTTCTTCCTGCTTTGCAAGTGTCCAATTATAGGCCCATCTTGCAACCCCTGCACTTTGAAAAAGTCTAGACTTCTGATAATTGTTAGGCTCTAGCCTCACTCTTAAAGCTATCATCATTCCATATCACCTCTTACAGTCTTTACCTCAGTATACAAATATTATACCAAACATATGTTCTGTTTTCAATAGATATGATAGCATTTAATGTTAATGTTATAAGCCTTTTTAACTGAGTTTTATAAACTTTTATAATAATTAATCAACTGTTTTCCACCTCTTCAGTTGCGGAAAAATCTCATTCATAGCCTTTCTTGCTGAAGCTTCATCGGGCCAAGGATTGCCGTCTGATACAAATGGGACACAAGTTTCAATCATTTCCTCCATTGATTCTTCCTTTGTAAACGACCCTTCCTGAAAACAATAGTGGCAATAGTCCTCATTCTTACTGCCGTCTGCATTAGTCCCATACAAATCCAAGCTTTCCATAGGCATTGCACAACTCTGGCAAAAATTTATTTTTGTATTCTCCATATTTACCGTCTCCTTTTTGTATTATTTACCACTATTTTAATACTTTTGATTTGACAACAGTATGTCATATTCCAAATTTGTTTCATATAATTCTAATGCCTTTTTCATCCTGGCTGAAATGATTTCTTTTATATGATTCGGCTCTAATACCTCAACATAGCAGCCAAAAGACATGATATACCCATAAACCCATTCATCCTCCGGGAATGTAATTGTTACATTACATGAGCCATCTTGATTTTTGACTATCAACTCCTCGTCGAAATCATCATAAATCCTGTGCAGAGCCTGCGGATAAA
>CAYQCA010000307.1:0-3883 GCA_964415835.1 uncultured Clostridium sp. | reverse complement strand
TTTGAAAGGACGAATACAATGCAGAAATTAGGATTGAATGAGCTCAGAGAACGTTATCTCAAATTTTTTGAGAGCAAGGGACATTTAAGGCTGCCAAGTGCACCATTAGTACCGAAAAATGACCCCAGCCTTTTGCTTATCAACTCTGGAATGGCACCATTAAAACCATATTTTACCGGTCAGGAAATACCGCCCAGAAAGCGTGTTACAACATGCCAAAAGTGTATAAGAACACCTGATATCGAGAATGTAGGTAAGACAGCTCGTCATGGTACTTATTTTGAGATGCTTGGAAACTTCTCTTTTGGAGATTATTTTAAAAAAGAGGCGATTCCATGGGCCTGGGAGTTTGTAACAGAGGATTTAAAAATGCCCGTTGACAAGCTCTGGGTTACAATATACCAGGATGATGACGAAGCTTTTGATATTTGGCACAAGGATGTTGGCTTGCCAGCTGAACGTATTGTGAGAATGGGTAAGAAGGATAATTTTTGGGAACATGGAACAGGCCCGTGCGGACCATGCTCTGAAATATATTTTGACAGAGGCCCTGAAAAAGGCTGCGGAGAACCCGACTGTAAGGTGGGTTGTGAATGTGACCGTTATGTTGAATTTTGGAATAATGTATTCACTCAGTTTAACAGGGATGAACAGGGAAACTATACAAGGCTGGCCCATCCAAATATTGACACCGGAATGGGGCTGGAAAGACTGGCTTGCATTTCTCAGGGGGTAGATAACCTTTTTGAAGTCGACACGGTTATGAATATCCTCACATATATTTGTAAAATTGCAGGTGTTGAATATAAAAAGTCAGAAAAAACTGATGTTTCAATCCGTGTAATTACAGACCATATCAGAAGTACTACAATGATGGTTTGCGACGGTGTTCTTCCATCAAATGAAGGCAGAGGATATGTACTAAGAAGACTTCTTAGAAGAGCAGCAAGGCATGGAAGACTTCTGGGTATTAATAAACCATTTCTGTATGATGTGGCAATGGTTGTAATTAATGAATCAAAAGAGGCTTATCCTGAACTTGAGGAAAAAGCTGAATATATTAAAAAAGTTATAAGAATTGAAGAGGAGCGTTTTGAAGCAACTGTTGACCAGGGAATAGTTATTCTCAATGACTTTATTTCAGAAGTTAAGTCAAAGGGTGAAACAGTCATTCCGGGAGAAATGGTGTTCAAGCTCCATGATACTTACGGTTTTCCGCTTGATTTAACAAGGGAAATTGCAGAGGAAAATGGTTTGGAATTAGATGAAGAAGGCTTCAAGAGGGAAATGGACGCTCAGAAGAAAAAGGCAAGAGATGCTCATAACAGCAAGGATAATTCAGCATGGGCAGACAGTGTTTTTGATAAGCTGGACAAAAGTGTTAAAACTCAATTTGTCGGATATGACCACACTTCTTCAGAATCTAAAATTCTGTATATTGTGAAGGACGGTGAAATAGTTGAAAATGCTCAGGAGAGTGACGAAGTAACAGTTATCCTCGACAAAACAGCTTTCTATGCTGAGAGCGGAGGACAGGTTGGGGATACAGGAGTTATTTCTTCAAAAAATGGCATCCTCCGAGTAGAAAATTGTACAAAAACAGCAGATGGCAAATTCCTTCATTCCGGTGTTGTTGAAAGCGGATTGCTGGAGACAGGAAGCGAAGCTGATGCAAAAGTAGATATAAAGAGAAGAATGGCAATCTCGAGAAATCATACTACGACGCATTTACTGCATAAAGCCCTAAGAACTATTTTGGGTGATCATGTACATCAGGCAGGTTCGCTGGTTGAACCAAATAAATTAAGATTTGACTTCAGTCACTTCTCAGCAATGACAGCTGAAGAACTTAAAGCTGTTGAAGACATGACAAATGAAGCAATCCTGAGCAGTATGGCTGTTGATGTTAAAGAAATGCCTATAGAGGAAGCCAAAAAGCTTGGAGCAATGGCTTTGTTCGGTGAAAAATATGGTGATACTGTCAGAGTAGTAAAAGTTGAGGATTACAGTATTGAATTCTGTGGAGGTACTCATCTTAAAAATTCTGCACAAGCCGGTCTGGTCAAAGTGCTTGGCGAGAGTGGTGTAGCTGCCGGCGTAAGAAGAATAGAGGCACTAACAGGTGATGCCGCAATAAAATACTATGCTGAAAAAGAAAATATGCTCAACGAGGTTTCAGCGGCTCTTAAGGCATCACCGCAGGATAGTCTTAAAAAAGTTGAGAGCCTTGGACAGGATTTGAAGAACGCTGAGAAGGAAATAGAAAAGCTCCGTAATAAGCTGGTAAGTGGTGAAACTGATGACATTATTGCAAAAGCTGCAGATGTAAAAGGTGTTAAGGTTATTACTGCAAGGTTTGATACATTGGATATGGAAGGGCTCAGAAATACAGGCGACATGCTTAAAAACAAGATTGGCTCCGGAGTGATCGTATTAGGTTCAGGGTATGGAGATAAGGTCAGCTTTGTTGTAACCGCGACAAAGGATGTTATGTCCAAAGGAATCCATTCAGGCAATATTATAAAAGAAGTTGCCAAGATTGCCGGAGGCGGTGGTGGAGGACGTCCTGACATGGCCCAGGCAGGAGGTAAAGATGTATCCAAAATAGATGAAGCTCTGAAATCAGCTATTGGAGTAATTGAATTACAAATTAAGTAGTGCCAATTGAGGAGGTATAAAGATGATTGATTGTATTTTTTGCAAAATAATTAATGGGGAAATACCATCAAAGAAAGTATATGAAACAGACAAGGTTTATGCATTTCATGATATAAATCCAGAGGCACCTGTACATGTATTGATTGTTCCAAAGGAACATATTGATTCACATAATGGACTTACTTCTGAAAACGTAGACATTATGAAGTATATACATCTGGCTGCCAACGAAATTGCAAAGGAACTTGGAATTTCAGAAAGCGGTTACAGATTAATAAATAATTGTGGACCAGATGCCGGGCAAACAGTGTTCCATCTGCATTATCACCTTGTAGGCGGAAGAAAAATGGGAACTAAAATACTTTAATAATTTTATTATATAGCATCTATTTTATAAATATATATTGACACAATTTTGAAAATTAATATATAATATAGTGTGTGCTGTATTTAGCTTGTTCCCTATAGTGCGTTATAACGTACTACGGCTTATTCCCGGCACAATTGTTACCATCGGAGGGAGGGAAATTGTGTGTCTGAAGTAAGAGTTAAAGAAAATGAGTCTTTGGATAGTGCTCTCAAAAGGTTTAAAAGATCTTGTGCTAAATCAGGTGTTTTAGCTGAGGTTAGAAAGAGAGAACACTACGAGAAGCCAAGTGTAAAAAGAAAAAAGAAATCTGAAGCTGCAAGAAAAAGAAAATTTAAATAGTATCGTGACAAGAGTAGCCAATAGGAGAAAATTGTTATGTCACTAAAAGATTTGCTTGTTCAAGATTTAAAGATAGCCATGCAGAATGGTGATGCGGTTTCAAAAACAGCTATTCAAATGGCGAGGTCGGCAGTGCTTCAGGTTGAGAAGGACAATAAAGTCACCCTTGACGATGATGGTATAGTTGAGATTATTGCTAAAGAAATTAAAAGTAGAGTGAACACCTTACCTGACTTTGAAAGAAGCGGAAGGCAGGAACTTATAGATAATCTAAAGGCTGAAATTAAGGTTTTGGAAAAATATTTACCACAGCAGTTAAGTGAAAGTGAGATTGAAGAAATAGTGAAAGATGCAATTTCATCAACCGGTGCTTCTTCTGCTAAGGAAATCGGAAAGGTAATGCAGGCTGTAATGCCCAAAACCAAAGGCAAGGCCGACGGTAAAGTTATAAACCAAATAGTAAAAAAATTATTGGGATAAGAAAGAGCTCGGTCACAAACCGGGCTCTTTTCTTAA
>CAYQCA010000306.1:0-3918 GCA_964415835.1 uncultured Clostridium sp. | reverse complement strand
GATTGCTTTCGACTGGATGGAACTAAGGCTTTCACCAAGATAAAAATACAGTTTGTACTAGTTCGGGCTTAGGGATATCATCTCCCTAAGCCCTGTTGTTAATCATATTTCAACTTGTACCGCTACAAGGCTTTTTGCCCCGTATTTTTCTCTCAGCTTTGGTTTTTCAATCTTGCCGGTTGGGTTACGCGGAACAGTATCAAAAATAACTTTTCGCGGGCGCTTATACCTTGGCATTGAAGCACAAAAAGCCTCTATTTCTACTTCAGAGCACTCGCATCCGGGTTTAAGCTCAATAATAGCAGCTGTTATTTCTCCCTGGCGCTTATCTGGAAGACCTATAACTGCAACGTCCTTTATAGCAGTATGCGCACGGAGAAAATCCTCAATCTGAACAGGATATATGTTCTCTCCTCCGCTAATAATTACATCTTTTTTCCTGTCAACCAAATATATAAAACCCTCTTCGTCCATTCTTGCCATATCCCCGGTAAATAACCAGCCATCTTTAAGTACTGCGGCGGTCGCTTCAGGGTCATTATAATAGCATTTCATAACGCCCGGACCTTTAACAGCCAATTCTCCAACCTCTCCCTGAGCTACTATGTTTTTGTTCTCATCAGTAATTTTCACTTCCCAACCATATCCCGGTATACCGATAGCACCGACTTTATGAATATTTTCTGTCCCCAGATGGACACAGCCAGGGCCAATGGATTCACTAAGGCCATAGTTTGTATCATACTGATGATTTGGGAAGTACTTTTTCCAGCGGTGAATAAGGCTTGGTGGAACAGGTTGAGCTCCAATATGCATGAGTCTCCACTGAGAGAGATTGTAATCCTCCAGCTTTACATCGCCTCTATCAATGGCATCCAGAATATCCTGTGCCCAGGGAACCAAAAGCCAAACGATAGTAATTCTTTCTTCTGAAACAGTTTTAAGTATCCATTCCGGTTTAATACCGCGAAGCAGTACAGCCTTGCTTCCGGTCAACAGACTTCCGAACCAATGCATTTTTGCACCGGTGTGATAAAGCGGTGGGATACATAAAAAATTGTCCTCTCTTGCTTGACCATGGTGTTTATTTTCAGTATAGCATGATGAAACCAGACTCATATGATCATGTAAAATAGCTTTTGGAAATCCTGTAGTGCCTGATGAGAAATATATTGCAGCGTCATCTTCATCTGAAATCTCTATCTGTGGAGCTTCAGATGAACAATTAGCAGTCAGGCGGTCATAGTTTTCAGCAAAAGAAGGGCGATCTTCGCCTGCAAAAAATAATGTTTTTACTTTTGGGATTTGATCATAAATGGTTTCCAACCTGCCAATAAATTCAGGACCAAAAATTAAAGCAATAGTGTCTGATAGACCTAAGCAATATTTTATTTCCTCTGCTGTATATCTGAAGTTCAATGGGACTGCTATAGCACCGGCCTTTAATATGCCGAAATATATTGGAAGCCACTCAAGACAATTCATTAGTAGTATTGCTACCTTGTCCCCTTTTTTTATTCCTCTTTTGATCAATAGATTTGCAAGTCTGTTTGCTTTTTCATCAAAAACACGCCAGGTCATTTCTCTTCTGTATTCACCTGCAGGATTGTTTTCGATCAGCTCGTAATCTCGCCAGATAACATTATGACTTTCCTGGAGATCCAAATTAATCTCAGTCAGACATATTTCCTGACCGTATAATTCAGCATTGCGCGACAAAAATTCAGTGATAGGCATTTTCTTTATCCTCCCGTTCTACCACACTACAAAAAAATTGTGTATTTATTAAATCCCGTGCTACAAAAATATTAAGCATTTTATATTATATTATAAAATGTTACTTTGTGTTAATCAATAGCCATAACTTAGTTTGTCAATCTATCCTAAAAGCTTTTTTAGTTCATTGGAATTTTTTAAGCCTAATTTTCTTAGAATACTTGTCTTTTGATTTGAAATAGTTTTATTAGCTGACCTAATTTCTATATTTTTACCTATGATTAATTCAAGTACGCTTTGCTCTGCTGCAGATAAATCTTCTAAAATCAGCTTTCTTATAAGAATCTGATGTGGAGTAGTGCCTTTTGCAACTTGCCGTATAGTATCACATAAAATAGAAAACTGGCTTTTGAACAGATAATCTGATGCAAAGGACTTTTTAACAGCGTGCTCTACAATTTGTGTTGCTTCTAATGATGTTAAAATTATTATTTTTGCACCGGTTTGAATTCTAATCTCTTTAGAAACCTCCACTCCATCAAGGTTTGAAATAGATAAATTTAAATCCATTATTACAATTTGAGGTAAAAGCTCACAGGATAGCTTGATAGCATCATCCGGATTATAAGCTATTCCAATGCACTCCATGTCCTGTTCCTTTGTAATATATTTCTTTATTAGAAAGGCAAAATCTTCATCATCTTCAACTATCAGTACTCTTATTTTACTATCCATTGAGTTAAAAGTTCCTTTCTTTTTATTCGTTTCAAAGGGAACTGCAAAACAACGATCGTACCCGCATCTTTGTCGCTTGAAACTTCAATTGAACCTTCATGGGCTTGCATAACATTTTTACAATAAGGTAAACCCATACCAAAATTAATACTGTTTCTTTTAGAGGTATAGAATGGTTTAAATATTTGTTTCATCTGCTCATCCGTGATACCAACTCCGTTGTCGGTTATCTCAATACAAAAATTCTTCTTTTTAAAATAAGAAGAAATTTTAATACTTCCATTTTGAGATATTGCTTCCAACGCGTTCAAGACTATATTATGTATTACTTCAACTATACTTTGAGGATCACAGACTATGAGTACATCATCATTGTTATCAACTGAAATACATCCTTTTTGCTGAGTACTAAATGCTTCTAGTGCTTCGTATATTAGATTTGTGAAATAACACAAATCATCACCGGCCAATTTTCTCGAAAGACTCTTATTTGTCTTTTCTGTAAAACTTATAAGCTGTTTTGTTGACCTTTCTATAATGTCAAGCTCTTCCAACTGATTGTCAGTAAACTTTTTTCTTATGCTATCAACAGACCAGTTTATTTTGGTAACATGATTTTTTAACATGTGGTTTATGTACTGAGTACTTGAATTTACAGATTCCATTTCTGAATTCCAATCGTATCGGACAAAGGAAATTTTAACTCCCATAAATCCCTCTTTATAAGCGATAAAGACATAAAATATCAAAATTGCAGCTACAAGATAGATATTACCCTTCCATACTTTTTTCAGGCTATTAAAGTTTAATGTATGAATGATAAAAATGGTGACCAAACAATAATAATATGGCAATAACAAAACTTCACAAGTAATCCTTTTCCGCCGTTTTATTTCATAGGCTGTTTCCTTTTTGATATTTCTGAACATTATAAAAGAACCAATTATCGCATATCCAACATTGTAGGCAGACATACAGTACCAAAAGTCTATTCTGTATAATTGATAATATTTAAATTGGGCAGGTGAATATATTAATAAATATATAATGATAATTATAGCTGTAACAAGTTGAACTACAACAAACACCTTTTTATTACTTTTGTTTAGATTACAAAAATACATTGATAAGGTTATAAAACAAAAAGGTGAAAAAATATATATAAACGCTGTAATACAGCTATTCACCGTTACATATGCAGACATTTCAATCTGTGGATATCTAGAAACAAGTGATGGAGCGACTTCATCAATAAAAAATTCTTTTAGAGTGCCTAACGAAGCTATTAAATAGCAATAGGCAAACCACCTGTTTGTTTTATTATTCCTATCTGATAAAAAAAGAAATATCCCAATTGCCCATAAAATTAATGTAAAAATCATATTAATTACCTACATATTCTGCCTTTTGAAAATAATTCTATCAGCTTATTTGGCATAATTCAATTGCGGACATCATTTTGTATCT
>CAYQCA010000305.1:1179-3939 GCA_964415835.1 uncultured Clostridium sp. | reverse complement strand
ACCTGGGAGAATGGACTGTTTCCAGAGTACGTCAATAATTATAATACTGCAGTGAATCCATCGATACTTGCGGAGGATTATTATGTTTTTGGAAGTAACACTGATTGCAATCCGGTAATTACAGGTGATAATGTCGGTTTATGGCGCGATATGGGATTTTTCAGAAAACTTTCGAACAAGACAGGAAAGCCGTTCTGGTTCTATATTCAAGGGGTTGGAGACACGGATAACAGACTGGTAGGAAACATGACCATTGAACGTATCCGGTTCCAGACTTATTTTGCACTTGCTTACGGTGTGAAAAATATTGACTATTACACTTCATATGGATTATTGATGGATGCGGACAATAATTTGAAAAGCATGTATACGTCTGTAAAAAACCTGAATACCGAGTTAATGGTGGTAGGCCAATTCTTATTCAACAAACAGAATGAGGCTATTTATCATGCGGATGCAAACAGCACACAAATTGCAAATTATTACCTTGATAATCTGGCAGACAGCTCCCTCATTCAATCCATACCAAGCAATACAATTGCTGCGGTCTTTCATGACAGTGCCGGCAAGAAATATATACTCGTTACTAACAAAACCTATAACAGTGCAGTTTCGGGCAATGTAGTCCTAAAGTCTTCCAAAAAGATTTCAGTGCTGAATTCTGTCACCGGTGCGCTTGATTTGGTAACTATTTCAGGTACTGAGTTTTCTGTACACCTGGATGCAGGTTCAGGTGTACTTTACGCAGTAGAATAAGAACCTCCTCTTTTTAAGCTCTACGGTCAGAATGATATAACTCACCATTTCTGTTGAACCGATGCGCTATAACCTTATATAAATGAAGAAGCCTTAATACTCACAAGTTGCCATGAGTATTAAGGCTTTATAAATGTGCGGGGACACACCTATAGAGGAATGTCCCTGTTTAAATTTTACAATATTTATTTTAATAATTTTTCCAAATCCAGGATAAGCACAATCTTACCATCTCTCTCTACAACGCCGCTGAAGAATTTCCCTGAGAGACCTGAAATAAGTTCCGGTGCTGGTTTGATTGCTGAATCTTCAGCAGTAAATATCTCAGACACTTCGTCTACCAACAGACCAACCATGGATGAATGGTTTAATATAATTATTCGCGTATTTTCATCAAACTCTTTAGCAGCATATCCGAATTTCTTTCTTAGGTTGAAAACAGTGTGAACCTTACCCCTAAGGTTAATTAGTCCTTCAATATAAACAGGAGTGTCTGGTACCTTATATATATCACTAAGCTTTTCTATAATATTTACATTATTGATATTGATAGCGAAAACCTCACTATTTACTTTAAAAAGAACTAATTGTGCTGACATCACAATACCCCCAAAGTATTTATTTAGATATATTATATCAGTGTTAGTAAAAAACGGCAAATATTTTGTTGCTTTTTGAAATTAACTTCTATAGCTTCCGTTTATTTTTACATAGTCATATGAAAAATCACATGTCCAAATTCTATCTGAAACTTTACCCTTCTTAAGGCTAATTTTAATTGTAATCTCTTTTTGTTTGAGGATTTCCTTCGCTTGAGCTTCGTCGAAATTTACTGCACAACCATTTCTGCATACAAGCAGGTTCCCAATTGTAATATCCGTACGGTTCGGATCAAAGGTTGCACCTGAATATCCTGCAGCAGTGAGAATTCTGCCCCAGTTAGCGTCCTCTCCGAAAATTGCTGTTTTTACAAGAGGTGACTTAGCTACTGCACTTACAACCTTATATGCATCTGCTTCGTCTTCTGCACCGTCTACAATAACTTCAACAAGCTTAGTAGCACCTTCGCCGTCTTTTGCCATTAACCTTGCAAGGTAAGTACAAACGAACATAAGTGCGTCTACAAATTTTGAATATTCATAGTCTTCCTTAACTATTGCATCATTATCAGCAAAGCCATTTGCAAGAATAAATACTGAGTCGCATACACTGGTATCACCATCAACTGAAACACGGTTGAATGTAGATTTAACACAGTGCTTGAGAGCTTTATCCAGGAGGCTTCTTGGTATATTGGCATCAGTGGTTATTATTCCAATCATAGTAGCCATGTTTGGATGAATCATACCGGACCCTTTTGCAATTCCACCGATTCTTACTGTTTCGCCCTGAAGTTCAATTTCAACGGCAATTTCTTTAGGAACCAGATCTGTAGTCATAATGGCTTCTTCTGCATCATGGCTTCCATCAAAGCTTAAAGCATTCACTGCAGACCTTATACCGGATCTGACATTTGGCATATTTAATTTTGAGCCGATTACCCCTGTTGAGTTAACCAGAATATCCTCAGCATTACAGTTTAATAGTTCCGCTGCAAGCTCTGTGATATCTTTGGCATCTTTATAGCCTGCTTCACCAATACATGCATTTGCATTGCCACTATTTATAACTATTGCTCTGGCATAACCGTTTTTGATATGCTCCATTGAAACTTGCAGGGAGTGACCCTTAACCAAATTTGTAGTGAAAACACCTGAAGCAACTGCTGTATCTTCTGAACATACAATTGCCAAATCCTTTTTGTTATTTTTCTTTATTCCACATGCAACTCCAGCGGCTTTAAACCCTTTCGGAGCTGTAACACCACCATCAATTATATTCATGCTAGACCTCCATATGCCATAAGGCGCAAAAAAAATTGTATCTTTATTTTAAGTTGATTATACATAAATATACGGTCTGAATCAATTAAAATGTTATCTTAATTGTCGTTTTATGTTTTGA
>CAYQCA010000305.1:0-1079 GCA_964415835.1 uncultured Clostridium sp. | reverse complement strand
ATATGAAATACGCTGGAGTAATATTTGACTTAGATGGTACACTTCTTGATACCGTTGATGATTTGGCTGATAGTGCAAACGAAACATTGGCCAAATACGGCTTCAAAGGTCATCCTGTTTCTGCATATAAGAAATTTATCGGAAACGGTATACGAAACCTGTTGCAAGTGGCATCTCCAGAAGGTACTGATGAAGAGCTTATAGATAGCCTGCTCGCTGATTTTAAAGTAATTTACAGTGAAAATTATATAAATAAAACATGCCGGTACGAAGGTGTAAGTACCCTATTGGAAGGCTTGCAAAATGCTGGCCTGAAAATGGCAATATGTTCAAATAAAAACAATAAAATGACAAACGAAATAGTAGAGAAGTTAATTGGAAAAAAATATTTTGAAGTGATTTTCGGAGAAAGGGATGGAATTCCCAAAAAACCAGATCCCGCCTCTTTACTTGAGGCAGCTGATATTATGGGTGTTTCTGCAGAAAAAACTATTTATGTGGGAGACTCAGGAAGTGACATGGTATGTGCTAAAAGAGCAGGTATGTTTGCAGCAGGTGCATTATGGGGATTTAGAAGTAAAGAGGAATTAGAACAAAATGGTGCTGATTTGTTAATTTCGTATCCGCTGGAACTGCTTAAATTTTTGGAAATTGCTTAAACTATGACAAATATATTCATATACACTCCTTGACACTATATTGCAAGATTGTATATAATTTTAAGGTAAATACGATGATAGGAAGAAGTAGCTTTATACCTTGTGATAAAGAGAGGGGACGGCTGGTGAAAGTCCTTGCAGGGGTGTTTAGTGAAGCAGTCCTGGAGTTTCCGGTCGGGAAAAGGATATAGGTGATATATTAAATTGAAAGACTGGACGTAACATGGCGTTAACATGATCAGCTAAGAGCCCCGGTATGGGGAATTAGGGTGGTACCGCGTGAGATAATCTCTCGTCCCTTACAATGTCAAAAGACAATGGGATGGGAGTTTTTTATTTTTCGTTAATTATATTAAATAAAGCTGTTTGAAAGGACGAATACAATGCAGAAATTAGGATTGAATGAGCTCAGAGAACGTT
>CAYQCA010000304.1:0-3948 GCA_964415835.1 uncultured Clostridium sp. | reverse complement strand
AGATAATCCATTGTTAAAGGTAAACAGCCCTTTTAAAGCTCCCCAGGTATCCTCGTTATCGGTAGCAACTGACTCTCCTGTTTTTATACCAACTAACGTGCTCAGCAGTCCTAATGCTATTTTACTGTCTTTAAATGATCGTACCATCCTTATGCAGAAAAATAGTGACGAAATAATTTATCCGGCTTCTTTGACTAAAATAATGACCGTAATTGTTGCATTAGAGAATTTGACAAATTTGCAGGATGAAATTAAACTTTCAGACTCTATTTTTGAGGAATTACACAAGGCAGATGCATCTATTGCTGGCTTTCAACCGGGTGAGAAAGTCAGGGGTATAGACCTGTTATACGGGGCGATGCTGCCCAGCGGCGGGGAATGTTGCATAGGGCTTGCCATTCAAATTGCAGGTTCAGAACAGGAATTTGTAAGGTTGATGAATCAGAAGGCGGAAGATATCGGACTAGACAATACCCATTTTGTCAATTCAACAGGACTTCACGATACTGACCACATCACAACAGTCAAGGATATGTCGGTTTTGCTTTCCTATGCTTTGGAAAACCAAATATTCCGAGAGATTTTTACTACTGCACGATACTCAACTTCACCGACGAATAAGCACCCTGATGGGATAACTTTTTACAGTACCTTATTTGAAAAACTTGACGATTCAAGTTTGGTGAACGGTAAAATTTTAGGAGGAAAAACGGGATATACTAAAGAAGCTGGTCTATGCCTGGCAAGTCTTGCTAAACAAGGTAGTAAAGAATATGTACTTGTTACCGCCGGTGCTAAGGGAGATCATAACACTGAACAGTACAATATTACAGATGCATTAGCTGTTTACAGTAGCATGGAAAATAGTACAATGAAATACTAATCAGAAAAGAATTATAACGCATCAGTTCAGAGAAAATTTTTCGACTGTAGAAAAAATTTCTTACATTAGCGGCGTTTCAACGAGGCGGGAGATATGCTCACCGCCTGAACACCAAATCGGTACCCACCACTTGTAGAAGTGGGGGACATCTTGTTGCCTCGTTATTATGTAGAAAAAAGGTTTAATTATAGGCGTAGGTACAGGCACTGAAAGGTCAGTGCTTTTTTCTTATACCTATAGGCATAGTGTGCTAACAAATAATCTAGTTGACAAATATGGCAAACGATTATAAAATATGTTTATAAAATATATAAACATACAAAGGAATGTTTGACGATGAATATCTTTGAAAGCACAACAATAGATGAAATTAAAAATGGTTACACATTCAGTAGCCAGGCACACAAATACATTTGCAATATCTGTGATAAAGAATTTGAAATCGGAGAGATTTTCAAATTCGGGGATCGATACTTTGATGCTGAAAGAGCTACAAATTTTCACATTCAAAACGAACATCCAGACAGGTTGCAATTTCTGATGTCGCAGGATAAAAAATATTCAGGCATCACAGAAAACCAAAAGGAACTGCTCTCTATGATCCATTCAGGAATGGCAGACAGTGAAATTGCTAAAAAACTGGGGGTAGCACAAGCCACTATCCGGCACCAGAGGTTTACATTCAGGGAAAAAGCAAAACAGGCTAAGCTGTTTCTGGCTATTTATGAGCTGGCTTTTCAAGGTAAAAATATCAATAGGACATCTACTGGTAACGATGATATTGTAGAAGTCCATAAAGGAGCAAAAATGATTGATGACAGATATTTTATTTCAAAAGATGAGGAAGAGAAGATTATTGAGTCAATGTTTTCCTCTTTAAATCCTTTAAAATTAAAGGTATTTTCTTCGAAAGAAAAAAAGAAGATTATAATTCTAAAGAAGATAGCAGAACAATTTGATAAGGATAAACGATATGGTGAAAAGGAAATCAATAGCACTATAAAGGATATTTATGATGATTTTGCTACTATACGCCGCTATCTGGTAGAGTATGGTTTTATGGAAAGAACAAAGGATTGTAAGGAATACTGGTTGAAATCGTGACAAAACAAGTTAGCCTGTTGGTATCATTTTACAAAATTCTGCCTTTCGTAGATGGAAAAATATAAGATTCTATAGTAAAATTATCATATATAATTTTTCGGTGAGGTACATGATGGGTGTTTCTATTTCTATATCAACAGTTGCAATAGCATTGATAATAATTGTCATAAGCAATTGTATTATAAGTTTCGGAAGAAATAATATAATGAATAAGTGCTATATTATACTTTCGTCAGTTCTTTCTGTGATAGGGATAGTGGGGATGGTAATAATCAGACCACGCTTTATTTCAAGTTTAAACGCAAATGCCAGCAGAAGAGAATTTGATTCCGAATTTGTAGCATGGGCAATTGAAAGGTTTGATTCCTATGCTTTAATATCTATAATCGCAACATGCTTAATTATCATTTTTATGCTGTTTCTTTTGTTTTTTAATAAGAAAAAGAGAAGTTTTGCATGGGGAAATATTACTTTAATTATCATTATTTTTATAGTTATTAATTTTATGGCAGGGGTTTGGTATGGCGTTGGAACAATTAATAAACAGTTTGATATAGCCGGCTATATCTCACAGTTGTCTGTTGCTGAATTTTTTGCCCTGTATATTCCTTTGATTGTTAAAAGAATACTTTTGCTTAAAGAATGAGGTTTTGAATATACCAAAGAAGCATTGAGGTCAAAATAGGTCCCTGCTTCTTTTTTACATTCCATCAGTTCAATTTTGGGGACGGAAAAGTGGAGGATTGGCATGGATGTGTAAATGAGTGTTGACAATAATAAGGCAAAACAGGCTAAGCTGTTTCTGGCTATTTATGAGCTAGCTTTTCAAGGTAAAAATATTAACTCAAAAAGATAACCGAACAATTTGATTGAAATAGTAGACATAGGAAACGCTAAAATTATACCTGACATTCATCCTCATATCAGGTATAATTTTTCTAGAGGATGGTAATGAGATGAAGATAAACCGTTTGCTGGAAATAACAATAATTTTATTGAATAAAGGAACAGTTACTGCAAGAGAATTGGCCGATAGATTTGGAGTTTCTTCAAGAACAATATACAGAGATATAGATGATCTATCCGGAGCAGGTGTGCCTGTTTTTACGAATAAAGGCAACGGTGGAGGTATTTCACTATTAGAGGATTATTCCATTAATAAAACGCTGATATCTGAGCATGAAAGCGAAAGTCTGATACTTGCTTTAAAAACTTTGCAGGCGACAAAATATCCTGGAATTGAAACAGTGCTTGATAAAATTGGTGCGGTTTTCAAAAATAAGGATTTTGCTGACTGGGTGTTTATAGATTTTTCCCATTGGGGCAGCACACCTAATGAATATAATAAATTTTTAGACATAAAAAATGCAATTCTTCAGTGCCGGTGCATTTCGTTTGATTACATAAATTCTGAAGGCTGCAAAAGTTCAAGAAACATTGAACCAATGAGGCTGCTGTTCAAAAGTAAGGCATGGTATCTTTGGGGCTACTGCAAAACTAGAGAAGATTTTCGTACCTTTCGTATTTCAAGAATGAAAAATGTAGAGGTAACAGAAGAAGCCTTCAAGAGAAAACAACCTGGAACCCAAGAAAAGCTTAGTGATGGAATCCCAGAGAAGCTTGTCACCTTGAAACTTAAGTTTTATCCGCAGGCTCTGCACAGGCTTTATGATGATTTCGACGAGGAGTTGATAGTCAGAAATGAAGATGGTACATGTAATGTAACAATTACCTTCCCCGAGGATGAATGGGTTTATGGCTATATTATGTCTTTTGGCTGTTATGTTGAAGTTTTGGAACCGAAACATATTCAAGAGATAATTATAGCCAGAATGAAAAAGACATTAGAATTATATGAAAACAAATTTTAATATGACATACAGCTGTCAAATCAAATGTTTTATAATGATGGTAATTAATTCAAAAAAGGAGAAAGTGATATGGAAAATACAAAAATGAAT
>CAYQCA010000303.1:0-4070 GCA_964415835.1 uncultured Clostridium sp. | reverse complement strand
ATGCCGATGAAATGAATTGTCCAATACTCATTCATGTATGGGGAGACAGCGATGTTGCCGCTGTTAATAGGTTATCGGCCCAATACCCCGGAGCGCTGTTTATCATGGGCCATGCCGGTGCCGAAATAAATGCAATGGAATATGCGTTAGATGTTATGAATAAAAGAGAAAATGTATATGCCGATATTGCCATTTCATCGACGTATGAAGGAAATATTGAATGGTTTGTAAAGGAGTCCGGCTCGAAAAAAATACTTTTCGGAACAGATATGCCATTCTTTGACCCAAGACCTGCTTTCGGAAGATTGGCAATGGCAAATATCAGTGATGACGAAAAAAGGGATATATTTGGGCTGAATATGACCGGAATTTTAAAATTATGATGAAATTTTAAAGTCATTGTTAAGTAGTGGAAATTATAGCGAAAGAGGTAAACTATTTATTCGACTGCTGATCGGGAGGTTGGCGTTGCTAGTGGCAGATGGACGGAACTGACAATCTTAGCCGTGTAACATAGAGTACGATCATTGATGAAAATGATTAGCCAGACCTGCTTTTTACCAAGATTCTCCTGACCCTCTTCAAGCCAGTCAAAGCAGTCGTTGCCATCTGTTAGGTGGTAGCTCACTGAAGTACTTACTTCAATGCGCTGATGTAATTAAATTTTTCTACACTCGAAAAATTTAATTATGAATTCAGGCAGTATAATAAAAACACATTGTAAAACTACAATTATCAAGATATAATAGTAAACGATTACTATTGACGTAAAGGGTGTTTACATGGGCTCAAAACGTAAAAAAGCTACTGTACATGATATCGCTGCCGAAACGGGTTTGTCTGTGGCGACAGTTTCCAGGGTTCTCAGCAACAGCGGCTATCCGGTGAAAGAGGAAACCCGGAAAACCATACTGGAAACTGCCGGGAGGTTGAACTACATCCCTAACTTGGTGGGAAGGATGCTGAAAAAAAGTGACAGCAGGGATATTGGCGTTATTATTCCTTCTATATCCAACCCCTTTTATCCGGAGATGGTATTGGGGATTGAGACAGAAGCACGGAAAAACGGATATAATACCTTACTGTGCAATTCCTTCCGGGATCCGCAGACGGAGAAGGCTTATATCGAATCTCTTTACCAGAAGCAGGTTAAGGGTATCATCATTTCATCCATAGGAAAGAATCAAAATTTTTTGACAAGGATGCAGGAAGACGGTGTTAAAATTGTAGCCTGCGACCAGGGAGTGGAGAACTTTGACTGCTGCAGGGTAGGATTTAACTTTCTTAAGGGTGCAGTTTTAGCAGTAGAGTATCTTATAACGCTGGGGCACCGAAATATTGCTTTTCTGACGGCACCGCTAAACCGGCGAAGTAGGAAGGACATCCTGGAAGGTTATAAAAAGGCTATGAGAGAAGCTGGAATCCCTATTTACCCTGAAAATATTCTGGTGTCGGATTGGGAAGAGGAAGACGAAAGCGGAAAATTTGAGTTTGAAAATGGAAAAAGACTGATTGAAAAATTCTTAAAATTAAAGGAAAGGCCTACTGCCATTTTTGCCATCAATGATATGACAGCAGTTGGAGCCATGCAGGGATTGGCGGCAAAAGGCTTGAAAATACCTGAGGATGTCTCTGTGGTAGGCTTTGATAATATACAGCTTTCTTCCGTAGTCACACCAATGCTGACTACCGTGAGCCATCCGGCTTTTGAAACAGGACGGCAGGCATGCAAACTCCTGATAGATAGCATGGGAGGCGAAAATCAGCCAGCCATGGCAGTGACATTGGAACCCGAACTTATTTTACGGGATTCGGTTAAAAGTTTAAAGATATGATTATTTTTACAATAGAAATCGATTACTATGAATAGTACAGGAGGTATATTGAAATGTTTAAAAAAGGTGTTATAACTGATGAAATTTCACAGGATTTTCAGGTGGCAGCAGAGCTGGCTATGAAGTATAACCTGGATGCATTGGAAATCCGCTCTGTTTGGGAGAAGGGGCCACACGAACTAAACGAGGAGGATATAAATAAAATCGATAAGATTGCAAGAAATTCAGGCTTGATCATACCCGCCATAAGTTCGCCTTTCTTTAAATGTGATATTGATAATACTGATGAAATTAAGACCCATATGAATATTCTGGAAAAGTCTATAAACTTGGCTCAAAAAGTAGGAGCAAAGTACATCAGGGGTTTTACTTTTTGGAGCAAGGGCGGTTTCGAGGAGAACCTTGACAAAATCGTATCAAAATTTGAAGAGCCGCTGAAAATACTTGAAAGGGAAGATATGACCCTGGTATTGGAATTTGACCCCAGTGTCTTTGCTACCAACGCGGCAAAGCTGGCAAAAGTAATCTGTGGAATTGGATCAAAACGGGTTAAGGGGCTATGGGATCCGGGAAACGATATATATGAGCCTGATGGAGAGGTGCCTTATCCGGATGGATATGAAATCATTAAACCATACATGGTTCATATGCATTTAAAGGATGCAGTGAAGCTGCCCGACGGCAAAGTTGCCGGGGTACCCATTGGAGAAGGACAGGTTGATTACAGGGGACATTTCAAAAGACTCATTGAAGATGGCTATGATGGATACATAATGCTGGAAACCCATTATAGGCCAAGGCATGATATCAGTGAGGAATTATTGGCACTTCCAAAGGGTTCGGCCTTTTCCTATATGGGGTATGAGGCCACGGAGGAATGCTTGATTAAGTGGAACAGGTTGTTGGAAACAATAGTGTAAGCCTCCGGGGTTAATTCTGCATTCCTGGCAAAATAAGAACTGCGGCCAGCCCAGTGTCTGTACGCTCATAGTGCAGGCCGCAGTTATCACCGAAGTGCATCTTGAGCCTTTTGTTCAGGTTGCGTATACCGATTCCTTCCCCTGAGTATTGTAGCACATCCTCTCCCAGAAGATACAGGTTCAGCTTTTCGGGATCTGCGAGCCGTCCTGTGTCGCTTAAGATGATCCTGATTCCCAACTCCGTTTTTTCAACCGACAGACGCACATTAACTGCCTGACTGTTTTTATTGATGACATGCAGCAGGGAGTTTTCAACAAGAGGCTGTATTGTGAGCTTTGGCAACTGAAAGGACAGACAGTCTTCCGGTATATCCACATCAAAAGTAAATTTTTCGCCATAGCGCATCGCCTGAATTTTCAGGTACTGAGATAGATGGAAAAGCTCTTTCTCCAGAGTTACCATGGCATCAGGCTCTTTGATGCTGTATCGGAATATATCCGCCAATGAGGTTACCAGAACAGAGATATCCTTTTGTCCCTCACACAATGCCATCCAGTTTACAACATCAAGAGTATTGTAAATAAAATGTGGGTTGATTTGAGACTGCAAGGCTTTCAACTCGGCCTTTTTTTGCAGATCCATATTGTATTTTATTTCCTCGACCAACTGGGTAATGCGCCGGATCATGCGGTTGTAATTATGGTATAAAAATGATATTTCGTCGTTTCGGGAATGATTTTGGGGAATCTCCACCAGGTTATCTTCGCTGCGGACCTGCTGCATCGTTTTTGTAAGCTGCACAATGGGCTTGGTAAAAATATTGGAAACCAGCGTAGATATCAGGAATGCAATGAGCACCACTGCCAATAGCTCTATAAGCATAGTCTGAATCACCTGGTCAAGCTGTTTGGTGATATCCCGTTCCGGAATCATCGTCATCATTTTCATATTCCAGTTAAGGTTGGAAGCCATGGCACTGTATTTCACATCCCCGTAACTGATTGGGTGAAGTGTATTATCATTTTTCAATGAAATCAGCGATTGAAAGCGTTCGGGGAGTGCTTGCCCTGACAGCCCGGTATCAGGTTCGGTTCCGGTGAGTACCGTATCCTGATATGTTAAAAGGATCTCTGTGCTTTCGGTAGCCTTTGCCGAATTTAATATTTTTTGAATATCCGATTTTTTAATGGCAAGTACCAACACACCCAGTACATCGTTATGAAAAGGTTTTTTGAAGCCGGTGCTTTTAACCAGCTTTGAAAAAAAGATGAAATTATCTGCGCCATCCATCAGAAAACAATGAATTTTTGTATT
>CAYQCA010000302.1:0-4124 GCA_964415835.1 uncultured Clostridium sp. | reverse complement strand
ACCTGCTGAGTGGGAGACACTTGAGGCGTACAGAGATCTGGATATAGCTCTGGCTGAAATAATAGACAAGAAAGATGCAGTATTACTGGACTGTATTACAATAATGGTTACAAATCTTATGCTGGACGAATGTTTCGACTGGGATTGCCTAACAAGAGATCAGGTACAGGGTATAGAACTGCAGATTCAAATACAAATTGAAAAGCTGATAGAAATAGCAAGAAATTCTGAGGTACCATTTATTCTGGTGACAAATGAAGTAGGAATGGGTGTAGTTCCGCCATCTGCAATTGGTAGAGATTTTAGAGACATTGCAGGCAGAATGAATCAGATACTTGCTCGTGCAGCAGATGAGGTTTATTTCTGCGTCTCGGGTATTCCGATGAAGGTAAAGGGGGAATAACGATGAAGGCAGTAAAACGCCTAATCCTAATGCTGCAATTTTTTACAAGGATACCTATAAAGTTAAGGCTCTCTTCAGACAACGAAGATTTTGGAAAGGGTCTGGTCTTTGCTCCATTTGTAGGTTTCTTAATCGGGGTTTTACTGGCAGCTGCCGCATATGGCTTGTTGTTTATATTCCCAAGAACCGTTGTCGCTGCAATTGTTTTGGTTTTATATATAGTTATAACCGGAGGACTTCATTTGGACGGCCTTGGAGATACCTTTGACGGGATTTTTTCTAACCGCTCAAAAGATAGGATTCTGGAAATTATGAGAGACAGCAGGGTTGGGACCAATGCAGTATTAGCTGTTATAAGTGTTCTGCTGCTGAACTTCGTTTCGTTGTCACAAGTAAATGATGCATATTTTCTTAGAATAATTCTACTTATGCCAATGGCAGGAAGGGTAGGATCCCTTGTAAGTGCAGCTGTTTCAACCTATGCTAGAAGCGGGGAGGGACTAGGCAAATCCTTTATTGATTATTGCGGTAAAAAAGAGCTGCTTTGGGGATTAGTGATATATTCTGTGATTAGTTTACTGACTTTTAACTATAAACTGTGGATTGTTTTATTGATTCCACCTATAAGTGCATTTATATCAGTCAGGCGCCTAAGCAGTAAAATAGGCGGCGCAACCGGAGACATCCTGGGGGCGGTCTGCGAGCTGAACCAGTGCATATTTTTACTGTTGGCTTGCACTATATTGAGGTAATAGATGTTTTTAAAGCATTTTAAAAGGTAAACCAGTGAAGGCATAGGTGAGCACATTATAAAATTTGCCACAATCTGTGAGCGAAGCTTTTGACTTTTTGCCGGGAAACCGACACGATGTCAGTTTCAGTATCACCCTGAAACACGATGTTGAATGGTGTACGACAGCAAAAAGACTAAAGCCGAGCTGCTACAGATTGGCAAATTTTCTACTAAGCGAACCTATGAATTCACCGGTTTTCGAACATCATGCAGTCTATATATAAATCATTGAAGTCCTTACTGCTGGAAAGTTCTATGTATTTCATTTTTTTACCGATTTCTTTGGCTAGAGCCATACAGCCGCTATTTATCAATGTCTCAATAGCTCCTTGGCCGGCAGCGTTCCCAACAGTTACAATTTTACCTTTCAGCTCCATTGGAATCAGACCGATACCGAGAGCATTTTCAATATCTATGTAGCTTCCAAAGCCGCCTGCCAGATACACATTTTCTATATCATCAAAGCTGATGCCTGCCTGCTTAACCAGTACATGGATACCGGCAGCAATAGCTGCTTTAGCATTCTGGATTTCTCTAATATCCTTTTGTGTTATGGCGATCTCCCTGCCAGAAGCAGTTTCTGAAGAATTGTACAGCACAAAAGCATTCATGCCATCAACAGCGGCTAATCTGGTGGCAAGCTCAGTCTGCTCAGGTAAGGTCGGCTCCCATTCCATATCAATTCTACCTGTTTCATCTATAATTCCAACTCTTAGCATTTGTGCAACCGCATCAACGATACCGGTGCCGCAAATACCAATAGGCTTTGCATCCCCGATTGTGGACACAGAAATACCCTGCTCCAGTGATATGCGGCTGACGGCGCCCATCACACTACCCATACCGTTTCTGATGTTTGCACCTTCAAAGGCAGGGCCTGCAGCAGAAGAACATGAATACAAAGCATTTTCATTACCAAGTACAATTTCACCGTTTGTTCCAATATCAATAAGCAAAGATATACTTCGCTGCTGTGCCATACCGGTAGATAGTACAGCGGCAACCGTATCCGCTCCGATATATGCCGATACTGAAGGGAGTACGCAGACTATTCCTGAATGATTAATTGTAATACCCAGATTCTCCGCCTGCACAGTGACAGCTGAAGTAAAAGCAGGTATAAACGGGGCAGAGGCAATGTTCCTAGGGGGTACCTTCAGTATTAGATGAAGCATGGTTGTATTTCCGACAATAGTTACAGCATAAATATATTTTACTTCAATCCGGGCCTGCATACACAGTGTGCTTATGCAGATATTTATTATATCTATAATCAACTTATTCAGTTCATCCAGACCGGATTCATTATCCATTGTATGTTTAATCCTCGATATTACATCAGCACCGTATATTTTTTGAGGGTTTAACAGTGAATTTACACAAACCCTTTTGCCGGAGGTTAAATCAACCAGATAAGCTGCAATTGTAGTAGTGCCAATGTCAATAGCAACACCATATAATGTACCGGTAGTATCTCCTGCTTCAACAGATAGTATATCAGAGCCTGAAGTTACTAAAGTTACATTAAAGTCCTTTTCCCTTAAGGCAAAAGGAATACTGCGAATAAGAGATAGAGGTGCATTACCGAGGTTGGATTCACCCAAAACCCTCTCGTAATCGGCTATTTGATTAGAAAGGTCTGGTTTATCAATATTCAGATTGGTCTTAGATACAATCGGGGTTATGTCTAGAGAACGCTGATTTCCTTCTGTAACAATTTTGGCAGAGTTGTTTAAACTGTCAATATATACTTCAATATCAGATTGTATAAAGTAATTGCAGGAGAGCGTATAGACATTGTCAATTTTCACTTTGCACTTTCCGCAGGTACCATTGCCATTGCAGGGGGATTCAACCATGATGCCGCTTTTTCTTAAAAGCTGAAGCAGGTTTTGATTTTCCTGTGCCATATATTCATACGTATTATCATTTACAAAAACTTTTACTTTAAACATTTTACTCCACTCCTATATACAACAAATATAAACTTCGCACTATTAATTTTGGGGCACGTACTGATTAATATTGGCATCGACAAAACTGCCCATCTGAGTATATGCCGCCATAGCTGCATCAACTAATTGAAAACCTAAAGCAGCTCCAGTCCCTTCACCTACTCGCATGTGAAGATTAAGCATAGGTTCCATATTCAGTTCTTCCATTACCAGTTTATGACCGGGCTCTGCTGAACCATGGGAAGGGAAAATAAAGTTTCTGACTCCCGGATGTATTTTGACAGCAGTCAGCGCTGCTACCGAAGAAATAAAGCCGTCAATCATTATGGGTATTCTGTATATTGCAGCGCCTAGAAAGCATCCTGTAAGACCCGCAATATCAAAACCACCTACTTTTGAAAGCACATCAACCGGGTCGGCAGGATTGGGCTTGTTTATCGCAATAGCTTTTTTTATAACAGCGATTTTGTTTTGAAGAGCAGCATTGCTGAGACCTGAACCGACTCCTGCTACTTCTTCAACCGGAGAACCTGTAAATGCTGCAGCCATTGCACTGCTTGTAGAAGTGTTTCCGATTCCCATTTCACCGGTTCCCAGCATATTTATACCCTGGGCTTTTAATTCCTTTACAATCTCAATACCTGTGTTAATCCCCTGCAAGGCTTCTTCTCTGGTCATAGCCGGACCTTTTACAAAATTCCAGGATCCATAACGGATCTTTTTGTTCAAAATACTGCTGTTGGAAATTTCAGCATCTACACCGATATCTACTATAACAAGCTTTGCATCTGTTAGTTTAGAAAAAACACAAACTCCTGTAATACCTCTTGTAAAATTTTCTGTAACAGACGCTGTAACTGATTTGGGGCAGGAACTTACCCCTTCCTCTACCACACCGTTGTCTGCGCACATTATTATAACAGCTTTTTTATCCACTTTAGGAAGATATGTTCTGTTAATACCTGAAAACCTT
>CAYQCA010000301.1:0-4127 GCA_964415835.1 uncultured Clostridium sp. | reverse complement strand
AAATATGAATAAACTATATAAAGACTATGAAAATCAAAAAAATCAACTTATAGATGCTTTAGTTGAAAGGGATTATCTGGAAATTTACCAGGCATCCATACTCAAAAATGAATTTGTTCTGAAACTTGGCGAACCTCGGTATGAGCTCCACAAGCTTGAGATGGCAATTGCCAGGAATAAGTTAAAGCTTGATATGATGGAGACCAGTACAAGATTTCAAATCCAAATTGATACCGAGTATATTGACAGGCAATTAGAAAAAGAATTTGAAAAGCATGACGTTATGCTAAAGAGTATGAAAAGGGAAATTGACAATGTGCATAACTTGGCAGAACACGAAGAAATAGATTTTGAAACTCTGCGGGTTCTAAAAGAATTGTATCTTTCAATTGCAAAGCATATTCACCCTGAATTGACACCGGAATCTGATAAGAATAAAAAAAGAACCTGGAAATCAGCAAAAGCTGCCTTTGAAAAAAGGGATATTGCAAAGCTTAAAAGGCTGCACAAAAAAGTGATGGGTGAATTTTCCGACGCCGAAATAAATGATGGTTCGGAGGCGCTGGAAAAAGAGATTGAGTCACTAAAGGCTAAAACAGACACAGTATTGTCAGAAATAGAAAATATTAAAAAGCAGTTTCCTTTCAATGAAGAAAAAATGCTGGAGGATGAAACCGCTGTTTCAAAATTCAGAAATGATATGGACAAGGATATCAAAGTAGCCAAGGAGGTTCTGGACAAGCTGGAAAAGCAGATACTTGAAAAGCTTCCGGCGCCGGGAGGGTACTTGAATTAAAATTGCAATAATAAAGGGACCCGGGTTTGGTTCCCTTTATTATTTTAAACCCGACCTAAATTCTAGTAGAATCAACAGTACTCAATTTTATTAATTTTTTTGCTCTATAAGCCCAATAGCCATAAACTATTGCAAATGTCGTGAAGATAATAAAGGGTAGAAATCTAAAAACTACAAAAGGAGTCTCAAATAAAAAGGCTAACCAGAACTTATATCCGGTAAACTCCCACAATCCTGGTGTCCGATATCCTAAATTGATAGATTGGAATTCTATATTAATTAGCAGAAGAATTAAATAAAAAAGCGAAAATAGAAAAGTTGTTAAGCATGATTTGCAAAGTCTCTTATATCTGTAAGCTTTGGATTCTACATCAGAAAATATTTCTGGGGAATCAATGTTGTTTGAACCTGGAAGAAAATACTGTGCCCCTGAGTATTGAGTTCCATAAATATGAATCCAACCTGCGTCTTCAAATAGTGCTATATATTCCTCATATTTATTTTTATTATTGAAGATACGATAATCAATTTTGTAGTTCAAATCTATTGGTTTACCTTTTGCAAATGTATAAATACCCAGCACACTGTACTTTTCAAGAATAAAGCCTCTCCTTGCCATAGAATTCAGATATTTCTCCTCATTTTCAATATCAACAAAAATTTTGAATTTATTCATCTTCTAATTCCATCCTTCATTAATAGATATGTCATGGGATATTTTTATCAAATATTTTAACCTTTGAATCTCCAGCTTAAGTACTTCTTTTCCTTCAGACGTAAGTACATAGACTTTTCGGCGTGAGTCCCCTGTTTCAACAGACTTAATAAGTTTATGCTTCATAAGGTTCTCTAAAGCACCGTATAAAGTACCTGCTGCAATTTTTACTTTATTGTTACTCAGTCGTTCAACATTTTGCATAATTACATATCCATGAGATTGCTCTATCAGCGATAACATTATATAAAATGTAGTTTCTGTAAGTGGTAAGAACTTATTTAGATTCATATAATCTCCTTTATTCAGATTAACTATATAAAGTTAAACTGTATAGTTTGATTATATATCGGCAAACTGTATATGTCAATATTTATTAAATAAAAAACAGCGGTTAAGAAATTACCTAACCACTGTTTATAGAAATTATTAATAAAAATCATACAACCTGCAAAATAGCACATTTCAAATATTCTGTTTCCGGTGATGCCAAAAGAACCGGATGATCCTTTGCCTGTGACCTGTATTCCACTACTCGGACTTTTCGTTTGGAATCTGCAGCCGCATCATAAAGTATATCCATAAATAACTCAGAATCCACATGCTGTGAGCAGGAACAGGTTATCAAATAACCACCGCGCTCAATAATCTTCATGGCTCTCAAGTTAATCTCTTTATAGCCCCTGATTGCTCCTTGAACTGCATTGCGGGTTTTTGTAAATGCAGGAGGATCCAGAATAATAGTATCAAAATGCTCACCGTTGTCATAAAAATCACGTAAAATATTAAACGTATTTGCTGTTTGAAATTTGACAACTGAGTCCAGTCCATTCATTTCAGCATTTTTGGTGGCACATTTTGTAGCGTGCTCCGAAATATCAATTCCCAGAACGCTTTTAGCGCCATAATGGCCTGCATGCAATGCAAACGAGCCTGTATGAGTGAAACAATCCAAAACCTTTACGCCTTTTACAAAAGGCTCAATTGCAGCTCTGTTTTCTTTTTGGTCAAGAAAGAAGCCTGTCTTTTGACCATTTTCAACGTCAACAAGAAACTTTACACCGTTTTCGGTCATCTCAACAAGAGTATCAAAAGGTCCTTTAAGAAATCCTTTTTGCATTTCAAGACCTTCCAGCTGCCTGACTGGAACATCATTTCTTTCATAAATACCGCGGGGCTTAATAATTTGGTCAAGTATATCTACAATTTCACTTTTGTACCTATCGATCCCCAGAGCAAGGGTCTGGACAACCAAAACATCAGAAAACTTGTCTACAACCAGAGCAGGAAGAAAATCCGACTCGGCAAAAACAGCACGGCAACTGTTTATATCAGCAACCTGTTTTCTATAATTCCATGCATCATTGATCCTGCTATATAGAAATTCATAATTAATTTCTTCATGCTCATAAGTCAGCATTCTTATTGTAATTTGAGACTGAGGATTGTAGAAGCCACGTCCCAGAAATTTATTCTTACTGCTGTATACATCAACAACATCACCTGGAGTAATTTCGCCGTCTGTATGAGAAATATCACTTTTGAAAATCCAGGGATGTCCATATTCTGTGCGGTTTTCTTTTCCTTTTACGATAAAGGCCTTTGCCATTTTAGTTATCCTTCCTTAAACTTCTTCTATTACCATGTTTGTCAACAATTACAGTATTATCAAGTGTAGCCTTCAGGTTTGCTCTGAAAGCAGCAATATATTCTTTTTTTAGTTGTTCTCTTTCTTCAGCTTCAATACTGGTAAGAGTACCGGCCTTGTGCTTTTTCGCCAGTTCGTTCAAGCGATCAATTTTACTTCTTTCCATACAACACGTCCTATCCTTATTCATTTTTGACAACCAGTAAATATTATAACAAAAAAAATCTCCTTTAAAAAGGCTAAACAGTATGATATTATTAAAACATTGAGTGGTTAAACATTTATTGGGAGGGAAGGCAATGTCTGATATACAAGTTGTAGTTTTTACTTTGAATAACGAATTGTGCAGCGTTGAAGCTTCAATTGTTTATAAAATAGAGAAGTATAGCGAGGTATCGCTAATACCACAAATGCCTGATTATATTGCAGGCATATATAACCTGAGAGGGAAGGTAGTTCCTGTAGTTGATTTAAATAAAAGATTTAATACAGGAGATTCTGAAATAACCAAAAAAACAAAGATCATAATAACCCAGCAAGGTGACCAGCTTTTAGGTTTTATGGTTAATAACGTTTTAGAAATACTTAATCTCGAAGAAAGTTCAATAGACAGATCAGAAGTAATTTTAAAGGTAAATAACCAGAAATACATAAAAGGAATAGGCAGGAAAGGGGACAAGCTGTTCTCTATAATAGATTTAAACGAAATTCTACATACAGATGAGGTAGAGGAAGTAGTAAAAAATTGTGATACTGTCAGCTCAGTAGTCTAAAATTAAATCCCGGTTTCATATGAAGCCGGGATTTTTCATTGTGCGCCCAGTATGGGCACAATCTTACGGGTGGAAGTCCCGAGTGCGGGTTGATAGTGCCAAGCACATAGCCAAGAGCAAGGGTGTCCTCGGCGACGAGGAATCTGAAGAAAGCTGGAGGCAAACTTCTGGTCTGACGAACAGAAACTACATCAG
>CAYQCA010000300.1:0-4149 GCA_964415835.1 uncultured Clostridium sp. | reverse complement strand
AGGCAAATGAAGTCAAGTGAACTTATTGATTATATAGTCAGCACTCACCATGCATTTCTCAAAAAGACACTTCCTGAGATTGGTGAACTTGCAGCAAAAATATTGAGAGTCCATGGGCAGAACCATGTTGAATTATTTAAGGTACACAAATTATTCAATAATTTGAAGACAGAGCTTGATCAACACCTCATCAAGGAAGAAGAGATTTTGTTCCCACTAATTAAGGAATATGACAATAAACCATCAGAAGGTCTGCTTTCAAAAATCAGAACGGTAATGAAAGAAACCGAGGATGAGCACGAGGGAGCCGGAGACATTCTAAAAGAGCTCAGAAAAATAACCCTGGACTACAATGTGCCGGGAGATGGCTGCAGTACATTTGCGTTAACATATGCCAGACTTCAGGAAGTAGAGTCGGATTTGTTTCAACACATACACCTTGAAAACAATATCTTGTTTAAAAGATATTAAGGAACAGCTAAATAATAACTTCCCATTTTTGCAGTGGCAAATTTCCGAAATTACATCGTTGTCGTCAGTCGCAATACGACCGGTATTCCTCCTTCCTCCGCCTTGTACTTTCGAAAATTCTCTCACTGCAAAATCGGGTTTTATTATTTAGCTATTCCTAAAACATGTGGATTAAAAACGTAAAAGAAGGTGACTATTGTGGATAAAATAATTGATTTATCCTTGTCAGTACATGACTTGTGCAAGGAATACCCCGAGATGATTGACATTATGAAGGACCTTGGCTTTGAAAGCATTACCAATCCGGGTATGCTCAATACTGCAGGAAGATTCATGACAATTCCCAAGGGAGCTGTTATGAAAGGACTGGAATTGGGTAAAATTAAAGAAGAGTTAGTTAGAAAAGGTTATGGCATAGTCGAGTAGGAGGTGCAGATTTTATGAGCGAATTTATTAATAACCGTGAGTACAGACAGAAAGTATTGAAAGAGATTATTACCGAACTTCATAATGGAAAGAGTGTTGAAGAAGTAAAAGCTCGCTTTGAAGATTTGATTCAGGGTGTTTCAGCGAAAGAAATATCAGAGATGGAACAGGCACTGATTATGGATGGAATGCCTGTTGAACAGATTCAGAATCTATGCGATGTACATGCGGCAGTATTCAAAGGGTCCATAGAAGAAATTCATCGTCCGGAAAAGCCGGAAGAAACACCCGGACACCCTGTTCATACATTTAAACTGGAAAACAGAAAACTTGAGAATTTGGTTAATGGCAAAATTAAGCCGCATGCTGCGAGTTTCAAAAATGAAGATAACTCACAGAACCTTCAAAGCCTTCTGGAGGATTTTAAAACGTTATCGGAGATTGATAAACACTATTCCAGAAAGGAGAATCTCTTGTTTCCCTTCATGGAGAAGTACGGTATTACAGCACCTCCCAAGGTAATGTGGGGAGTAGATGATGAAATAAGGGATGCAATCAAAGAAGTCAGGAGATTACTCCAGAACTATGACGGTAATAAGTCACAGCTGGCAGAAAAGGCAGAAACAATTGCAAACAGGGTAATCGAAATGATATTTAAAGAAGAAAATATTCTATTCCCAATGGTTCTGGAAACCTTGTCTGAGGATGAATGGTTTAAAATTATGGAAGAAAGCAACGAAATAGGCTACTTTCATATAGAGCCAAAAGAGATGTGGAAACCTGTACGGGCTGATGTAGAGGAAAAGGTTAAGGAACAAGGCGAGCAGCCTTCTAATAACGGTTATGTGAAATTTGATGCAGGCATACTCTTGCCGGAAGAAATAAACGCAATGCTGAATACACTGCCTGTAGATATTACCTTTGTGGACAAGGATGGCCTTGTTAAGTACTTCTCACAGGGAAAAGAAAGGATTTTCGCACGACCCAAAACCATTATCGGCAGAGAGGTGAAAAACTGCCATCCACCGGCCAGTGTGCATATTGTTGAAGGTATTGTGGAAGACCTGAAAGCGGGTAAAAAAGATCACGAGGATTTCTGGATAAAAATGGGCAGTAAATATGTATATATCAGATATTTTGCAGTAAGAAATGAAAAAGGAGAGTATCTGGGAGTTTTGGAAGTATCCCAGGATATCAAGCCAATTCAGGATATTACAGGTGAAAAAAGGCTTGTTTCAAATGACACATAAAAAGAAAGTCTTGTCAAACGGGGTAATTGCCAATGAAGCTGATTACCCCTTTGTTATTTACTATAGGTAATTAAATGTCCTGAGCATTTAGGGCATATTCCTGAAAACTCCAAACTATGGCCTGTTATAGTGAAGCCTGTCTTTTTAGTAAGATTTTCTTCGAGATTTGTTAACGGACAGTCGTCTATAGGTACAACATCATTACAGAGATTGCATACCAGTTGGTGCTTGTGGTGATGACTGTTCAACTGGTAATATGTTTTGCCGTCATGGCTTAAATTCTTTAAAAGTATACCTTTGTCGGAAAGCGTCCCCAGTATGCGATAAGCTGTTGAAAGACTCATATTCACATCCTTTACAACAACTGAATATATATCTTCGGCCGTCATTGCCTCCTGTGACTTTTCCAGGACCATCAGTATTGCCATACGGCGTTTTGTTGTCTTTAAATTGGTTTCTTTCAATACATTCTGATTCATTATTATTGGCTCCCCTGAAAACCCGCTATACTCTATTTATAATATAATCATTAAAATTTTCTGTGTCAATAAAGGAAAAAACTAAAAAAAGCCTACGCACTGACAACAAACGCCTACAGACAAATAATAGACCTATTACTATAATGTATTTAAAATTAATTGTAGGAGGCTATTTATGAAATTAACTCTTGAAAATTATAAAAATAAAGTTCTTGGATGCTGGATGGGCAAATGTATTGGAGGAACATTGGGTGCTCCTTTTGAATGTAAAAGAGGAGTTTTCGATGTGGATTTTTATACACAGGATTTAAGCCAGGGAGCTATACCGAATGATGATCTGGATTTGCAGCTGGTATGGCTTAATGCAGTTGAAAAATATGGAAGAAGTGTCAACGCATCAATTTTAGGAGAATATTGGCTCACATTTATTATTCCGAGTTGGTCTGAGTATGGTACAGGAAAAAACAATTTACGCATGGGTCTGGTACCACCTTTGTCAGGATATGTGGATAATCCGAATAAAGATAGCTGCGGCTGTTTTATACGTTCTGAAATATGGGCTTGCTTAGCACCGGGTCATCCTGAAATCGCTGTCCGGTATGCATATGAAGATGGCTGTGTAGACCATAGTCAGGAAGGACTCTATGGAGAAATATTCTTTGCAGCGCTGCAGAGTGCCGCTTTTGTTGAATCAGATAAGTATGAGCTAATTAATATTGGGCTTTCATATATTCCGGAGGACAGTGCCGTAGCAAAAGCAGTAAAGACAGCTATTGAATGCTATAATTCCGGAATCAACTGGAAAGAGGCACGTAAGAAAATTTTGCAGCAATATCCTGGGAGCTTCGGCGCACTCGGTACAAAGAAAGAAGAGATGGAACAAGACATACCTGTCGGCAGCGTTGGCTGGGATGCACCCAGCAATATTGGATTGACTATTATGGCGTGGATATATGGAGGAGAGGACTTTGGAGAAAGTATTTGCATTGCTTCAAACTGTGGAGAGGACGCAGACTGTACTGCCGGGACACTTGGAGCTGTCTTAGGAATCATAAAAGGGATAGATGGAATACCTGAAAAATGGAAAGAGCCGATAGGCGACAGAATTGCAACGATGTGCATAGACAAAATGGAGCATCGCAGCCGAATAAAAATGGAGATACCCCAAACAGTTACTGAACTGACAGATAGGATTCTCCGCCTGACGCCTTCCTTCCTGGGCAGGCAATGGTGTGATATTTTAAATCCTGAGGGCTATAGCATAGAGGCTTTAGAACCCCAAAGCTTAAAATATTATCCTGAGTATATCTCCTATTGGGAAACAGATTCTTTTAAAGAAAAGCTGCAAAAATCACCGTTCACTGTAGAATACGATTTCGTTATCTATAGGGCCCAGCTTGATTATACTGGAGCGCCGTTTGTAAAGGCCGGAGAAGAAAAGAAATTTGTCCTGACGCTGGAGAATAACAATTGTCAGCAGCAATGGATAGAAATGAAATGGCACCTGCCTGAAGGCTGGGAAG
>CAYQCA010000299.1:0-4202 GCA_964415835.1 uncultured Clostridium sp. | reverse complement strand
TCTATTAGATTATTATGGACTTTAACTACTAAAGGAGGAACTATTTTATGAATAAAAATAAAGCTTTAAAAACGGTCGTACTTCCAGTAATGATAGCCATTATTTTGGTTTCAGTTTTATTTTTAAATTTGCTATTAAACTCAGCAACGGTGAATGCACAAGATTTATTGAAGGGCATAACTCCGAATAAGATTAGTGTAAAAACTCTTTCAGATGATTTTATCACAAGTACCGCTGATTTCTCTGTTTCTTTATTCAAAAAATCCTTTACTGCAGATAAAAATTCGCTACTCTCCCCTGCTTCTGTTGCACTGGCTCTTGGTATGACTGCTAATGGTGCAGAAGGTAAAACCTTGGAGCAATTTAATGAGCTACTGGGCGGTTCTAAAATTGAGCTTAATGACTTAAATAAATTCTACTATTCCATGAGCTCAATTTTTCAGAAGGATTCTGAAAACAAGATAAAACTTGCTAATTCAATATGGTACAGGGATATTGAGTCACTGATGGTAAATCCCGATTTTCTTCAAGTTAATGCAGACTATTATAAGTCTGCAGCATATAAGGCAGATTTCAATTCACAGGATACTATTAAAGATATTAATACCTGGGTTAAGAATAATACCGAAGGTATGATTGATAAAATAGTAGACAATATTAAAGCTGATACAATAATGTATCTATTAAATACTGTGCTTTTTGAAGCAGAATGGAATACTGTCTACGATAAAAAAGATATTCGTCAAGGAGAATTCAATTTAGAAGACAGTAATAGTATCTCTACAGATTTCATGTACTCTTTTGAAAGATACCTGAAAAGTGATACTGCTCAAGGTTTTATAAAGCCGTATAAAGGTAACAAATATAGCTTTGTAGCAATACTGCCTAATGAAGGTATTTCAGCTAATCAATACCTCCAGGCACTCGATGGTAAAAGCTTTTTAAATTTTGTTAATAACAAATCAGATGCAACTGCATCTGTCGGTATTCCAAAATTCAAATACAAATATGAGGTCAGTCTGGTAGATCCTCTCAAAAGCTTAGGATTTACTGAAGCTTTTGACTCCGTTCTGGCGAATTTCAGTAATATGGCAACAAGTTCAGATGGTAATATCTATATAGGCGATGTTCTTCATAAAACCTTTATACAGGTTGATGAACTTGGAACAAAAGCAGGCGCTGTCACAAAAGTTGAAATGAAGACTGAAGGCGCAGTAATCGAAGACAACAAAGTAATTTTGGATCGCCCGTTTATATACACTATTATTGATAATGAGACAAATCTGCCATTATTTATAGGCACATTAATGGACCCCAGCAAAGAGTAAAAAACGCTCTAAGAACAACAGACTAATTAGTCTGTTGTTCTTTTTTCTATATCTGCAATTAACAAATCAATAGTATCTTCATTTGGTGAACCCAGCTGTTTGGCAGCTAAAAGCTCCTGCTTAGCCTTTTCAAATTCCCCGGTATAGTAGTAGTTTATTCCAAGAACATACCTGCCGTCTGCAGGACTCAGGTCTACCAATTGAGCAGCATGGACTATGCTTTCTTCATATTTTTTCTGAAAACTTTCTGAAAATGCCAGATTCCATAGAACGCTGATTTTAAGCTTTTTTTCGGAAGGCTTAAGTTCAAGAATTTCCTCGGCAAGACTTTCAGCTTTCACATAATTTTTCTGGTCAAAGTAAGTTTGCAAGCTATCCAGCTTTGGTACTATCAAACTCAGCTTGTTGTTGAAACCATAGAATACACCTCCGACGGAAACTGCAATAACCAGAATAAACGCTGCAATTTTGCGAAGTCTGTCTTTTCGGTCTTTCTCCTTGGCAGTATATACTACCCCGGTAGTTAAGAATCCTCCAATCAATCCTCCCAAATGTCCGTAATTATCTATTCGTGTATTCATATAGCCGTAAGCAAGGTTAATTACAAGTGTAGTTATCAAGTTGGCACCAAAACTGCTTTTCAGCAATGATGGTCTCTTTAGTGTAAAATACAGCATCGCTCCCATTAAGCCAAAAATTGCACCTGAAGCGCCAATTGAGGTATTTATTGAAAACGAGAAGCTTGCAACACACCCCAGAAAGCCTGCAACAAAATATATAGCTGAAAATCTTACTCGGCCGAACAGCTTCTCTACCTGCGATCCTACAATATACAATGAATAGCAATTAAGGGCCAGGTGAACTTCATCTCCGTGCAAAAACATCGGAGTTAAAAATCTCCAGTATTCACCCGCTAAAATACGGCTATTAACTTTTGCCCCATAAGGCTCTAACAGATTATCATATGCTATATTTGTTTTTATAGATATTAGCTTCAACGCACCCCATACAGCCACATTTATTAAAATCAATATATAGGTAAGCCATGGTTTTTTAGCTTTGAGATGTATCTCAAAATCTTTCTTTCTCTGTTCAAGTATCTCTTGAATATCCTTAGGTGTAGTGGCTCTTACATCTAGCTTTTTTGTAAAAAACCGGTTAACCGCTCTAACAAGGTTAGCATCAAACGCAGGAACACTAAAAAGCTTCTTTATGGTCTTGGAGCTAATATCTATTGAAAGACATTTCAAAAATTTTCTGTCATCAATAATATCAAGTTGTCCATGCTCTATGATACTTATTTTTTCCTCTTCAGGAGCTTCATTGAACAGGAAAACCTTAAATACAGAGGCATTTTTACCATCTACAGTTTTAATCATAACAGCTCCATTTTCCATTATTACGGATAGCTGTTCGCAACTGAATTTATCTGCATCAATTATCTCCAACAATACGGAGGTTCCCTGAAAATCTCTTATTAAGCTTACATGTCCGCTGCTAAAGTCAAGCGTCATGTTATCAGCACTTATAAGATTATAGTATTCTTTTTCAAGAAGATATCTTATAAGTGAATTGGTAAAATTAGTTTTCATTTAATATATAACTCCCAACATCAACTGCACCGTATTTTTTTATAACTGAAGCCATTTTGTCAAAATTGTCGGTTAAAACTCCAGCTTTGCCTTTGTAAATTCGAAGAGCGGCGTCAAGTGCATTAGGATTGTTTGATTTTATCACAAATGGCTGTTTTAAATATGTTTGTGCTTCTTTAACGACATCTGCCAAATTTGAATCATCTGCTCCAGCAAAATCCATATCAAGTATAATCAAATCACAGTCTTCATCCAACAGGTCCATAGCAATATCAGTAATTGCTCCTGTATCTCCCGAATTCAAACCAGCTTTAAGTGATAGATCAGCATTAACATCTATTTTCCCTATTTTTGCTGATTCCAATTCACTATAAGCAATTGCTTTTGAAGCTGATGTAATATAATCTACATTAAGAGGGTATTCTACCGGCTTACTCCCCTCCAGTTTTTTTGCTACCTCCGCAATAAACTGTGGATTTGTTCCGCAGCATCCGCCAATCAATCTCGCACCATGTTTAACAAAATCAAGACTATATTTAGCAAACCCCTCGGCAGTTTCAACATATACCTGTTTTCCGTCTATTGTCTGGGGTAGCCCTGCATTCGGTTTTATACTGAAGCTTAGTCCGGTTTTAGCATAATTTTCAGCAACGTTAAGCATATGGTCGGCTCCAAAGGAACAGTTTGTTCCAATTAAATCAGCTCCAAGAGAATGCAGAATATATGCACAAATACCCGGTTCGGTTCCCATAAGTGTCTTACCATTTTGCTCATATGATATGGAACATATTACAGGTAAATCGCAGTTTTCCTTTGCAGCTATTAATGCAATTCTCATTTCACTTATATCTGTAAAAGTCTCAAAGCTTATTATATCAGCTCCGCCGTCTCTGACAGCGATAATTTGTTCTTTAAATGTCTCATACGCATCCTCAAAGGTTAATTCACCAAAAGGCTCCAGAAGTTTACCCAAAGGGCCGATAGAAGCTGCTACATAGCCGTTACCGTCCATAGCTTCCTTTGCAAGCTTAACAGCCTGATAATTAATGTCACGCAGCTTGTCTTTCAATCCATACTCTGCGAGTTTGATACCATTCGCTTGAAAAGTATTAGTCTGAATAACATTTGAACCTGCATCACGATAAGCCATATATATTCTTTTAACAACGTCCGGGTGTGAAATATTCCATTCTTCAGGACATGCCCCAACAGGAAGACCATTCTTCTGAAGCATTGTTCCCATTGAGCCATCAAAAACAAGCACCTTACTTTTTATATCATC
>CAYQCA010000298.1:0-4214 GCA_964415835.1 uncultured Clostridium sp. | reverse complement strand
ATCTTTCTCTAAGACGAACCAAAAGTTATTAACCGACTTATTAACAACAACACAATAAGTTTAGCCTATATCTTATCCTAAGTTACCATTTAGAATAAGATATAGGCTTTATTTTATATGATATAAGAAATCATATATATTTTTAAATATTTAGAGATTGTCTCTTTGTGAGCATAGATAAAATCTGCAGGTGTTTTTTATCTTCTGTCTTCTGAATTCTGTCTTCTTTATCCTATCTATTTCTCTTTCCCATCCCTATATAACGGATACTTAAAGAACAATGCAATAATCATCGCAATAATTCCCCCAAATGAAAGGCCAGCAATAAAGTCTAAAATAGAACCAAACGGGTCTGAAAAGTTATCAGGTACAAAATGTAAAACTATGAAAGCCAGTATAAAAAATATTAATAATAGTATATTAGTTTTAAAACTTATATTGAAAACCAGTCTTCTTTTTCTTGTTCTTAGAAAGCAACCTGTAAAACACATGGCGCTTCCCCCCATTACAGCTGCTGAAAATACAATTGTCAAGATTTGCAATACAGAATATATGCCGGATAGATTATTTAACTGCATTGAAGCGATTAGAACAAGGACACTTAAAATCAGAGCAACAAGTGACCATTTTGCTATATTTCCGAACTGATCCGCCTGTATATCGCTATCTGTATGTACGGGAACTGTTCCGTTTTTTGCATGGAAGAAATGTATTGATTTATCTTTGCATTCTACAGGTTCCCAGCCGGCACTTTTAAAAAGCTCATAATACTCACTTTCATTCTCCTTTTTTAAATTACAAAAATCATAACTGAAAATTATATCCTGAGGTTCTTCTTTGTGCAAAATATATGTAATTCCTTTAAACTCCCTGAATATCCAGCCTTCAAGAGCATATTTATGAAGTATCTCCATATCCTCTTTGTCTCCAAATGCCAATCCGCTGCACTTAACTCTTTTTATATTTTTCATAATAACATTTCTCCATTCTTCTCATATTCTTGTAAGACCTGTACTCCATGAGCAGCCATTTTTTCTCGGCGTTTTACTTCATTCTTAAGCATCATTAGGCCGTTATCAGTCAGTTGATACAGCTTTTTTCTCTCCTCCAGATCATCAACCTGCTCAATAAGACCTGACCCATTCATTTTCTTAAGTAAAGTATAAAGTGTAGCAGGTCCAATATTGATTAAGCCATCCGTTAACTGTTCAATATACTGCATAATAGCATAGCCATGTCTTTTAACCACTAAAGATATCATTATATAATATGCTGCGTCAGTTAACTGTTCTGTTTCAAACGTATTATTCTTTGACATATTTACCTTCTTTCACAAAACATATATCCATTAACAATATACCTATTATAGATATATCTATTATGGATATATAATATCATGATTCAATTCCAAGGTCAATAATTGAAAATACAAAAGACACAGAATAGATATTTTTCTACCCTATGTCTTGTAATGTTTTTTAATTTATTTATGATGCCTTTCATTAACATTTTTGCTTGCATTCATAATATGCTTGATTGTGAGTTCTTCAGCAGTATCCGGGTCTCGTCTGCTGATTGCTTCAAAGATAGCCCGGTGCTCTTCCAGTGCCTTTGCAGGCCTTCCTGGGGTATCAAAAGAATTAATTCTAGCACTTTGTATATAATGATGAAAAGTACTGAGCATATGTGTCAGAGGACTGCTCTTACTGGCTTTGAAAATAATATCATGGAACTTGGAGTCAAATCTTAAAAGGTGTTCTACATCGTTCTTCGCAGTGTAAAACTCCTCAAATTCAAGAGCCTCCTTTAATTCCAATATTTCCTCATCAGTAATCTTTTCTGCTGCCCATCTGGCAGCAAGCCCTTCGATCCTTGTCCTGATGGTGTAAATGTCTTCAACGTCCTTGTCGGTTATTCCCTTTACTACTGCACCTTTATTGGGTATAGCCTGAACCAGGCCTTCGAGTTCAAGCTGTCTGATAGCCTCTCTTATTGGAGTTCTGCTTACCCCCAGCTCCTCAGACAACCTCATCTCAATCAGGCTCTCTCCGGGTTTATATACCCCCGTCAGAATCTGCTTGCGGAGTTGACTGAATACCTTTCCGCGCAAGGAATTCATAAGGCTCTCATTTTCATCATATTCAAGTTTTGCCATGTTTTACTCCATGTTTTTGGTTTTTTATCCAACCTATTTACTCTGATTACGTGTAAAGTTCAACAATCCACCAGCCAGAATCATTTCAACCTGTCTGTCTGATAATGATACCTTTGCATTAAACTGTGTACCCTTTGTCAAATTCTTTACTACTATAGTATCGGCATTTTTTACCTGTTCTATAGCATTATCTATTGTCAATTCATCACTTAAATCTATTGAATCATAATCTGCTTCATTTTCAAATGTCATAGGAATAATACCCGAATTAATCAGGTTAGCCATATGAATTCTGGCAAAGGACTTTGCTATAACTCCTTTTATACCCAATTGTAAGGGCGCCAGTGCCGCATGCTCTCTGCTGGAACCCTGACCGTAGTTTGAACCGCCGATAATAAATCCGCCTCCGTTAGCTTTAGCTCTGGCAGGGAACTCAGGATCGCATGGTGTCAAACAGAATTCAGCCAGATAAGGAACATTTGACCTGAATGGGAGCAGCTTTGCATTTGATGGCATAATATGGTCAGTTGTAATATTATCTCCGACCTTTATTAAAGCTTTTCCTGAAACTTTTTCAGTTAATGCCTTATTTACAGGGAAAGGCTTTATGTTCGGTCCTCTTACAACTTCAACGTCGCTTCCTTCCGGAGCTGGTGCAATAACCAGATTGTCATTTATAACAAATTCCTTAGGCATCTCTATCTTTGGTGCAGCCCCCAATTCTCTAGGATCTGTCAAAACTCCTGTAAGAGCGCTTGCTGCAGCAACTTCGGGGCTTACCAGATAAACTTTTGCAGAGGTAGTTCCACTTCTGCCTTCAAAGTTTCTGTTAAAGGTTCTTAATGAAACTGCGTCCGAACATGGTGCCTGACCCATACCGATACATGGCCCGCATGCTGATTCAAGAATTCTTGCTCCTGCAGCTACCATATCTGCCAGTGCTCCATTTTGAGCAAGCATTGTCAATACTTGCTTTGAACCCGGTGCAATAACGAGACTTACATTCGGATTGACAGTCTTTCCTTTTAATATTGCAGCAACCTTCATCATGTCCATATAGGATGAGTTTGTGCAGCTTCCTATAGCAACCTGATCAACTTTTATTTTACCAATTGATGATATCTTTTCTACATTATCAGGGCTGTGTGGTTTGGCTGCCATTGGTTCAAGTGTTGATAGATCTATAACAATATACTCATCATAGCTTGCATCACTATCAGGCAATAGCTCTACCCAATCCTGTTCTCTTCCCTGTGCTTTCAAGAAAGAAAGTGTAACTTCATCGCTTGGGAATATGGAAGTTGTAGCTCCCAATTCTGCTCCCATATTTGTAATAGTAGCTCTTTCAGGTACAGTTAAAGTCTTGATTCCTTCTCCTGCATATTCTATAACTTTGCCAACGCCACCTTTTACAGACATTACTCTTAAAACTTCCAAAATAATATCCTTCGCTGTTGACCAATCGTTTAATTTTCCTTTCAACTCAACCTTGCAGACCTTGGGCATGCTTAGATAGTATGGTCCGCCACCCATTGCTACAGCTACATCCAGTCCACCTGCACCAATCGCAAGCATTCCTATTCCACCACCGGTAGGTGTGTGGCTGTCTGAACCAAGCAAAGTCATTCCAGGAACCCCAAACCTTTCTAATTGTACCTGGTGACATATCCCATTCCCTGGCTTCGAAAAGTATACACCATGTTTTGATGCAACTGTTTGAATATACTTGTGGTCGTCTGCATTTTCAAATCCGGCCTGTAGTGTATTATGATCAATATATGCCACTGACTTCTTAGTTTTTACTCTGGGTATGCCGATTGCTTCAAATTGCAAATAGGCCATTGTTCCTGTTGAATCCTGTGTAAGAGTCTGATCTATTATAATAGATATTTCGCTGCCGGCAACCATTTCTCCACTAACAAGATGGCTTTTAATTATTTTTTGTGCTAAATTTAAACCCATTTTTCATAACCTCCTATAATCCTTTTCTTACCGTTATAACGCCTAGATTCAGGGAAAAATTTTCTCACATCAGCGGCGTTTCATCGAGGCGGGAGAT
>CAYQCA010000297.1:0-4275 GCA_964415835.1 uncultured Clostridium sp. | reverse complement strand
TTATGAGTCAAATTAAAATCACAAAACGAGATTATGTAAAGTTATTAACTCCTGAAGTTGAAGAAATGCTCCGTGAATATAGGTGGAGAAGAACCTTTAATCAATACGAGTGTCTTATGAAAGAAGATGATCATGGACCAAAAGGTGCCAACCCAAGGGTTATTCCATATATAAATTCTAAGAGGGGGATTGTTTATTACGGCACTGATTTCAATGGTTCCTACAATCATCATAATCAGATTGCAAAATTTAACGGTAAATACTATTTTGCATGGAGCAATGGTTTCAGAAATGAAGAGGATGCCGGACAAAGAATTTTAATGGCAGAATCCGAAAACGGAATCCATTGGTCGGAACCCTGGGTGGTTCTTGAGCCGGAAAAAGGGGCAAGTATAGCCCATAATTGCGTTGGCTTGCACATTCAAAACGGTGAGATGTACATAATGATTATGACCGAGGATACAATACATGATGAGACTGTAACCGGTATGAGAAGAATAAAACCGGATTCACATGAGGTCCGTATTTTCAAGAGCAGTGATACACGCACCTGGGCTCAGGTTTATTCATTCGGCGGTCGTGTAAAGTGGCTGTTTGAGGCACCAAGACTTACAGCCGAAGGACGACTGCTGTGTATATGCAATACTGTCCATGAAGGACCTGCTGTGCTTCTATGGCCCGGCAATGATATTACTCAGGATCCTGAATTCATATTTGTTCCCGAACCAGAGGGGGCATCCTTCCCATATGGTGAATCGACCTGGTATCAGCTGGATTCAGGAAGAATTATAGTATTCTGGCGTGATGAGGGAGCTTCCTGTCAACTATATGTAAATTGGAGCGATGATGGAGGCCGTACTTTTTCAGTACCCGCACTTTCAGACTTGCCTGATTCAATGAGCCGTGTTTATGCAGGCCGTTTGAATGACGGCAGATATTATATCTGCAATAATGCAATTGCAAATCTACTTGATAGAAGCCCTTTAATGCTTTTGCTCAGTGATAACGGCGTTGAATTCAATAAAGTTTATATGATTAATGACGGACCTACCATTCAGCGATTTAAGGGAATGCTTAAAATTAACGGTTATCAATATCCCTGCTGCCTGGTTGACGGCGAAAAGTTGATTGTGGCATATGATCAGAATAAGGAAGACCCCATGGTAGAAATTATCGATACAACTATAATTTAACCTTTCATTAACTATTTGCGTATGCGTTTCAAGCATACATGGGAGAATATATATGGATACAAGCAAGCGTTATAACAACGAAGACTGTGTCGGCAACATTCTGTACCCCGGTAATATTCCAATCGAACAGGAACTTAATAAGAAGCTTTTAAAGGATTACGATTACGATAAATATGTTGAAGGTTTGACCGGTTATGCCGGTCAAAACCTTCAGCAAATATACAAGGTATGTTCCAAAAAGGCTCAGCGGACCAGGATTGGAGAAAAAGGACATTATAAGGCAGGAATGACCATCAGGAAGGACGGTTCTTTAATTGCAGCACCTTGTGTAGCTATAAGGGGGGAAGGTCCTTATGATGTAACCTTTAAGATAAAGGTATATGAATCAAAAGATAAGGGGCTTACTTGGAAGCAGATAAACAAGACCGAGCTTGATGGAAAAGAACCGGCGATGCTGTGTTTGGGCGATGGAACATTACTGCTTACAGCTCAACCGATTGTAGATGGAAAAATGGGCTATAAACTTCCGATTTACCGTTCCGTTGACAATGGCCTAAACTGGAGCACTTCATATATTGAAGGCAACCGGGATTATCCGAGAAACCTGTTCGTTGACAGGGATGGGAGTATATGCTTTATGAGATGCTCGGCAGTTAAATTCGAATTTGAAGAAGAGCAGATAGGTCAGGGAGATGCAAGTATAGAAATTAACCGGTCCTACGATGGTGGCTTAACCTGGCAGCAGTTTAAAGGGAAAATCTCAGACTGGGATTACCCTGGCTTTATGGAAATATCTTCACTCAGGCTTAAGTCGGGAAAGCTTGCCGCTACATTAAGGCATCAACCCTCAGGGACAAAAGGTGAAGGTTTTGAAAACACTCTTATCACTTTTTCCGACGACGATGGTGTTACCTGGTCGAAGCCTGAAATTATCTCAAACACCGGTGAAGTTCATTTCATCCTGCTTCCTTTAAAAAGTGGCAAGCTATTAGGAACCTATTCAAATTATCATTTGCCTTACGGAGTATGTGCAGTAGTCAGTGAGGACGAGGGAAAGACCTGGAATATAGATCAAAAATATCAATTATCACTTTCTTCGGATTATTATTTAGGTTGGGGTGTGACCTGTGAAGACGAAGACGGAAGCTTATACACCTCATATGCAAGCACACCTTATCTTTGTGAACCCCCGGATACGACAGTATGTGAAATCGTAAAATGGAGTTTGGAATAAGGAACCACAAAACAAATTATATAATATTTTAGGAGGTACATAATTATGTCTCAGAACAAAAACAAATTAAGCGATCCATCAGGAAGAGGTAAAGTTGCAGGCTACAAGGTAATATTCCCACAGATGCAACACCCATATACACAAGAAGAAATCAATGTAGTTGTTGATGTTATGAAGAATGCAGAAGGACAAACGCAGGGTAAATATCTTGAACAATTTGAAAAGGACTTTGCTGAGTTTACAGGGTCAAAATATGCTTTTGGTGTCAGCAATTGTACTAATGCTTTAAAACTATCCGCTATATTCTGCAGAATCAAGCCCGGAGATGAGGTTATTATACCTGCATACACATATTGTGCTTCTGCAATTCCTTTTGGTGATATGGGAGCGAAAATTGTATGGGCAGATATAAATCCAAAAACCTGGACTATTGATCCTGACGATATCGAAAGAAAAATTACAGATAAAACAAAGGCCATAGTGGCTGTTCATCTACTGGGTATTCCTTGCGATATGAAGAGAATTATGAAGATTGCAAAAGCTCATAATATAAAGGTTGTTGAGGATTGTGCACAGGCCCTGGATTGCCGTATTGACGGACAACACGTTGGAACCTTCGGTGATTTCGGGTGCTTTAGTTTCCATGCCGCTAAGACCATGACTACTCTGGGAGAAGGCGGAATGCTTACTGTTCAGGATGATGATATCGCAGCAAGAGTACCGGGTGTCAGACATAACGGACTCTGTGCTTTTGAAGGAGAAAGAGAACGCTACTGGGTACCTGCAATGAGTAATGTTGACGAATTTTTGGAAGGTCAATGGCCTCAGAATTTCTGTATTGGTGAAGCTCAATGCGCACTGGGCTCAGAGCAGCTAAAGAGTGTAATACCAAATAATGAGATTCTGATTGAACAGGACAGAAAGATAAGAGAGGGACTAAAAGATATTCCTGAAATTTCATTCCCTGGGATAATTGAAGGAGGAAGATATGTTGTTCATCAATATATCATGCATTTTGACGGTTCGGCTTTTGGAAAGAACAGAAATGACCTTCTGGATCTGATGACTGCAAAATATGGAGTTCGCTGCATAGTACAGTACCATCCTTTATATCGTTATCCATTATTCAAGAAGCTGGGAGCAGGGGAGTTTGACTGCCCTGTGCTTGATAAATGGTGGGATAACAGTTTCTCATTGCCGTGGTGGTGCGGAATTGATGATGAAAGCTTGTCCATCATGATCAATGCTGTTAAAGATGCTATAAATGATCTTAAGAATAAATAAATTTTCGATAGAGAGGTAATCGTAATGCAAGCTGCTGATAAATTTAAAGGTATTATTGCACCTATTGTTTCACCATGTGATGAAAAGGATCAACTGGATTTTGAAAAGCTGGAGCTGAATTTTAACAGACTTGTTAAATCTGATGTAAATGGATTATATATCTGTGGCGGCACCGGGGATGGAGAAAGACTCTCTATTTCAGAAAGACAGGAGATTACCGATTTATTTGTGAATAGATTGAGAACTGCCAATAAAACATCTATTGTCCATGTCGGTCAGACATACCAGCGCGCAGCCGTGCTCCTTGCTGAGCACGCTGCAAAAGCTGGAGCGGATGCTGTAGCAAGTATTCCTCCTGCTGCTTCATGGGGAGAGGTAGTTGATTATTATCGTGCATTAGCTTCAGCAGGACTTCCGGTACTTGTTTATTACATTCCGGCGGTAACAAAAATGACAGCACAGTTGGATCAGCTAAAAGCAATACTTGATATAGACGGAGTTGTTGGTATAAAGATGAGTGATTGGAATCTATTCCTTTTAAAACAGGTGAAGATGGCTTATCCT
>CAYQCA010000296.1:0-4294 GCA_964415835.1 uncultured Clostridium sp. | reverse complement strand
CGCCTTTGCACCCATAACACTGGCCATAACTCTGTCCTGTATTGTAGGACTTCCGCCTCTTTGAATATATCCAAGCACAGTCCCTCTGGTTTCAATCCCGGTAAGACCCTCTATTTTTTGAGCAAGTTCAAGGGCTCCGCCATCTTTCTCAGCAACACCTTCAGCAAGTATGATAATATAATTTTTCTTACCACTGTTTCTTCCCTGAATAATTTTTCTGATTATATCCTTATCAAAATCAAACTCTCTTTCAGGAATTAATATAACCTCCGCTCCGCCTGCAATACCTACATTTAAAGCAATATGTCCAGCCTTGCGGCCCATAACCTCAAGTACGCTACACCTCTCGTGAGAGTATGCTGTATCTCTGATTTTATCAAGAGCGTCCTGAACAGTATTCATAGCTGTATCATAACCAATTGTATACTCCGAGCTTGCAATGTCATTGTCTATAGTTCCCGGCAAACCCATAACCTTCATTCCGAATTTGCTGAAGTCTCTTGCTCCTCTGTATGAACCATCTCCGCCTATTACTACAAGCGCATCCATACCAAAGGCTTTAGAAATCGACATAGCCTTCTGCATTCCTTCCTCAGTAGTAAATGCCTTACATCTGGCTGTTTGCAGTATTGTACCGCCACGGTGAATTATATCCGAAACATTTCTTGCACCCATTTCAAATATATCTCCATTAATCAGACCATTGTATCCTTTTCTAACGCCCAGCATCTTAAAACCATAGTATATACCTGTTCTAACAACCGAACGAATTGCTGCATTCATGCCCGGTGCATCTCCTCCGCTTGTAAGTACTCCAATTGTTTTTATATCTCCCATAATTCTACCTCCAAAAAATCACGTGCTAAGCTCCTAATCAAAATATAATTAAGTAAAAACAAAAATTTACCCCATTCTGATTTATTATAAACTAATACGACACCATAAACAATATATATTTGCTAATTTTTATTACCTATAGCCTCACCAGCCAAGACTTTGGTTTCGTAACCCATGCCGGTTTGTCTGATGATTTCATCATCTATTATTACTTTATCTTTTTCAAAGAATAAAAGAATTGTAGAACCTCCAAACTTAAAGTAACCCTTTTCTTCTCCTCTGGCAACTCTTTTATCTGGGGTAAAAGTCTGTACAATAGACCCAACTGAAGTAGCACCAACTTCTACATAGAGAACTTCTCCAAAATTATCCGTTTTAAATATGCAATATTCTCTTTTATTTCTGCAGAAAATCTCAGGTATTTTTGACAGTGCTACAGGATTTACCGAATAGTATTCTCCTTTGATTTTCTGAGGCGCACTACAAACCCCGCTATCAAAGAAATGGAATCTATGATAATCAACAGGACAAAGCCTTAAAATCAAATATGTTCCGCCTTCATATTTTTGAGTCAGCTCATCATTCTGCAATAGCTCCCGTAAGCTATAGCTCATACCTTTTACTTGTATTATCTTGTTACTGTCTATCTTTTCCCAGCCCTGCAACCGGCCATCTCCGGGAGATAGAAGCATTTGTTCCGGTGAGTCGAAGTTTCTGGCTGAGGCTTTCAGCTTCCTGGCAAAAAAATCGTTAAAATTCTTAAAATCTTCTATTTTACTTTGGCATTCATCCATATCAATTGAAAAGTTTTTTGTAAAATTCGGTATGCTTCTCCTGCTCCATTTTATATCACAAAAGAAACCTGTTAATGCTGAATATAATTTTCGTTTAACCAGAAGCTCCAACCCCAAACCACCGGCCTTTGTAGTATATAACGCATCTAAAAGCTTACCTCCTGCTACCTTCTCTATCTCATATTGTTTTGTTTTTCTGTTATAAATCTTAATCATTTTTTCTCTTTTCTAATATGTGAAATTTTTAAGTATATTATATCAAAAAAGGATGTATTTCAAAATAGCATTGAAATACATCGTTATTCCATTGTGTAGTAGTCCTCATTAATCCTTTTTATAAAATCGGACATGTTATCAAAGTAGTATAAATAAAGCTCATGCAATGCTCTTGTACATACAGTATATAGAAGCCTTTGCTCCTCTGCTTTTGAATAATCCTTATCCTCAATGGAATGTACCAGAACGGCATCAAATTCAAGGCCTTTCGCTAAATAGGATGGAATAATCACCACCCCTCCCTGGTACTCCTCATTTTGATTGGATATAAGTTCAATATCGATCAATGAATGTATAGATTTATACATAGCTTCACATTGACCTGCTGTTTTGCATATAACTGCTATCAGCTTATGTCCTTTGGCTTTCAGCTTGCTGATATCATCAGCAACTCTCCTGCATAAATTATTTTTATCAACCTTAATAATTTTGGGCTTATTACCATGCCGGTTCAGCTGCTCTGAATCGTTTTGGGATTTAAGGATCTCTTTACAAAAATCTGCAATCTCCTTACTTGAACGGTAGCTTTTTAATAACGAGATGCTTTTTGTGCTATTTGGGTTAAAGATTTTTGTGAGGGTATCAAAACTTCCTATGTTCATATACCCATTTACAGACTGATTCACATCCCCTAGAATAGTCATATTACAATATTCAAAAACTTTCCTGAAAATCTCATAGTGAATAGCCGTATAATCTTGTGCCTCGTCAATTATAATATGCTTTATGGTTTTGGTATTTTTTACAGGTCCAAGTACAGTTGTCAGAAATATAAACGGGGCAACATCCTCATAATTGATGATGTCCTTTTCCAACTGACAAACTGTGTAAACTCCAATATTTCTCAAATTCTCAAAGTCCTCGGCATCTGGTTGTACCAAGGTCTCTAATTCACTGAATAAATCCTTGTAGAGCAGGTGAATATCCAACGCCGTCACACGTATGATATCACTTTTTAGCTGTTCATATTCAGCCTTAGCTTTTACATCAGCCAATCTTCTCTCTTCTTCACTGTTTTGTTCATTAATCGAATCTCTAACTCTGTCTTCTTCATGTTGGTCTACAAGGTAAATGAGTCTCTGACGCAGCTTCTCCAATCTTTGAACATAAGGGAACTTACGGTAGTCCTCCCGGAAAAGTCGGTAAATATCCTCTGCCGAAATAACAAGCTCACCATCATATAGCAAATCATTAAATTTCAAATTCATCCCAGCTTCCAGATACTGTACATATTTTATTAAGATGGTTAGAAAATGAACCGACGATTTGAACCGAATGGAGTCAAGCCTTGTTTTATTCGGATTTCCGGATAGTATAAATTCCATTTGCTGATTCATCGTTTCAAGCCCATATTTTCCATCAAAAATATTCTCAAAAAAGTCAGCAAACGTACTTCTCCTTACATTTTCTTCACCCAATTCAGGCAACACATTTGAAATATAGTCTTCAAATACATGATTGGGAGAAAAAACAAGAATGTTCTCAGACTTCAGACTCTCACGGTATTTGTATAAAAGGTATGCCGCCCGGTGAAGTGCTATTGAAGTCTTCCCGCTTCCAGCAGGACCTTCCACAATAAGAATTCTATCCTGGTTATTTCTGATGACCATATTTTGTTCTCTTTGTATACTGGTTACAATAGTTTTCATTCTGGTGTCGGTACTTTTACCAAGGATTTCCCGGAGCATTTCATCATTTATGCTTAAACTGCTATCGAACATATAGACAATGTTGCGGTTTTCGATTTTGTATTGTCTTTTCAGCAGCATTTGTCCACTAATCCTCCCTGCTGGACAATCGTAACCACACAAACCAGTTTCAAAATCATAAAACATGCTTGAAATTGGTGCTCTCCAGTCATAAACAAGGATCTCCCTGCTACTTGTGCTTAAGTTGTATATACCAATGTAGATTTGCTCTTCATTTGCTTCACCATCCTCGAGGAAGTCAATTCTTCCAAAATAAGGACTGTGATGCATTCTTTCAAGGCGACTTACCATATCATGTGAAAATTTATATTTTCTTGCCTGATTCGCTATACTCATTTGAAACTGCCAAATCTGAGTAGCATCCTCCAAATCAAACAAGCTTGTAGGAGTACATTTTACATCCTCCCACATTTCCTTTTGAAGCTGTATTGCTTCTTTTTTGAAGTTTTTTGCAGAATTTATACCATTTTCAAGTTGTAGCTCTATCTCACCCATAACTCTCTGCAGACGATTTTTCTCGTAATCCCATATTTCTTTGTCTGTAATCATGCTTTCCCCCCTGTATTATATTTTCGTTGATTCCAAAGAGGTTAATCTGTTCTTTATGATACACACAAAAATTGGGAAATATAAGACTGATATTTAGAATTTTTATATGGTATAATGAAAATGGGGGGA
>CAYQCA010000295.1:0-4346 GCA_964415835.1 uncultured Clostridium sp. | reverse complement strand
AGAAAAATTTTCTTTCATCAGCGGCGTTTCATCGAGGCGGGAGATATGCTCGCCGCCTGAAAATCAAAGACTACCCTCCACCTGTGGAAGTGGGGGACATATCAATGCCTCGTTATAAAATATTGCTATTTACTCTAAGTTTAAAATAAATAGTCAGCTAAGGCAAGCAATAATTGCTTAGGGACAGTTAAATAATACCTAACTAATAATACTGCCAATTTCCTCATACAGTTCTTCTTCTCTTTTCTTGTACTCATCCTTCAGCTCGCCATACTCTTCCAATAGAAAATTCTCCATCTGCTTATATTCATCTTTTAACTTCTCTATCTCAGAAGCCTGAGCCTCTTCCTGATGCTGTATCTCATTCCTTAGTTTTTCATTTTCAGCTGTGAGGCTTGCCTCTTTTTGCTTGTACTCTTCGGTTAGCTTTTCTAACTCTGCAATCATAGCTTCTTCTTGTTGTTTCGCTTCATTCCTCAGTTTCTCATTTTCAGCTGCCAAACTTGCTTCTTTCTGCTTTATCTCCTCCTCTAATTTCTGAACCTCAGAGACTAAAGCTTCTTCCTGCAGCTTTGCCTCATTCTTTAGTTTCTCGTTTTCGGCTGCGAGACTTGCTTCTTTCTGCTTGAACTCTTCCTCCAACTTCTCAATTTCAGAAATCATTGCTTCTTCCTGCTGCTTTGCTTCATTTTTTAGTTTTTCATTATCGGCTGCGAAACTTGTTTCTTTCTGCTTGTACTCTTCTGCTAGCTTTTCTAACTCAGCAATCATAGATTCTTCTTGCAGCTTTGCCTCATTCTTTAGTTTTTCATTTTCGACTGTGTGACTTGCTTCTTTCTGCTTGAACTCTTCCTTTAGTTTTTCGATCTCTTTAGCCTGAGTTTCTACTTGTAGATCACACTGTCCTTTAAGCTCTTCTTTTTCCTTATTAACTGTCTCTTTTAATGTATCCTGACTCTTAAAATAGTCATCTACCACATTAATAGCCGCCAAAACTGAAATCATATTTTCACTTAATGTATTATTTATGCTAGCAATCTCTCTCATCTTTTTATCAATATATAAAGCAATTTTGTGCATATACTCTTCTGATTCAACCCCGGAAACTTTATATTTGTTTCCATATATGTAAACTTCTATTTTGTTTATGTTTGTCATTTACTTTTCTCCTCATACATAATTAAAACAACTTAATTTTCCGCGAATAATTGCAATGATAAATCAATAGTTTTTATAACGCCTCAATTCAAATTAAATTTTCCGATTGTAGAAAAATTTAGTTACCTCAGCGGCATTTCAACGAGGCAATAGTCACCAAGCTGATTGGATATGCATTGTCTAGCTCGCTAGGCATTTCGCCATGAAAATAAAAGCGGTAGCCCCCACTTATAGAAGTGGGGGGACATTTTTATTGCCTCTTTATATTACAGGATTAGCGACTTAAACTCAATACTATTGCTCATTTAAAAGTTCACACTAAAATAGAGATACCTTAGACCTTTGAAAAATTTAAATATAAAGTTTATACAGAATAGAGGAATTGACATCTTCGTCATATTGAAGTACACTTTAGTTAGAAATCTAACTAAATGGCGGTGAAACAAGTATATATACTTACAGCGAACTGGGGATTAGCAGAAAATTCTCTGTTATCAATCAAAAATTAAGGCATATGTATGATGCCGCTTTTGCGACAAGCGACATGACAGGAACGCAGGCGGCTGTTCTGCATTTTATACATACGCAGTCGAAACATAAGAATGTGTATCAACGTGATATTGAAGCAGAATTTAACATACGCCGTTCATCTGTTACCAGTGTATTAGATGGACTGGAGGGCAATGGATTTATTCAGCGTGAAACTGCCCAGGAGGATTCACGCTTAAAGAAATTAGTGCCGACGGATAAGACCATGGGCGTTGCGGAGCAGTTACAGGAAAGCATTGATAAAATCAATGAAACCATTTTAAATGATTTTAAGCCGGAGGATATTCAAACCCTCAATGCTATGCTAACCCGGATAACCAAAAACTTACCGTGATTTTGAATAAATGGAGGACTCCGATATGGAAGAAAAATACTATGACAATCAAACGTTTGAAAATCTCAAATTAGACGGAGAGGTAATTTCAAACTGCGAATTTATTGACTGTAAATTTATAAACTGCACGTTTGAGAACTGCAAACTATTCAAAAGTACGCTTTCAGAGTGTATTTTCGATAGGTGCAGCATTATTTCATTGAAGGCTGAATATTCTCAACTCCGATTTGCAGAATTTGAAAGCTGTAACTTGGTGGGTGTTCATTGGAACGAATTACTATCAATGGGCAAACTCAGTAAGCCCATTAGTGCTCTTCGGGAATGTCGCTTGAAGTACAACACATTTTCAGAGATGTCCCTTGTAAAATTTGATTTTTCACGCTCCGATATTTCTGATTCTATGTTTGCAAAGTGTGAACTAATGGAAAGCAATTTTTCCAAATGCAAACTCGATAGAACAGAATTTTTCGAGTGTGATGTCCGTAAAGCAAATTTTCATGAAGCTATTGGATACCAAATAGATATATTTACAAGCAAACTAAAAGGGGCTAAATTCTCGTTCCCAGAGGTGGTCAATCTACTAAGTGGGCTTGGCATAAAAATAGATTAAAGCTAAAATGGCAAAGGCATACCGCCCCAACGGAAATAAAAAAATGTTGTTGCGGTGGCTGGATAGACGTGCGCCAATACAAGATACAGAGCCTAACGGGTTTATCTATGATGATGGGTAATCACTATAGCGTATAATAGCTTCCGCTTTTGTGTTAAATGCTTTTTCATATGTAGCAATCGCTTCTTCACAATCGCCACAAAAATGTAAATGTGGAATAAGCATTATTTACCTCCCGTGTTCCCCAGTCCCCGACATAGTCGAGTTTATACTGTACTCCTGTAGCTCCTGAGTTCTAAATATTTTATTGATTACCGACTATTCTACTAATTCTTTTTATACAAATACGTAAACCAATATGCCAATGCTACAAATAATACTCCTCCAACAATGTTCCCCAATGTTACCGGAAACAAATTTTTCGTTATAAAGCTTTCCCATGTCAATTGATTTATTTTCTCTGCAGACGCACCCAACGAAATTGCCTGTTTAACCCATTCAGCATTCGTTTTAGCCATTATCCCTGCAGGAATATAATACATATTTGCAACGCAGTGCTCAAAACCCGAGGTTATAAACAGCCATATAGGAAAAAAAATTGCCAGAAGCTTGCCTGCCATATCCTGTACCCCATATGACATCCACACCGATAATGCAACAAGCCAATTGCACAAAACTCCCATAACAAATGCCTGTGAGAATTCCATAGATATTTTATAAGCGGCGGACTTTATCGTAAAGCCTCCCAATAAACCGTGCGAAAAATCCAATTGTCCTGACATAAAAATCAGTCCGGCTATCATTACTGCACCTATGAAATTTCCTATATATACAACCGTCCAGTTTTTAAGCAGTTCACCCAATCCAATTCTTTTTTCAGCGAGCGCTGCTACCATTAAAGTATTGCCGGTAAAAAGCTCTCCTCCCGCAACCAAAACCAGCATCAGCCCTGTTGAAAAAAGAGCCCCGGCAAGTGCTTTTCCAACCCCAGCCCAGGGTATGTTGTAAATCGCTGCATTTGAGCCCTCGGCGGCAAATGCTATAAAGGCCCCGGCAAGAATACTTAAAACAAACAGCTTTGCTGCTCTTGTATTAGCCTTTTTGTGTCCGTATTCAACAGTACGTTCTGCCATTTGTTCCGGTGTAAAAAATTTTGTATTTGTTTTTTCGTATGTATCTGCCATAATTTTCTCCTCTAGAGCCAGAATTCAGCGCAAAATCCACCTAAAATGCCCAACCGAGCAGATTTTAAACAGGCTCTTAAAAATTAGTCTTTCTTATTATAGCAGGATTTTTTAAGTTGTAAATGCTTATAACGCCTAGATTCAAAAGTAAATTTTTTGGTTGTAGAAAAATTTACTTACATCTGCCTCGTTATTTTTTAATTATTGGGATAAGTTTTATACTGACTAATGCCGCCAAATAGCACTTTATTATATCCCCGGGCAGTGTAGTTATAAACCCTGCATACAGGACTTTCCATAATGATGTACCGGCATTTAGATATAGATTTTTAATTATATATAAATAGGGGACACCTATCAGGTAGATTATTATGACTCCTATAAGACTTATCCCAAATAGCTTTAATATTGTAATCCTTTTTATACGCTCTGTCAGCTTTCCTACGACAAAGGCACATACAATTAGTCCGACCAGATATCCGAAAGTTGGATGAAGCACATAGGCAGGACC
>CAYQCA010000294.1:0-4450 GCA_964415835.1 uncultured Clostridium sp. | reverse complement strand
ATCAAACGTTCTTTATAATTCATAAGATATAAATACCCTATAAGGGCTTCAAATCCTGTAGAATATCTATAATCAGTAATTTCTGCGTGCTTTGGAATAGTAGCAGATTTCGCATTGCGGCCTCTTCTCACAATATCCTGTTCTTCAGTAGTAAGACTTTCCGCAATTCTGTGAATTATATCCGACTGGGCTTTAGCTTTAACATATTTAACAGACATCTTGTGAAGCATATTTACATTTGTCTTCTTGTTCACTACAAGCATAGTTCGTATATACGCCTCATATACAGCATCACCTATATATGCCAAGACCAGAGGCTGAAGATTCATAACCTCCATTGGTTTAATAACAAAGTCATTACGTATATTGCCAATAATATCTTCAAACATTATTTTTGTTTACTCCACTCTATATCCGGTTTCTGTTGTACTTATTATACACTAAACTCATAAGTGTTAAAACATTTTTGTATAGAATCAAGTTATCCACAACCTCATTTGTTAATTCTATATCAAAACGCTAGTTTTTTAAATATTTCACCGACTTATCCACAATTTTTCCTCGTTGTGGACATGAAAACTGTGGATAGTGTGGACAAATCTGTGTATTACTTTAAAATAGGCTTATCCACTATGTGAATTATCTGTACTACTTTAAGAGCAATCCGACAGGGCAATGATCTGATCCTAAAATGTCAGAATATATTTGCGCATCTTCAATCCTATCTTTAAGAATATCCGATACAACAAAATAGTCTATTCTCCAGCCTACGTTCTTCTCTCTGGCCTTAAACATGTAAGACCACCAGGTATATGCATCAACTTTTTCAGGATAAACGCTTCTAAAAGTATCCACAAAGCCTTGTCCCAATAATTCAGTGAATTTTGCACGCTCTTCGTCTGTAAAACCCGCACTTTTCCGGTTTGAAGAAGGGTTCTTCAAATCAATTTCGCTGTGGGCAACATTCATATCACCGCATACGATGACCGGCTTCTTCTGTTCCAGCTGTTTAAGGTACGTTCTGAAGTCATCTTCCCATTTCATTCTGTATTCAAGTCTTTCGAGCTCTCTTTTTGAGTTGGGCGTATACACATTTACCATATAAAAGTCCTCATATTCCAGTGTAATAACCCTTCCTTCATTATCATGCTCTTCTATCCCTATACCACAGGAAGACGATACCGGCTTTATTTTTGTAAAGATAGCTGTTCCCGAGTAGCCTTTTTTTGTCGCATAGTTCCAGAATTGCTCATATCCCTCCAGTTCCAGCTGAATCTGCCCCTCCTGAAGCTTGGTTTCCTGTAAACAGAAAATATCTGCATCCACCTTTTTGAAAAAATCCATGAACCCCTTTTCCATGCATGCGCGAAGTCCATTAACATTCCATGATATTAGTTTTAACATATTAACCCCCTACACAAGAAGTCAGAATTTAGAATCTGGATTCTAAGCTTCTGACTTCTGCATTCTGTCTTTATTATTCCAGGTTGGCCTTGAGCCAACCTTCCCGCTTCTGTCTACTGCGTTCTGAATTCTGGTTTGTTCATTTCAGCCGACGCAAGTCGGCTTTCCCGCTCCTGTACTCCTAGACTTCTATACTTCTATACTCCTAGATACGCTTCACCTTCGGCCCATTAGGAGTATCCTCTACCACAATACCCATAGCCTTCAGCTCATCACGAATTTCATCAGAACGCTTCCAGTTCTTGTCCTTACGTGCCTGCGCTCTCTCGTCAACCAAAGCCTGCACTTCGGGTGCCAATTCAGGTTCACTGCTCTCAGTTTTCTTCTTATCAAAATCAAACCCGAATATCTGATTCATTTTCTTCAGTAGCTCAAATATCTGATTTGATTTCTTTGGATATCTTACTGCATTCCAGGCTACACCCAGCGCCTTTGGTATATTGAGGTCATCATTTACAGCATCCTCGAAATCGAGGAGAAATTCCTTAATTACTTCATCACTGACACATTCAGTACCGTCTTTATGTGCAAGGGCTCCTTCAATAAATCTATCATAAGAAACCTGAGCTGACTGCATAACGTCCCAGGTAAAGTTAAGCTTGTTTCTGTAATGAGCATTCAGGCACATGTATCTGAAAGCCAGCGGATCATAACCCTTTTGCTTCAGATCCTCAACAGTATATGTGTTTCCAAGGCTCTTGGACATTTTGCCGTTATTGACCATCATGAATTCGCCGTGCATCCAGTAATTAACCGCAGGTTTTCCCAGCAATGCCTCTGACTGCGCAATTTCATTCTCATGATGCACCGGAATATGATCAACTCCGCCTGAATGTATGTCAAATACGTCACCCAAATATTTTCTTCCCATTGCCGAGCACTCAATGTGCCAGCCGGGATAACCCATACCCCATGGGCTTGGCCATTGCATTATATGCTCCTTGGGAGCTTTTTTCCACAGAGCAAAATCTGCCGGGTGGTGTTTTTCTTCATTTACTTCAACTCTGGCTCCTGCAATCTGCTCCTCCAGGTTTGCCCTTGACAGCTTGCCATAACCGTCAAATTTCTGAATATCAAAATATATTCCATCACTGGTTTCGTAGCCAAATCCCTTATCAACCAGACCATTAACAAACTGGAGCATTTCAGGAATATGTTCAGTTGCTTTCGGAACTATTTCGGGTACTTGTATGTTAAGAGCTTTTATATCCCTCATAAAAATACCTGTATAATAATCTGCAATTTCCCACGGAGTCTTCTTTTGCTCACGTGCACCCTTTAACATCTTGTCTTCGCCTTCATCTTCATCGGAAACCAAATGTCCTACATCTGTTATATTCATAACGTGTTTAAGGCTGTAACCGTTATATTGAAGAACCCTTCTGAGCAAATCCATAAAAACGTATGTCCTCAGATTGCCAATATGAGCATAGTTATAAACGGTAGGTCCGCAGGAATATATCCTGACCTCTTTTTCGTCGATAGGTTTAAACTCTTCTTTTTGTCTTGATAGTGTATTATAAATCTTCATTTTCTTCTTCAACTCTCCTCTCAAGTATTTGCTGCTATGACTTTTATCTATTTGAAATTTCTGTATCTTCAATCGGCTTGTATTCAACTACTTTGCAAGGACCATTGTTTCTCCCCATAAGCTGATCCTCCAGGTGCTGGATTCTGGTGGCAAGTCTGCAAAGTTCCTGAGAAATAGGATCAGGCATGTGTATCTGATCCAGAGATTCAGACGGAACATCGGGAAGATTAATTCTCTTGTTGCCTTTTTTAACAGTTCTGCCCTTTACCCCTACTACTGTAGAATAAGGCTCTATTTCAAATGACACAAATGTATTTGCACCAATAGTTGAATTATCTCCAATTTTAAATGGGCCTAATACTTTTGCACCCGCGCCAATAAGAACATTGTTTCCAACTGTTGGGTGACGCTTTGCGCCCTTGTCTTTGCCGGTTCCACCTAAAGTCACGCCATGATATATAGTGCAGTTATCACCAATTTCTGCCGATTGGCCTATCACAACGCCCATTCCATGGTCGATAAACAAGCCGCTTCCAATCTTTGCACCGGGATGTATCTCAATTCCGGTAAAAAATCTGGCTATCTGCGAAACAGCTCTTGCAATGAAAAATAACCTCTTTTTATAAAACCAATGCGATATCCTGTGATAAACCAACGCATGGAATCCGGGATATAGCAAAATTACCTCCAGAGTACTTTTAGCCGCCGGATCGCGGCTTGCTATAGATCTCGCATCACTCAGAAGCCCTTTAAACATAATAACCTCCACGCCAGCTTTTAGTATGTAGATGCATACAAAAAGCCAAATCTATATTAAACATTTAATATAAGTATATTCTTAATTAGTATAACTATAGACATTTTAACAGTTTTATTTTTGTGTGTAAATAAGCACCTCCGGATTGGATTCTATACAAAAAATAGATTTAAATAAGTATTGACAATTAGGTAACTAGTTACATATAATATAGGTAACCAGTTACCTAATAAATCATCAAGGAGGTTTATCAATGGATAGCATTAATGAAAAAGCCCATATATTCGGCTCAATTTTTATAATTGCAAACAGACTTCAAGTACTTGGAGATAAATTTGATAAAAACATTACAATAAAACAGTGGCTGTTGCTGGTTGGCATTCTAAAAAACAGTAATACTGCACCCACTATAAGTGAGGTAGCTGATTTAATCGGCAACTCGAGACAAAACGTTAAGAAAATGGCTCTTATACTCGAAAAAAAAGGTTTTATCAGTTTGTCAAAGGATCCAAAAGATGCAAGGATTCTAAGAGTCAGCCTTACGGATAAGTGTGCGGCCTACTTTAAAAAGCGAGAAAACAGAGAATTAGTTTTTTTTGAAAAACTGTATGAAGGCTTTGATACCCAATTGGTAAAAGGCTTGAATGATGGAATAACTAAACTGGAAGAAAATATTATTAGAATGGAGAATCAAAATG
>CAYQCA010000293.1:0-4530 GCA_964415835.1 uncultured Clostridium sp. | reverse complement strand
TCTCTAGCTCTGGCATTCCATGCATACCAAAACAAGCATCAACTCCATCCATTCCGCCGGCTTCGATTATCTTTTTCGCACCAGAGAAGGTTTCTTCACCTTCCTGAAAGAAAAATCTAACTTCACCGTTGATTTCATCCTTCATTTCAGATAAGATTTTTGCTGCACCAAGAAGCATAGCAGCATGTGCATCGTGCCCGCATCCATGCATAAGCCCTGGATTCTTAGATGCGAAATTAACCCCTGAGTCCTCTTTTATTGGAAGAGCATCTATGTCTCCTCTTAAAGCAACCGTTTTTCCGGTTTTTCTGCCTTTTAATGTAGCCACCAAGGAAGTGTTTCCCACTTTATTATATGGTATATGCAATTTGTCCAGTTTTTTCATAATCTTTTCCTGAGTTTTAAATTCCTGACCGCTAAGTTCGGGCTCCTCATGCAAGCTCCTTCTGAAATTGATAATATAATCCTCGATTGACTTGGCTTTATCTAATATGTTTGACATAATAAACTTCCTTTCATATAAAAATGCTCAAAATTTTCTTTTATATAGTATATTATCGCACATATTATAATTTAATCATATTTTTAAAACGAAGCTGCTGATATCTAAATATCAAAATGTAATTAACATTGTATTTTACATAAATATGTATAAAATAATATATATGAATTAACGCATAATGTATGAGGAGGTAAAGGATGGAGACTATAAAAATAGCACTCCTGGGTTTTGGAAATGTAGGAACAGGCGTTTATAAGATTCTGCAGGAAAATGGTTCTGAAATAATTCACCGGGATGGGTTGGAAATAAAGGTAGATAAGATACTGGTTAAAGACATTAATAAGAAGAGAGATCTGGAAATTGATAAGCATATACTAACAGATAGTATTGATGATATAGTAAATGACCCGGAAATTTCCGTTGTAACGGAATTTATGGGGGGGACATACCCTGCAAGAGAATATATATTAAAAGCTCTGGAAAATGGAAAGACAGTTGTGACTGCAAACAAGGAAGTTATTGCAAAGCACTGGCCTGAGCTCGAAAAGACTGCCAGGGCATATGGCTCAGGTCTTTACTATGAGGCGAGTGTTGCAGGAGGCATTCCTATTATTAAAGTTATGCGTGAATCTCTTCAAGCCAATAATGTATATGGCATAATGGGGATAATAAATGGGACAACTAATTATATCCTTACCAAAATGTCAGAAGACGGAAGGGGTTATGAAGAAATATTGTCAGATGCTCAAAAGCTTGGCTACGCAGAACCTGATCCTACATCAGACATAGAAGCCTTTGATGCCATGTATAAATTGTCCATTATGGCGTCCATAGGATTTCATGCAAGAATACACATAGAAGATATATACAGAGAAGGAATTTCGGGAATTACGGCTGAAGATATAAATTATGGTAAACAGCTGGGTTTTGCGGTAAAGCTGCTTGCAATCGCAAAAAAACAAGGTACAAGCATAGAGGCTCGTGTGCATCCGACCTTCATACCTTTGGAGCACCCCTTGGCATCTGTCAGGAACTCGTATAATGCAATATTTCTGAAGGGTGATGCTGTAGGAGACTTGATGCTGTACGGAAAGGGAGCAGGTGACCTGCCTACCGGAAGTGCCATAGTTTCGGATATAGTAACTGCCTGCCAGCAGAAGGGAAGATACACATACTCAACTTTTTACAATGAGGAAAAGACTTCCGTGGAAATTAGTATAATTAATAACTGGGAAACTGAATTTTTTGTACGCTTGTCAGTAAAGGACCAATCAGGAGTATTGGCAAAGATTGCAGGGATATTTGGAAAGCATAATGTAAGTATAGCTTCCGTAATACAAAAAGATCATGGTAAGGATACCGTACCTCTTACTTTTGTTACACATAAAGCAAAAGAGCTCTCGATGAAAAAGGCAATTGATGACATAAGCCATCTTGGTGAGGTTATAAAAGTTGAAAATGTCATTAGAGTTGAAAGGTAAAAAATCAAGATGTTTTGAAATAATAAGGAGGTATTTATGCAGAAAATAGTTCCACACCTATGGTATGACAGGGAAGCTAAAGAAGCTGCATTGTTTTATATCAGTTTGTTTGATAGATCAAAGCTATTAGATGTAAGAGTTATAGAAAACACCCCTTCAGGAGACTCTGAGATTGTAAGCTTTGAATTGGCTGGACAACAATTCACTGCAATAAGTGCAGGCCCATATTTTAAATTTAACCCATCAATTTCATTGATGGTAGCTTGCTCCTCTGTAGAAGAGATCGATACCATCTGGAAAGCTATATCAGTGGGAGGGACAGAACTAATGCCATTGGGTGAATACCCTTTTAGTAAATGGTATGGTTGGATTCAGGATAGGTACGGTTTGTCCTGGCAATTAATGCTCTTAGATGGAAACACAGCCCAAAAAATCACACCCAATTTACTATTCACAAGTGAATCGTGTGGTTTTGCTGAAGATGCAGTAAAGTACTATACAGAAATATTTGAAAATTCTGAAATAGGAATAGTCAGTAGATACGAGGCTGGAGAAGCTGTTTCACCAAAGGCAAAAGTTAATTTTGCTTCTTTTAAACTTGAAGGGATAGATTTCTCTGCTATGGATAATGCATTTGATGCGGACTTCAATTTTAATGAGGCATTTTCACTTATTGTAAACTGTAAAGATCAGAAGGAGATTGACTACTTTTGGGATAAGCTATCCGCTGTACCTGAGGCTGAACAATGCGGGTGGGTAAAGGACAAATTTGGAGTTTCGTGGCAGATTGTCCCCGACAACATGGACGAGATCCTGTCTAATGGAACTAAGGATGAAATCCAAAGGGTTACCGAGGTTTTCTTAAAAATGAAGAAATTTGACCTGGATGTGTTGGAAAAAGCACGATGGCAGAAGCAGTAATTCAATCATCACACAAAAAGAGGAAAAGAAAATGGATGGCGAATATAAAAAAATGCCGGTTTTATTCATTGGTCATGGTTCACCTATGAATGCAATAGAAGACAATGAATATTCTAGGAATTGGTCAAAAATAGCCGGACAGCTTCCAAAGCCTGAGGCTATTCTTGCTATTTCTGCACACTGGACTACAGAAGGAACAAAAATATTGGATGAGAAAAATCCTAGAACAATATATGATTTTTACGGTTTTCCTGAAGAATTATACAATGTTGAATATAAAGCAAAAGGGGCTCCTGAATTTGCACATTTAACAAAAAATCTTATTAAACGTGAGGTTCAAATTGATAACAGCTGGGGGTATGACCACGGCACCTGGTCTGTTCTCTGCAAAATGTACCCTCATGCGGATATACCTCTTTACCAGCTAAGTATAGATGCAAAGGCAAGTACTGAACAACATTTTCAAATAGGTCGTGAAATAAGTCCATTACGTGAAAAGGGAGTCTTAATATTTGCAAGCGGAAACGTAGTTCATAACCTTGCAAGGATTAATTGGGAAATGGAGGGGGGCTATCCTTGGGCAAATGAATTTGATAGCTATATAAAAGACAACGTTATTAAAAGGCAGTTTGAGGATATAATTCATTATAAAAGAATCGGAAAATCCTCAGAGCTTGCTTTTACAACATCTGAACATTTTGACCCTCTGCTTTATGTATTAGGTGCCACGCGGGAGGATGACAGATTAACAATATTTAACGACTCCTGCCTCATGGGTTCCTTGTCAATGACCAGCTATTTATTTAAATAAAGTCATTTGTGTTTTAAAAGTTGTACCTCTTATTTCTAAAGAGAGTACAACTTTTTTATTTTTAAAGATCAAATTTGTAGCATTTTCATACATTCCAAAATAGACTATTACAAGCCATAGTTTTTTGCAGGAGGTATCCATAGATGCATATTTTTAATCAGGGTAAAATAGTTACAATAATTTCTGATGGCTTTGATAATTATTTGCTAATTTATGAAGCTGCAACAGGAAATACAAAGTTAATCATAGTAGATGAAGTAGCAGGAAGGTCCTCGGCTGTTTATTGGTCTCCAAATGGAAGAAAAATTGCTTATATAGCGGAATCAGGTATTATATCGATTGTGGATGCTATATCAGGAGCAATTGCAAAAATTGATCAAATTGAATTTCCTGCATTTGTTGACTGGTCTTCAGACAGTACTCGGGTAATATATTCAACCGGAGCCGGAATCAGAGTTTATAATGTATTAAAGCATACAGCTTTTCAAATTAACAGACCAGGCGCTTCGTATCCTCAATGGTTTCCAAATGACAGAGTAATTTTATATGAAGCGAAGGATGAAACAGGAATAAGCCAATTATATAGTTTAAATATTGATGGAACTAATCAAAGACAACTAACAAGTAATCAGGAATGGCCTTTAAATCATGTACGTCTATCACCGAACGGAAGATACGTGTTATATACTTCGCCGGGTGCCAGTATATCTGAAATATATACCCTGGAGCTGGCAACAGGATTGATAAATAAAATCCCCGGGGGTCCTGAAGCCAAAAATTATTATCCTGCCTGGTCACCTGATTCCACCAGAATA
>CAYQCA010000292.1:0-4551 GCA_964415835.1 uncultured Clostridium sp. | reverse complement strand
TGCTTCCGGAAAACCTGCAATATTGCATTCATGTGGGAACCTTTCGTGTGTAATGGAGGATATAATTGATGATGTTAAATATGATGCCAAGCATTCCTACGAAGACAAAATCCTGCCTGTAGAAGAGGCTTATGAAAAATATGGTGATAGAATAGCAATTCTGGGTGGAATAGATTTGGATTTCTTATGTAGATCAACTCGTGAGAAAATATACGAACGCTCGGTTAATCTACTGCAAAAAGCAGAAGATAGAGGAGGTTATGCCCTTGGCTCAGGAAACAGTATTCCACCCTATGTACCGGAAGAGAATTACCTGGCTATGATATCAGCGATAAATGAAGAGTTTTTATAAAGAAAAATGTGGTGTTCACAAGAAGGGACAATGGTATCACTTAACCATTGTCCCCTCCAATATGTGAACTGATAAATTTTAGATACTATACGTTAAACAGTAACTCGCAATAAGTTGGGAATGGATACAGATCCCTTGGAATAATGCATTCCAGTTTGTCAGCATCGGTTCTCAAAGCCTCCATAGCAGGAACAACAATTTTGCAATATGCTTCAGCCTGCTTTAAATTGTTTGAAGTCTCGTTACCTGCTTTTTCTACCGCTTTCTTCAAAGAGTTAATGTTTGATGCAAAGGAGCTTAGAACAGGTGACAGCTCCTTTAGCAGTGAAGACTGTGCGGAAACCTCAACGGACATTCCGGTAGCTTTTACCGAATTAATTGTATCTGACAACTCCTTGCTGTATTTAAAGGCAGCAGGTAAAATCTCAGTTTTAGCCATTGAAATCATTGTTAAGGCTTCGATGTTTATAGTCTTAACATAGTTTTCGATGAGAATTTCATATCTTGACTCTATTTCAGACTTACTGAGTACACTATGTTTAACAAATACTGCTACATTCTTGTCTTTTATAAAGGTAGGTATGCATTCAACAGTTGACTTAAGGTTTAGCAAGCCTCTGCTTTCAGCCTCTGCAATCCATTCATCGGAGTAATTGTTGCCGTTGAATATAATACGCTTGTGTTCTTTTACAGTATCCGAAATTAATGCTCCTACTTCATTTGTAAAATCATCGGCAGCTTCAAGTCTTTCAGCAAATTTTTGAAGTGTATCTGCAACAATAGTATTCAGAACAAAATTTGCACCTGCTATTGAATTGGAAGAACCCAGCATTCTGAATTCGAATTTGTTTCCAGTAAATGCAAAAGGAGAGGTTCTGTTACGATCTGTTGTGTCCTTTGGAAGCTTTGGAAGACTCGCAACACCTGTTTCAAGTATGGAGTTGTAGCTCTTGCCTTTAGCCTTGCCGTTTTCCAGCTGCATGAGAATATCATTCAACTGGTCTCCAAGGAATATGGAAACTATTGCAGGAGGAGCTTCGTTTGCACCAAGTCTATGATCGTTTCCTGCAGAAGCCACTGACAAGCGAAGTAAATCCTGATAATCATCAACTGACTTAATTACTGCACAGAGGAAAACAAGGAACTGAATGTTATCATGTGGAGTTAACCCGGGCTCTAACAGATTTTGTCCGTCATTTGTTGACATTGCCCAGTTGTTGTGCTTACCTGAACCGTTTACTCCTGCAAATGGCTTTTCATGCAATAAGCAGGTAAGATTGTGTCTTATCGCTATTTTCTGCATCATTTCCATGGTTAACTGATTGTGGTCAGTTGCAATATTTGAGGTAGTGAATATTGGGGCCAGCTCGTGCTGAGCAGGAGCTACCTCGTTGTGTTTGGTTTTTGCTGCGATTCCAAGTTTCCAGAGCTCGGTGTCCAGATCCTTCATGAAGTTTGCTACTCTCTCCTTGATGCTTCCGAAATAATGGTCTTCCATTTCCTGACCCTTTGGTGGTTTAGTACCAAATAGAGTTCTTCCTGTAAATATTAGGTCTTTACGTTTGTTCCAGAGATCTCTGTCCACCAGGAAGTACTCCTGCTCAGGTCCAACTGTAGTTGTAACTCTTGTAGCAGAGCTTCCGAAAAGCTTCAGAATTCTCAACGCCTGTTTGTTCAATGCCTCCATGGAACGGAGCAGTGGAGTCTTTTTATCCAGAACTTCACCCGTGTATGAGCAGAAGGCAGTAGGAATGCAGAGAGTTCCATCTTTTACGAATGCCGGGGAAGTACAATCCCAGGCAGTATATCCTCTTGCCTCAAAAGTAGCGCGCAGACCTCCTGATGGGAAAGAAGAAGCATCAGGTTCACCCTTAACCAGGTCTTTGCCGCTAAATTCCATAATTACATTTCCATCGCTTGTCGGTGATATAAAGGAATCATGCTTTTCTGCGGTAATGCCTGTCATTGGCTGGAACCAGTGTGTAAAGTGGGTCGCACCTTTTTCAATTGCCCAATCCTTCATTACGCTTGCTACAACTTCTGCTACTGATTCATCAAGTGGCAATCCCTCATCAATAGTTCTTTTCAATGACTTAAAAGTCGCTTTTGGAAGACGCTCACGCATAATTGAAGTATTAAATACGTTGCTTCCATAAATTTCAGTAACACGAATATCCATGTTAACCCCTCCTAATAATATTAAAATTTAATTATGATTTCACTGAAACAACAGTGAAATCTGAGTTTTTTTGCAGCAGAATCAATAAAAAAAGACGCTTCACTCCCTAAATTCCTAAACATTGGAGTGAAACGCCTTTGTTTCACGAAATATTAATTTTTTTATAACATGCTAACCCTAAGGATCAAGCCTTGACATGTCCCTTGGGAATAAGGATGCTTCTCTGACGTTTTGCTGATTTAGAAGTCTCATTAAAAGTCTTTCAAGACCTATTCCCAGTCCGCCATGGGGAGGCATTCCATACTTGTGGATCATCAGGTAGGATTCAAATTCCTCAGGATCCAGGCCTTTATCCTTCATTTTCTGCACTTGCTCGTTATAATCGTGAATCCTCTGACCTCCGGTTGTAATTTCAAGGCCTCTGAAGAATAAGTCAAAGCTCAGTGCATAATCAGGATTTTCTCTATCATCCATTGCATAGAACGGACGCTTGGAAGAGGGGAAGTGAGTGATAAATACAAACTCACTGTTGTATTCCTTCTTTATATACTCACTGATAGCCAGTTCTTCATCGGGTTCAAAGTCGTAATAATTTTTTATTTTGTGGCCCAGGGATTTTAGAATTTCCTTGGCCTCAATAAATGTAAGTGCCGGAATGGAGTCTATTTCAGGAACATCTACATTAAGCAGTTCCAGTTCTGGCTTGTTATTGGTTTTCAATTCCTCCATTACTGTACGAAGCATGCTGGTTTCCATTGCCATAATATCATACATATCTTTAATGTAAGCCATTTCAAAGTCCAAGCCGATATACTCGTTCAGGTGCCTGGAAGTATTGTGCTTTTCTGCTCTGTAAACCGGTGCAATCTCAAATACTCTGTCAAATACTCCCACCATTGTTTGCTTATAGAACTGAGGACTCTGGGCAAGAAAAGCTTTTTCACCGAAGTAGTCGAGCTTGAATATATTTGCACCGCCCTCAGCACCGGCTTTAACAATTTTGGGTGAATGTATTTCTGTAAAGCCTTTTAGTATCATATGCTTCCTGAAACCTGATACTATTCCTTCCTGCAGCTTGAAAACAGCTCTTTGTTTATGATTTCTCAAAACAAAAGGACGGTTCTCAAGATTAACTTCCAACGAAATATTCAACCCTTTTTTATTGATACTGATAGGCATCTGAGCAAAAGGGGAGGAGAGCACCGAAATATTGCTGAGGCATAATTCAAAACCAATTTCAGCCCTTTTCTCCATATTGACAATGCCCTTAACTTCAACCGAGTCATTTTCCTGCAGAGTGGACAAATTAAAAGAACATTTCTCAGGATCGTATACACACTGAACCAGATGCCTTCCGGTACGGAGAATAATGAAGGCGAATGTTCCCATGTTACGGATCCTGTAAACAGAGCCGTTTATAGTCAGTTCTGACCCGTTCTGTACGCTGTCCGGATTAAAAAGTCTGGATCTGGATCGAGTTATAAGCTTCATTGGTTACACGCCTCCTTTTAATTTGTTTAGTTCATTCCTTAGAATTTCCTGAATTACTTTTGGATTTCCTCTGCCGGCTAATGCTCTGGAGCACTGACCCATTAAGAAGCCAAAGGTTTTTTCCTTACCTTCTATAAATTCAGCAACAGCCTTTTCGTTATTTGCCAATATTTCTTTGACTGTACTTTCGACTTCAGATGTATCATTTATTATTTTATATCCATTTTCTGATACGATAACTTCAGGGGCCTTACCGCTGTCAAACATTTCTGCCAATACTTTTTTTGCATTGTTTGCTGTTATTTCTTCATTATCAATCATTTTGACAAGACGGCCAAGAAGATGACCGCCAAATGGTATTTGCTCGGCTGAGAGGCCACTGTCATTGAGTCTTCTTAAAACTTCAACCAAAATGAAGTTAGCAGCTGACTTTGGGTTTCTGCATTCGAAGGCAGTACTTTCGAAGAAATCCGAAAGGCTTACTGATGTCAACAACAGGTTTGCATCTGCATCACTTAAACCAAATGAA
>CAYQCA010000291.1:0-4564 GCA_964415835.1 uncultured Clostridium sp. | reverse complement strand
AAGAGAAAGGAACTATAGCTATGAAATTCAGTATATGTACCACCTGGGCAAAAAATAAACCGTTGGAAGAGTTAATTTCTTTAGCACATTCTTTAAAGCTTGATGGTATTGAAATATGGGATGGGCATATAGATGATTACATAAATCGCAACAAGAATGGCCTTCTCGGTTTAAAACTGCTGCTTGATAGTCACAATCTAGTGTGCTGTTCTATTTCTCCTTATTTTAATCTAATAAAGGAAGATGAAGCAAAAACCAGCTTAGACTGTGCAAAAAAATGTATAGAATATGCCAAGACCTTGGAATGTAAAGTTATTCGTACATTTATTGGCAATAAACCATCCAAAGATTTGACTGAAGATGAAAGAATTATGTGTATTGATGGATTAAAGAACATGCTGCAGCTTCTTGACAGTGACAGTAATATTTTCTTTGCTCTGGAAACACATGATAATCATCCCACTGATAACGCAGACTTTATATTATATTTGCTCCAACAGTGTAAAAGTGAGAATTTGAAAGTCCTCTTTGACGGATTTAATTTATTTATTGATAAATTTGATATAATGAAAGAATATAAAAAGTTAGAGAAGTATGTTATACACTGTCATTTAAAAAATTATCGTTGGGAAGCTAAGATTCCAACACCCTTGAATAAGGGTGATGCTGATTTTTCGGAACTGATTTCAAAATTAAAAATCAACAGTAGTAATGTATATGTATCCTTTGAATATTTCTGTCAGGAGCAGAAAACGCTTATTTCCGATTCTTTAGAATGGATTAATTCTCTGGTATAGGCTAAAAGTTTACTTTCTCTCTCTCAACATCGAAGGTGTAACATTAAAATGCTCCTTAAAAATATGATAAAAATGGCTGAGATTATTAAACCCGGCTTCCATTGCTATATCAACGACACTGTAGCTGGTAGTCATTAATAAACTCTTAGCATAGTTCAATCTTATATGATTAACATAGTCAGTAGGAGTTATATTCATTCTCTCTTTAAAAACTCTATTTATGTGTCCGATACTTCTACCCGAGAGCTTGTATATTCTTTCAACACCAGCAGTAAAGTTTTCTTTTTTTTGCATCTGCGTCAAGAGAGACTCCAACCAGAGTGGCATTGGTTGTGTATCAATATTCTTATCAATAGGAAAGTATTGCGTCAAAATCTCTACCAATATACTCCTTAACTGAATTCTTACTCTTTGCTTGTCTTCCGGGGGAAACATGTATATTTTGTTGAAGCGTTCAATCAGATTGTTTTTTTCAATAGGTGAAAGCACGACATACGGCGGCATTTCAGGAGTTAGGAGTCTTTGGCTGCAAAAGGACTTCCCTATATACTCAAAAGCATCCTGAATTGCTTTTTTTGTATATGGAATATTTACGAACTGACAATCCCTTTCGCCATCATACTCATAACCATGTACATCATCAGGACGTATAAATACCAGTGTTCCCTCACCAATCTGCTGCTTTTGGCCATTAATATTATGAATAGCATTTCCTGATGTAATTATAAAAAACTCAAAAAAGTCATGGCAATGCATTGGAGATGCATATTTAATAGAACTGATAAAACACTGATGGGACTCGGTTTCTGGATCCATATTGCTTTCTTCGGTATATTTTATAATATCCACACAATCACCTCAATGTTAAAATACCACATTATTTTAGTTAAAGCAATACAAGACGTAATCTCTTATTATTGCTAATATATTAATATATACTATACAGTTCTTAATATAAAATATTATGTTTATTTATCACAATACTATTTAAGAATCTGTTTAGTATCTGCTTGTGCTTGGCAGTTTAGGTGGATTTTATGTCAGGCAAGGCGAATTTTTGAAGAAATAATTTGTTTATTTCTATAAAATTCAACGCAGCATGCGTAAAATCAGCCAAAATGACGGGTGCAATGAGATACTAAACAGGTTCTAAGAGGTGAGAATATGAATTTATTAGATTTAAATGGAAATTGGAGGATGAAAAAAGTTACCGGTGGCAATTGGCTAGATGTAACTGTTCCGGGTTCTGTATTTAATGATTTGCTCCTAAATGGCAAGATAGAAGACCCATTTTATAGAGACAATGAGGACCAGGCAATAGAGATCGCATCAGAGGATTATCAGTATCAACGTACCTTCCAGGTTTCACAGAATTTTCTCAAGCAAGACAGAATAATCTTGTGTTGCGAAGGACTAGATACACTTTCTGAAATAAGATTGAATGGGACAGAGGTTGCAAAAACCCACAATATGCACAGAAAGTATGAATTTGATGTAAAAGATTACTTAATTGAGGGGCAAAATACAATAAACATTACTTTCTTTTCCCCATTAGAGTATATCAGTGAAAAACAGAAGGAATACCCGACCTGGGGAACAACCGATGCTGTTGAGGGCTTTCAACACTTAAGAAAAGCTCACTCTATGTTTGGTTGGGACTGGGGTCCAAAAATTCCGGACTCCGGCATTTGGCGTGATATCTATATTGCAGGATATAACACCGCGTTGCTTTCGGATGTCTATATAATTCAGAAGCATACCGATAATAATGTAGCACTGGATATAAAAGTAGAGCACTCGCTCGTAACCGGTGAATGTAAATACTGTACTGAAAAGTCTTTAACTATTGAAGTAACCGTTACGTCTCCTTATAATGAAGTTATAAAAAGCAGCCTCTTGAGCCGTAAAACGGAAAACAATATATCAGTCGTAATTGATCATCCTCAGCTTTGGTGGCCTAATGGATATGGCAGCCAGCCGCTGTACTCAGTCCAAGTAGTATTGAAGGACGAAGCCTGTGTTCTTGACCAAAAACAGTATACTATCGGTCTTCGCGAAATTAAAGTTAAGCGGGAAAATGATCAATGGGGCGAGTCTTTCGAATTTAATATAAATGGTGTTTCAATTTTCGCTATGGGAGCTGACTATATCCCTGAGGATAATCTTCTGCCACGTTGTAACCCTGAAAGAACCGAAAATCTGCTGAAGGACTGTATTGCTGCCAATTTCAATTGCATTCGTGTATGGGGGGGCGGACACTATCCATGGGACTATTTCTATGATTTGTGCGATAAGTATGGTCTCCTTGTATGGCAAGATTTGATGTTTGCTTGTGCTATATATAATTTGACCGATGATTTTGCACAAAATATTGAAAAAGAAGCAATCGATAATATCAAAAGGATAAGGCACCATGCCTGCCTTGGAATAATATGCGGCAATAACGAAATGGAAACTGCCTGGTGCGATTGGGGACTCCCCACAACTCCAAAGCTACAGACAGACTACATAAAGCAGTTTGAAGTATTGCTTTCCGATGCATCGAAAGCATCGGCGCCTGATATTTTATACTGGCCTTCATCCCCATCCTCGGGCGGCAGCTTTGATAATCCAAATGACTTTAACAGAGGTGATGTTCACTATTGGGAGGTCTGGCACGGTCAAAAGCCATTTACCGAATATAGAAAATACTTCTTCAGATTTGCTTCGGAATTTGGGTTTCAGTCCTTTCCATCCCCAAAAACAATTGATCAGTTTACTCTGCCGGAGGACAGAAACATCTTTTCCGAGGTTATGGAGAAGCATCAGAAAAATGGAGCTGCAAACGGTAAAATACTTTACTATCTGGCTGATAATTTTAAATATCCGAAGGACTTTGATTCGCTGGTTTATACCTCGCAGGTATTGCAGGCTGAGGCAATTAAATATGGCGTTGAGCACTGGAGACGAAACCGAGGCAGATGTATGGGTGCTATTTACTGGCAATTAAATGATTGCTGGCCTGTAGCCTCCTGGTCCAGTATTGATTATTACGGCAGATGGAAGGCCCTCCATTACTACGCAAAAAGATTTTTCGCATCGGTACTACTTTCAGCATGTGATGAAGGACCTAAGATCAGGCTAAACATATCCAATGAAACCATGTCTGCTTTTAGTGGAACAATTAAATGGAGGCTTGTGAAAAATATAGACGGTGTTATAAAAGAGGATTCCTTTGATGTCAACGTCCCTTCGCTGAGTGCAGAGTATTTTGATGAACTGGATTTTTCAGCTAACTTGATGTCAAAAGAGGATAAGCGAAATACATATTTTGAATATTCTCTGATTAAGGACGGCAGGAATTTGAGTGAAGGAACTATATTATTTGTCAAACCCAAACATTTTAATTTTATCAAGCCACAGTTAATAACTGAAGTTCTTGACTCGGGCGACAAATATATAATAAATATAAGCGCAGATGAACTTGCAAAGTATGTGTGGCTGGATCTAAAGGATAACGATTGTATTTTCAGTGATAACTGCCTTGATCTGACAAAAGGCTCAGCCAGACAGCTTTCCGTTATGAAGAGTTCTCTGTCAAAGCAGGTAACCCCCCAGGAATTTGAGGCTAGTCTGATTGTCAAAAGTATTGTTGATATTGTTTAAAAATTTTGAATTCCAAAGGGACAACTCTTTAAGCTGTCCCTTTATTTCGTTTACAAAAGCAAAATCGACTAATTTATACAAGCTCCAGTTTTTGAAGCACCTCCGTAAGCTTTGTAATATCA
>CAYQCA010000290.1:0-4577 GCA_964415835.1 uncultured Clostridium sp. | reverse complement strand
GAAGGAAGTACAGTTCTTTGCGGAACAGATGCGGGTGCTCAGATAAAGAACGGTGTGACAGTAAATAAAGGAGAATTTAACCGATTGATAGAAATAAAACCTGATTTGTCATCAGGTGGTGTTGCATTCTACGAAGGAGTTTCCAATAACCCCGGGGATATAGAAGCAAGACGCTGGATAGATGCGGTAAAAAATGGTACTGAGGTTGTGGTAAAGCCGGAACAAGCATGTGTTGTATCTGAAATTTTAGAGGCAATTTACACCTCGGCCCAAACTGGACAGCCAGTATATTTTGAATAGAAAGGAGGAGCAGAAATAATGAATATAGCAATAATCAGCTATTGGCATGTTCATGCCGAAGGTTATACACAAGAAATCATAAAAAGGACAAGCAGCAAGGTTACTGCGATCTGGGATGAAGACCCTGGACGGGGAAAAGAATATGCAGAACGGTTTGGGGTGACTTTTTATGAGGACTATGATGAACTCCTAAAGGACCCTTCAATAGAAGGTGTTGTAATAACTTCCGCTACTTCAGCCCACAAAGAAATCATATTAAAAGCAATCCATGCCGGGAAAAAAGTATTCAGTGAAAAAGTGCTTGCCCTGACTACGCAGGATTGCATGGAAATAAAGGAAGCCTTAACTGAAAAAAATACCGATATCGTCCTGTCATTAGTAAAAAAGTGCAACGGCGCCTATCTGTTTGCAAAAAAGATGATAGAAAGTGGTGCATTAGGGCGGTTAACGTATGCGAGAATGCGCAATGTCCATAACGGAAGCATCGGAAACTGGCTGCCACTTCACTTCTATAACAAGGAGCAATGCGGTGGAGGTGCGATGATTGATCTCGGAGCTCATCCTATGTATCTTCTCAGCTGGCTTTTAGGAACGCCAAGGACCATTCAATCCACGTTTACTGACATCACAGGTCATGGTGTGGAGGATAATGCGGTTTCAGTTATCGAATTCGACAAAGGTATCATTGGTGTATCCGAAACAGGCTTTGTATCGGTATATACACCAGAAAGCCTTGAAATAAGCGGAACACTGGGAAGTCTGCTAATCCGTGACGGTGTAATGTATGCTAATGCCGAGACCGACGGAAAATGGGTGACTGTGGAGGATTTACCAGAATCACTGCCGTCACCGCTGGTTTTATGGGCGAATGGGGAAGAAAAAGCAGGTGTTGCTTTCGGTATTGAGGAAGCCATCCTTTTAACAAGAATGATGGAAGCAGCGTATAAGTCGCAGAATAGCGGGAAGAAGGAAATTGTATGACCTGAAAAAGAATCAAAGTATGGAGGGTGACAGGCAATGGAGATATCTTTACAGCTCTATTCAATTAAATCGGAAACAGAGAAAGATTTTAAGAAAGCAATTCATAAAGTAGGGAAAATGGGATTCAGAGGAGTGGAATTTGCCGGATATGGAGGATTGTCGGCCGATGAAGTATCTGCGCTTTTAAAAGAGAATCAATTATATTCTGTTGGTACTCACTGTGGGATAGAGACCTTTGAAGAAGCTTTTGAAAACGAACTGGCATTTAATAAAGCCATCGGATCAAGGTATATCATATGCCCATATGCAAAGGTCGATACCATGGATGAGATTGATCGGCTGGTATGTCTGCTGAACGAGGCAGGGGATAAGGCCGCAAGGGGAAATTTAAAAGTCGGCTACCACAACCACGCTCATGAATTTATAAAGATAAACGGAAAATATCCCCTGGATATCATCGCGGAAAATACAAACGACAATGTTATTCTGGAACTGGATGTATTCTGGATTGCATACGCCGGTGTTGATCCCATAGAGTATATCAAAAAATGCGGAAGAAAAGCTGAGCTGATTCATATTAAGCAAATGGATGCTAATAGAACTAACGTAGATATTGGAGACGGTGTGCTGGATATGCAAAAAATTAAGAATGCATCGACTTTTGCTGAATATTTTATCCTTGAGCACGAAGAATTTGACAAGCCTGTTTGGGATAGTATTCAAAATGATTTTGATAGCCTGGAAAAAATCCGGTGATACAGGGAGGTTTTTCAGGGGTAATATCGGAGTTTCCCAATATAATTTCTGATATTAATTTGTTGCTTTATTCAGTGCTTAAGGAATAAGCATGAGATATAAAAAATATAAAATCCAGGAATATCAGACTAATAGGTGTTTCTGGATTTTTTATAATTAAATTATATTTTAAAAGGACTTGTTGTTTTTACAAACACAGATTCAAGTATTTAGACTCTTAACAAGTATATAGCCTTCAGAATTTGGTTTGCATACTATGAATTTTCGTGCTATATTTTTTTTGTAAAAAGCAAGTTTATTTAATAAATTAATAATTATGGAGGCTTATTTTGAATATAAATCGCGAAGAAAATACAAACTGGTGCCAATCTGTTGGTGGAATAGTTCTGAAGGAAAATGAAGTATTGTTGGTAAGACATACCTACGGAGCAGGAAAGGGTAAGCTTATTATTCCTGGCGGCTATGTAAAAATTAAGGAAACTCCGCAGGATGCATTGTGCCGAGAGGTCTTAGAGGAGACAACTGTTGTTGCCATACCTACTAGATTAGTAGGTGTTCGCTTTAATCTTAAGGATTGGTACGCAGTGTTTTTAATGGACTATGTATCTGGAACTCCAAATTCTGATAACAGGGAAAACAGTGAGGCTCTTTTTATGGACATACATGAAGCTGTTAAATCTCCCGACGTTCCGGATCTCACGAGAGTAATTCTGCAGGGAGTTATTGATAACTCTAAGAATGCTCTTAAAAGTATTCCTTTTGTATCAAGGGAGAAAAATGGGGAGTACTCTTTCTTTGGCATATAGACTAGATAACTACTTTTAAAGTATAAAATAATTAAAATAACCCAGGTACAGAGCCAATTCTACCCTTGGTAGAGTAGATTCAATAACAAATCGGTTGTTGGTTTACAAACTATGTGCAATACTTTAGGCATGAAAAGGAGGGGACAATAAATGGCAAATATAGAAACAGGAAAGTTAATATGTGAATTACGTAAAGTGAAGAACATGACACAAAAAGATTTAGCTAATTATTTGAATGTATCAGATAAAGCTGTCTCAAAATGGGAAAGAGGAGAGAGCTATCCGGAGGTTACAATTCTTCCTCAATTAGCAAGTATATTGGAGATAACGGTCGATGAGTTACTGGGCGGTAAGCGACAGGATGTAGTACCTGAAGGTGAAAATGAGCAGGAGAAGTATTATGCATATGTTTGTTTATTGGAGGATGCGGGTAATAGATTTTTTCAGAATACGGTTATTTCATTTTTAGTTATTGTAATAGGTATATTGGTTAGTGCTGTAGGCTATAGGTATAGTGTTCTTGTAGCAGCGGCCATTGGAATAGGTGGAGCAGTTTTCTATTGTTTTGCATTGAATAAATACAGAACCTCTCAAGAAAGAATACAAAGATACTGGGAGTTTAAACGCCAAAAAGATGAGATATACTATAGAGTCAAACATAGTAAGCTGTTAATTGGAATTACAATAATCCTTCTTTTTGTGGATATTATTACTGAACTTATTGGTTTTAAAGCTATGAATAATATTACTTACAATATTAATCGCAAAAATTTATATATTGACTACTGGTGCTCATACATTGGCTATTTGATAATATTAACAGCTATTATTGCAAATCTATATGTTTACTACGTTATCAATGATAAAAATATGAGCCAAAAGCTATTGAATTGCCAAAATAAAATCAAGCTTACTACTTTTATAAGTTCGCTGATTTCATTAGGTTTATTCTATGGAATAGTAATATTTAAAATTATTTATATTGTAATGGATAAGTATAACGAAAATATAGTAAATATAATATCTCTTGTAATGGCTGTTTCGGCGGTGGGAATCAATATACTCTTATTCAAAAAATATTATAAAGATAGAACAAATGTATTTTGGGGAGGACTGACTTCTGGTATAATTCAATTCGGAATACTTATTTATATTTCCAATAGTAGTATATTCTATTATAATTCATATAGCAATCCTAATCTTGGAACCATTGGAGTATACATGTTAGTAATAGCGGCAGCAATTTGTACTATAACCATATACTATGTGTCTAATTATCTCCTATTAAAGAATGAGGCTGGAAAAAACCAAAAAACTGGATGTAACATAGATAAGCCATAAGTTACTCTCCAGATGAAGAATAGCAATTGTTAATAAAAATCCAGAAATGCCTGATAGCATAGACGTTTCTGGATTTTGTTGTATTAGATATCTAGAAAAAATTATGTATGCAATGTTAGTTTTATATCAGTCGGTAAAAAATACAATGATGGAATATCTGGCGGTAGGAGTATATCACTGGATGTAACAAAGGAAGAAATATATGCAGTAGGTAAAAAAGATGATGTTCCAAGTACCTTCATTGTTAATCTTCATGAGGTTTTAAAAGTATTTTCTATTACAATTGAGGCGGATGACTGGTTTATAATAGTAAAAGACGGTGAAAATTGGAGGGTTTATGGAGCTTTGGTATCCAAGGATGCTTTAAAGTAAAGAATTATAATCAAAAATGAT
>CAYQCA010000289.1:0-4610 GCA_964415835.1 uncultured Clostridium sp. | reverse complement strand
ACTGAGCAGCCCTCTCAGCGCTGGAGAAAAAGTCTATGGCTCGCTTGACAATGGGGCTACATGGACAGATATAACCAGCAAAGTCTCTGTTACTACACTCACCTGGGATGGAGTAACCTTATCAGGCAGCAATACCCTAAAGCTCAAGGTTGTAGACGTTGCAGGCAACGACGGCACAGTTTTAAGTCAGGCATATATTCTGGACACAACTGCACCGATTATTACATTCAGCGGGCATGCGCTTTCAGCAGATACAGGAAGCAGCAACAACGATTTTGTCACAAACACAGCAGCGCAAACAATCAGTGCAGCACTGAGCAGCCCTCTCAGCGCTGGAGAAAAAGTCTATGGCTCGCTTGACAATGGGTTTACCTGGACAGATATAACCAGCAAAGTCTCTGTTACTACACTCACATGGAGTGGAGTAACCTTATCAGGCAGCAATACCCTTAAGCTCAAGGTAGCAGACACTGCAGGCAACGATGGCACAGTTTTAAGTCAGGAATATGTTCTGGACACGACCGCACCAACAGCAACAATTGCAGTCAGCGATGCCTCTTTAAGTGCAGGTGAAACCTCACTTGTAACCATAACCTTCTCCGAAGTAGTCACCGGCCTCACCAATGCCGACTTGACTGTAGCAAACGGAACGTTGAGTGCTGTTAGTTCAATAGACGGCGGCAAAACTTGGACAGCTACATTTACTCCTACTGCTGATATTGAAGATACGACAAATATTATAACCCTGGATAAGAGCGGTGTAACTGACGAAGCGGGAAATGCAGGTACCGGTACAGCAAATTCAAACAATTACGCTATTGATACAAAGCGTCCGACAGCAGCAATTGTTGTTAGCGATACTGCTTTAGCTGCAGGAGAAACCTCGCTTGTAACCATAACCTTCTCTGAGGCAGTCACAGGGTTCGATAATACCGATTTGAATGTAGCAAACGGAATTCTGAGCGCTGTTAGTTCAGCAGACGGCGGGACAACTTGGACAGCTACATTTACACCAACGTCTGATATTGTAGACGCAACCAATATAATATCCTTGAATCAAGCAAATGTTGCTGATACTGCAGGAAATGCAGGCAGTGGATTAGTAGATTCAAACAATTATGCCATTGATACAAAGCGTCCTACAGCAGCAATTGTGGTTAGTGATACAGCTTTAGTCGCAGGAGAAACCTCACTTGTAACCATAACCTTCTCAGAAGCTGTTACTGGATTTACCAATGCCGACTTGAGTGTAGCAAATGGAAATCTGAGCCCTGTTAGCTCTCTAGACGGTGGTATAACCTGGACAGCAACATTTACTCCTACTGCTGATATTGAAGACACGACCAATATCATAACACTTGACCAGACAGGCGTAGCCAACGGTGTCGGAAATGTCGGCATCGGAACGGCGAATTCAAATAATTATGTTATTGATACAAAACGTCCGACAGCGACAATTGCGGTCAGCGATGTTTCATTACGTGCAGGTGAAACCTCACTGGTAACCATAGCATTCTCCGAAGCAGTCACAGGCCTCACAAATGCAGGCTTGACTGTAGCAAACGGAACGTTGGGTGTAGTTAGCACGTCTGACGGTGGAATAACTTGGACAGCGACCTTTACTCCTGCTGCCGATATTGAAGATATGACAAATATTATAACCCTGGATAAGACCGGTGTAACTGACGCTTCGGGAAATGCAGGAAGTGGAACGGTAGATTCGAACAATTACGCCATTGATACAAAGAGTCCGGCAGCAGCAATTGTTGTTAGCGATACTGCTTTAGCTGCAGGAGAAACATCACTTGTAACCATAACCTTCTCCGAGGCTGTCACCGGGTTAACTAATGCGGACTTGACTGTAGCAAACGGAACGTTGAGTGAAGTCAGCACGGCAGATGGCGGGATAACTTGGACAGCGACATTTACACCAACGTCTGATATTGCAGACGCAACCAACATAATGACCTTGAATCAAGCTGGTGTAGCAGACCTTTCTGGAAATACGGGCAGTGGAATTGTAGATTCAAACAATTACGCTATTGATACAAAATGTCCGACAGCATCAATTGTGGTTAGTGATACAGCTTTAGCTGTTGGAGAAACCTCGCTGGTAACCATAATCTTCTCTGAGGCAGTAACCGGGTTAACCAAAGAAGATTTGACTGTAGTAAACGGAAATCTGGGTCTTGTTAGTACCGTAGACGGTGGGATTACTTGGACAGCTACATTTACTCCTACTGCTGATATTGAAGACACGACGAATGTCATAACGCTTGATCAAACAGGCGTTGCGAACGGCGTCGGAAATGCTGGCATCGGAACGGCGAATTCAAATAATTATGCTATTGATACAAAACGCCCGACAGCAGCAATTGTGGTCAGTGATACAGCTTTAGCAGCAGGAGAAACCTCACTGGTAACCATAACCTTCTCCGAGGCAGTCACCGGGTTTACCAATGCGGACTTGACTGCAGCAAACGGAGTTTTGAGTACAGTCAGTTCAGCAGATGGCGGCACAACCTGGACAGCTACATTTACACCAACAGCTGATATTGAAGATACAACAAATATTATAACCCTGGATAAGAACGGTGTAGCTGACGCAGCGGGAAATGCAGGAAGTGGAACAGTAGATTCTAACAATTACACCATTGATACAAAGAGTCCAGTGGTAGTCTCGGTCGCAGTACCAAGCAATGGCAAATATATGGCTGGAGCAACACTAGATTTTGACGTTACTTTTGATGAGACCGTGATTGTAGATACGACTGCCGGTACTCCTAGTATTTCACTTACAATAGGTGGTTCAACAGTATACGCAAATTATACAGCAGGTAGCGACTCAACAACACTGAAATTTACATATACCGTAATTGACGGACAGATGGATACGGATGGCATAACTCTCGGCGCCTTGACTATGAATAACGGAACAATTTTAGACGAGTTGGGCAATGCTGCCACATTAACGCTTAATAGCGTAGGTGGTTTATCTAATGTCTTGGTTGATACAACTTCGCCGACACTTGCTGTGGGTGCGATAACAGTAAGTGACTTAACTACCAGTTCTGCAAAACTTACATGGGAGAAGGCAGCGGATACAGTTACTGCCCAGGCAGACCTGAAGTACAAGGTGGTTTATTCCACAAGTAACATTACTACAGTTAATGCTGCTGAAAGTGCAACACAGGCCCAAGACTGGACCGCCGATATTTCAACTTATACGGTTACAGGGCTGAATCCGAGCACTGATTATTTCTTCGTTGTGTTGGTAAAAGACGAAGCAGGAAACGAATCGTTATATACGACCGTTGCCAGCAGGACAGCCGCTGTTACTACTGTAAGCACCGGATCATCTGACTTGGTAGTCGAGGTCAACGGACAGAAGCAGGATGCAGGTACTGCCAATACTCAAAAAACAGGGAATCAGACTATCACGACTATAACAGTTGATGATACAAAATTGAACAAAATTTTAGCTTCAAGTGGTGAAAAAACGATAGTAACTCTTCCTGTTAAAGCAGTTTCAGATGTGGTTGTTGGGGAACTGAATGGACAGACTGTCAAAAATATGGAGAAGAGGGAAGCAGTGTTGGAAATTAAGACTGAAACGGTTACATATACACTGCCTGCAGCCGAAATTAATATTGAGGATGTATCAGCACAGATTGGCTCTCAGGTTGAACTAAAAGACATCAAGGTAAGAGTCAAGATTGAAGAACCTTCAGAAGACACCGCTAAGATAATAGAAGATACAGCCAACAAAAATAATTATATAGTTGTTGTTAAGCCTGTAGAATTCGAGATTACTTGCACAAGCGGCAGTAAAACCGTTGAGGTTAGCAAATTCAACAGTTATGTTGAGCGTATAGTTGCAATACCTGAAGGAATAGACCACAAGAAGATAACAACGGGTATTGTTCTGAACTCAGATGGAACCTTCCGACACGTTCCAACTCAGGTAATAAAGATTGGTGGAAAATACTATGCAAAGATTAATAGCTTGACCAACAGTACCTATTCTGTCATCTGGAATCCACTTGAATTTTTGGATGTAGTAAATCATTGGGCAGAGGATGCTGTTAATGATATGGGTTCTAGAATGGTTGTAAGTGGTACTGGAAACGGAAATTATAAACCAAATGAAGCTATCACCCGTGCAGAATTTGCTACAATAGTTGTGCGTGCGATGGGACTTGCACAGGGAACAAGTGATAGCAAATTTAATGATGTTGGTTTAATTGACTGGTTTAACGGTTATGTAGATACAGCTTCAGAATATGGGCTTATAGCCGGATATAATGCTACAACATTCGGTCCGAATGATACTATCACTCGCGAGCAGGCTATGACAATACTAACACAAGCAATGAAAATTACAGGGCTTGATGTAAGCATAAGTGACAGCGAAGTGAACGAATTGCTTTCAAATTATACAGATGGTGTATTAGTTTCCAATTATGCTAAGGAGAGTGTTGCAAGCTGTATAAAAGCAGGTATTGTGGTAGGGACAGGCAAGCAAACGCTTTCACCAAAAGCCCCTGTAACCAGAGCAGAGGTTGCAGTTATGGTACAGAAGCTGCTTAAGAAATCAGGGTTAATATAAC
>CAYQCA010000288.1:0-4642 GCA_964415835.1 uncultured Clostridium sp. | reverse complement strand
GTACAGAGGTTCGCTTACCGGAATTTTGTTCTAAACCTATAACCGGTAATGAAAAGGAAACGCCTTTTTCTCCTAATAAGGCAACTATTTTATAAACTTGCATTTGAGGAGCTTTCCCTAATTTTTTTTGACCGGTCACCATGTATTCAATGTTGGCTGAACTGGTTTGCGATATTAGCATTTCTTGCTTTAACACTTCTTTCGCTGTTTTTTCTATAGAAACTAAAACATACATTGACTCTCTCATTTCCGGATCCCTGGAAATGAAATCAAGTATCGGCGTAATCCCTTCTTTTGCCATATCCTGATTTATTATAAGTATTCTGGCATGAGCCCAATATAGTTTTTTACCGGTAAGATTAATAACATTTCTGATAGCATCAAATATAGTTCTACCCTCGGATTCGACATAATTTGAAGTCTGCTTGGCCTCTTTACCTGACATTTCAAAGTTTACAACTTCCACAGTAACTACATATTTATCTCCCTGTTCGTTTTTGTCTATAGCAAAACCAGACACAATAGCAAACTTTTCGATATCAGTATAGTTCCAGCACCCACATAAACATATTCCGATTGATAATACAATACATAGCATCAGAAAAATTTTGGATGATTTCATTGTTTTTGGCCTCCAGAACTATTTTTGACTCGATTATTGGGTGCAATAAATTTTGGCCGGTACTTCATGTAAATCCAGGGTGCACGGATTGCCGTATCCTTTATATCCTGCGGTCTAAAACTTGTTAAGGTTAACATATACGGAACTCCAAAGGATCTCAATGAAAATAAATGAATCAACAGCCCTATTAAACCAAAAATATAGCCATACAAGCCAATAAATGCCGATAATAATATCAGTAAAAACCTCATGATTATTTCAATACCTTTGAATCTTGGCATAGTAAGCCCTGTAATTGCTGTTAGAGCTACTACAATAACAACAGGTGCACTGATCAACCTGGCTTCAACAGATGCTTGCCCTAATACCAAGGCCCCCACTATACTCAGAGCTTGACCGATATTTGTAGGCATACGTGTTCCGGATTCTCTCAGTATTTCAAAGGTTAGCAAAAGTCCGATGACCTCCACAACTGTTGGGAAAGGTATATCCTGTCTGGCTGCCGATATACTCCTGATTAATGAAGTAGGTACCATTTCCTGATGAAAGGTTGTTAATGCAACAAAAACAGCAGGAAGAGAGATTGTTAAGATAAAACTAAGTATCCTTATCAACCTGTTAATAGAGGAAAAATAAAAATTTATATAATAATCCTCATTTGATTGAAAATATTCGATAAATATATAAGGCACTGTCAGAGCAACAGGAGTGCCATCTACGATAATTGCTATGCGCCCTTCTAATAATTTTGCTGCGACGACGTCGGGTCTTTCGGTACTTCCAACTGTTTTTAAGGGGGTCAATGGTGAATCTTTAATATGTTCTTGTATTATACCTGATTCAATAATTCCATCTACATTTATAGTATCAAGTCTTTTGTTAAGCTCATTTAGAATTTTCTCATTTGCAATACCTTCGATATAGCATACGCAAATCTTTGTGTTTGACTGTACACCTAAAGATCGGTATTTAAACTTCAAATTATTTGTAGCCAGCTTCCTTCTTACCATAGTAAGATTCATAGACAGAGATTCTGTAAAGCCTTCCTTTGGACCGCGAATAAGCTTCTCTGATTCTGGCTCAGTAATTGTTCTGGTTTGCCAGCCTTTTGAACTGATAGTTAATGCTTCATTTGAACCCTCTGTAAAAAAAACAGTATCGCCTCTGACAATTGCTTCTATAATTTTATTGATTTCGGAAGTCTTTTCAACACTATTCGGGACTAACACGTGGTACATGACGTTATCGAGTATATTCCTGTTATTCCTAATAGAAGTACTTAATACAATTGGTTTTATTATATTATTATTAACGATTTCAGCGTTAACCATGCCATCAATAAATAGAATACAGCACTTAATATCACTATCCTGCTCATTTTCAAAACGTCTGACAATAAATGTATCATCATTCTTAAAAAGTTCTTTTAAAATAGAGATATTATCTTCTAATGATTTGTTAAGAGCATATACTTTGTTTTGTTGATCATTTTGTGATCCATTAACCTTTAAGTCTCTGCTTTTTCTACCTTTATACATTTATTCGTCTCCAATAGGTATACAGATTTATATTTACATTAAAAGTATTATTTACAAGTATAGAAAATAAATACAGGCAACCTTACATTATTGTAATTTTAGAATTCATGTAATCGTAAGTTTTAATTCGTATAATCATTATATAAAATCGCATAACTCGAGAGTGCAGAAATAATAAGATAAATAATCAGGAGGTTATACAAACATGGAAGTTCTAAGAATTGAAAATCTGACAAAAAAGTATGGTAAAGGTCAGAATGAAGTTGTAGCTGTTAATGATATAAGTTTTAGTGTAAGAAAAGGAGAATTTGTAGCTATTGTCGGACCAAGCGGTTCCGGCAAAAGTACCTTGCTCCATCTTTTGGGTGGCGTTGACAAGCCGACTTCAGGTAACGTATTTATTGATGATATGGATATATATAGCCTTAAAGAAAGAGATTTATCAATACTCAGAAGAAGGAAGGTGGGATTTGTTTTTCAGGCATATAACCTTATTCCTGTGCTGTCGGCTGAAGAGAATATTCTAATGCCGCTTCTCCTTGATAATCGTAAAGAAGATAAAAAGTATATCGATGAGCTTTTAACAATACTGGATTTAAAAGACAGGAGAAAGCACCTTCCTTCTGAACTATCGGGAGGACAGCAACAAAGGGTATCCATAGGCAGGGCACTGGCAAATAAGCCATCCATTATTCTGGCAGATGAGCCTACAGGGAATCTTGACACAAAGAATTCGAGGGAAGTTTTAGAGCTATTGAAATATTCCGCAAAAAAATATAATCAGACATTGATTTTAATTTCTCATGATATGAACATAGCAAGTATGGCTGACAGAATAATAAATATAGTTGACGGAAGGATATCTTCTGATGAGGTGGTGAGATAATGCAAAACTATTCAGCACTAACTGCAAGATATTTAAAGCAGCATAGGGGAAGAACAATATTAACGCTTATCGGAATAATTGTAGCCATTGCAATGTTTACCTGTATTGGCAGCATTTATTACAGTGGAATAAACAGTGAGATAGATAGGGTAAAAAGTCAAAAAGGCGATTATGAAATACGTTTTTATGAAATGGATAAGGTTAAGGTAAGTGTTCTTGAAAATAATGCTGAGATAAAAAATGGTGGTGTACAATTAAAAGAAGGTACTCTCAGCATAAAAAATGATTTGCTGACGGAATCTTTAAAAGAATTAAACATTAAGAGCTATGATGCAAAAGCATTTAAGGAAATATTCATGGTCAATATAGTAGAAGGCAGGCTTCCGGAGAATGATACTGAAATAATAGTCGATAAAAAGTTTTATGCAATTTTAAAGGATAAAAAAATAGGAGATGTCTTATCGGGGGAATTTTCATCCGCAAAGGAAACAGTCCAAAAACAATACAAAGTGGTTGGTTCTTATGAGAGCAGTGAGATTACAAATTGGGCAATCAGTTATTTGGACATTAAGACTTCTGCTGATACAAGAGAATATGAATACTTTGCAAATATTAAACAAAATGAAAATAAAGTCGACGTTGCTATGAAGATAGCCAAGTCAAACGGTATCAAACTGGATCCCAACAGCAGTCTTTTATATTTGTTGGGGGAGGGTCCTGATAAAAGAAAAAACAATGATCTTGATATTATATTCGGGATAATAGCGGGTTTTGTTGTTCTTTGTACCATTGTGGTAATTTATAATGCTTTCAATATATCTGTGATGGAGAGGATTAAACATTTTGGCATACTTCGAAGTATAGGAGCTACAAAATCCCAGATCAGGAGGTTGGTACTTAAAGAAGCTGCGATAATGAGTTTAATATCTATACCTATTGGAATTATAACTGGCTTTACAGGCATAATGATTACCTTTAATCTTTTTATGGAAGGCTTCCTTGGAGCCTTTAAAATAGGCTTTTACCCTCAGGTTATTATAGCAGCAGCGGCACTGGGTCTATTTACGGTGTTTGCGTCAGCTTTTTTTCCGGCCAGGACTGCTTCAAAGGTATCACCGATAGATGCCATCCGAGGGACGATGGTGGTTAAGGGAGATAAGGTAAAGAGAAGAAGTGGCGGATTTTGGGCCAAGCTGGTCTTTAAATTTGAAGGGCAGGTTGCTTACAAAAATATCAAGAGAAGCAAAAAAAGGTTCTATATAACCTGTATATCACTAATGGTATCGCTTATCATGTTTGTATTTTTCTCAAACTTTATTGATATTCTATTTGAAAGTAATAAGATTATATCAAGTACAATTAAAATTGAAGGAACATTTTCGACACAGCATCTAAATGATAGCCCTTATTTGAATGAGAACATTATAAAGGGTATTGATGAATTGGACGGAATAAAAGAGATATATAAAATAAACTATGGTTCTATCCCGTATATAATAGATAAAAGAATGCTCAGCGATAAATTTGTCGGCTCAATTAAGAAATTGAAAACAACTCAGGAATATAAGGATAAATATATTGTTGATCGTATTCAAA
>CAYQCA010000287.1:0-4707 GCA_964415835.1 uncultured Clostridium sp. | reverse complement strand
CTGGTATTAAGAGAAATTCTCATACAAAATGATATGAACGCTATGACTGGAGGAGCTAATGCGGCAGATGTTGCGCAGATATCTGAGACAGTAAAATATGCCACAATAATGGCAGCTACAGTACCAATTCTCTGCTTGTATCCATTTTTGCAGAAATACTTTATGAAAGGGGTAATGATAGGTGCCATCAAGGGCTAGCACAAGAGATTGTCAGAGTGGTATTCAATACATAATGGGGGTAGCGAATAATGAAAGATGTAAAATATGAAGAACTGAAAAACAAGGAGAAATACTTTGTTGAACCTGACTTCGACAGAATATATGCGGAAAAGGCAGTAGCTTTTATTATTGGAAAAATAGAGGAAAATCTGGAGTACTTCACTGATTATTTTCCGGATTATGGCAGAAACCAAAGATATGGACAAATAGACAATGTCCTCTGGACTTCGTCCTTCTGGACAGGTATGCTGTGGCTGGCTTATGAGATTACAGGAGAGTCAAAATACATACAGGTGGCAAAAAAACACACCCAGAATTTTAAGAGAAGAATTGACGAGAGAATCAAAGTAGACAATCATGATCTAGGTTTTCTCTACTCATTGTCCTGTGTAGCAGACCACAAGCTGACAGGAGATCAAGAGGCAAAAGAAATTGCTGTCAGAGCGGCTGACTATCTGATTACCCGTTATCATAAAAAAGCTGGAATCATCCAGGCATGGGGTGATCTGAATAACCCCGAAGAACAGGGGAGAATGATTATTGACTGTAATATGAACCTGCCATTATTATATTGGGCTTCTGAGGTTACCGGAAATACTGTTTACAGTGAGATTGCACGAAATCACGTAAATCAGGCGGCAAAATATATTGTGCGGGAGGATGCCTCAAGCTTTCACACATATTTTATGGATGTGGAGACCGGAGAGCCAAAGTATGGGAAAACAGGCCAAGGGTATGCAGATAATTCCTGCTGGTCAAGAGGGCAGGCATGGGGAATTTACGGCTTTACACTGAGCTATATCTATACAGGTGACTACCACTTTATTGAGCTTGCAAAAAAGCTTGGAAATTATTTTTTAAACAGGCTTTCTGAGGATGATGTTTGCTACTGGGATCTGATATTTACTGACGGAACGGAGGAGCGAGACAGCTCTGCCGCCGCAATTGCTGCATGTGGCTTTCTTGAGTTATCAAAACATCTTCCCCTTTCGGATAATTCTAAAAGACTATATGAGAACGCAGCGCTGAAGATTTTGAAATCTCTGACTGAAAACTATACAAGTAAAAACCTTCCTGAATCCAATGCGGTGCTATTGCACGCTGTGGGTTCAAAGCCATACAGCAGCAACGTAGATGAGCCCTTGATTTTCGGCGACTATTACTACTTTGAAGCAATGGTAAGGGTACTGAAGGATTGGAAACTCTACTGGTAGAACGTGTCAATGTTAATAGGAGGTATCCTAATGAATTTACATTCAGAGAAGAGCTTTAATGATATGATGCTTCCCGCTCCACGAACAGGAGGCTTTCGAATGTGCAGCTACTGGGTTTGGTGTGGCTCAGTAGTAAAGGGGGAAGATGGCCGTTTCCACATGTTCGCATCCAGGTGGCCAAAATATCTTCCGATGCATCCCGGATGGCTTGTAGCCTCGGAAATTGTAAGAGCTGTATCTGACACACCAGAGGGACCCTATGAATTTCAAGAGGTTGTTCTTCCAGCGAGAGGAGCACAATACTGGGATGGCAGATGCACGCATAACCCGCATATTTTGAGGTACAACGGTTCATATATTCTATATTATACAGGTTCTACACATCCGTTTGAAGATGTTCAGCCCGGAGAAAAATATGGACTTGAAGATCCCAGATGCATTGTCGCCCGCAGCAACAAAAGAGTAGGGATCGCCACGGCAAAAAGTGTATTTGGCCCGTGGATAAGGCTGGATGAACCCATACTTCCGACACGTCCGGGCAGCTTTGACAGTTTTCTTACTTCCAACCCAGCCCCGTGTATTCATAAGGATGGATCAGTGCTGCTTATTTATAAAGCACGCAGATATGAAGGCAATATCCACGGAAGGATGACCATTGGTGCTGCATTTGCTGATAATTTTATGGGAAAATACAGAGTTCTAAAAAATGAAACTCTGTTTCCTGAAAAAATTCATGTAGAGGATCCCTTTATATGGAAAACTTCAGAAGGTTATGAACTAATAGCCAAGGATATGGAAGGCAATGTATGCGGCGAAGCGCATGGCGGTATACATGCATTCTCAAGGGATGGGCTTAACTGGCGAGTATTTGAAGGCAGACTTGCCTATTCGAGGAAGGTGAGATGGGATGACGGAAAAGAAGAGGTCATGGGCAGCCTTGAAAGACCCTTCATACTTTTTAATGATGGCAGACCGACTCACATGTTTTTCGCAACTGCTGACGGAAGCGGGGGATTTACATATGCATCGAACACGTGGAACATGGTGATTCCTCTGAAAAGTGAATAGTCATGTGTAATATTACAGAAACGGGGATGAAAATGAAAAATGGCAGAATTAAATTCGTATATAAATATAACATCGGTAAAAAGAATCAGATATGTGAATAACACATCGGAATTAAACCATGCATTAACGGAAGTTCAACCTGGAGACACCATTATTCTAAATAATGGTCTATATACCGACGATTTTGAACCGATTCAAAATAAGAAAGGTACACCTGAGGCGGCTGTAAGGATTATAGCAGCTAATAATGGTATGGCGGAAATCGGTGGCCAAAGCGGCCTTTACTTCGAAAACTGCTCTCATATTATTCTTGAGGGTTTGAAAATAACTGCTTCCGGAATGAAATATCCGGATGACATTACGAATGTTCTATGGTTTAAAGGGTGTAATAATATGCGCATTACGCGATGCCATTTTCAGGTGAGAGAAATATCGGAAAAGACCACTTATGTGTTAATAAGTGGCGAGGACAGCCACCATAACCGAATTGATAGAAATCTTTTTGAGGGTAAGCATAAAAGCGGACTTATACTGGACATTACAGGGGGGCTTTCTCAGGTAAGCCAATATGACTTAATTGAATATAATTATTTTAAAGATAACACACCTAAAATAGACAATGGTAAAGAAACAGTAAGAATTGGGCTCAGCAGGTTATCGCCAACCAGTTCCTTTTCTGTTATCCAATATAACCTTTTTGAGGATTGCAGCGGAGAACCTGAAATTATCTCCATAAAGGCTTGCGATACCAAGGTGCGATACAATACCTTCAGAAATTCCCGGGGCCAGGTTGTTTTAAGACATGGCGACAGAAGCAACGTATATGGCAATTATTTTATTGCTTTTGACCGAAGACCTGATGAAGGTGGGATTCGGGTATATGGAAACGATCACAGGATTTACAACAACTATATGGAAGGCTTGACGGATTGTGCCGTGCAAATTGACAAGGGCAATGCCCATACTATCGGAAAGCTCACAGCTGCATGGACACCAAGGCGTATAGAGGTTTGTTTTAATACAATTATTGATTGTGCAGAGAGTATCCAAATTGGGAAAAGGTATATATATGATCCCGAGGATTGTATAATTGCCAACAATATTGTAACCGGAAGCACCGGGTATCTACTGCATGACTATACAGATTCCAGAACTACCATTTTTAAAGGAAACCTTGTTTTCACCAAAGAGACTGCTATTGTCTCAAATACGAATATGCTGGAAGAAGATGCCTGGGTAGTAGATCCTTTGTTTATAAGGGAAGATGGAATCCAAAGGATATCGTCCTCGAGTCCTGCAATAGGAAATGCTGTGGATGGATTTAGCTATGTAACCGAAGATATAAATCGCCATTTAAGGAAAGCAGTAAAGGACATCGGAGCTCAGGAATATAATGGACAGTTTATGATAGCCAGGCCCCTTGAACCAAAAGATGTGGGTTTGGATGCAGCTGATGGTAAAATAAAAATTGTAATTGTGGGAGATTCGACAGCCAGTAATTATGGTGATGAGGTAGCTCCAAGGACTGGTTGGGGACAAATCTTACATAGATTTTTCACAGAGAAGGTTATTATATGCAATCATGCCGCACCAAGCAGGAGCACAAAAAGCTTCATAGATGAAGGGCGTCTGGAGGCAGCTGTTAAGGAATTAAGAGCTCAGGATTATATTTTTATTCAGTTCGGACATAATGACGAGAAAAAAGAGGATCCAAACAGATATACTGAGCCCTTTACCACGTTCACAAAATATCTTTCAAGATATATTGAGGAAGCAAGGAAGGTTGGTGCTCATCCTATATTGCTCACTCCGGTAGAACGCAGGAGCTTTAATGGGGATGGCAGTTTTATGCCTTCACATGGGGAGTATCCAAAAGCGATGGTGGAGCTTTCCGCTGAACTTGATGTACCTTTGATAGATATTACTTCTAAGAGCCAGCTTTTATTTAACAAACTGGGAGAAGAAGAAACAAAAAGCATATTTCTGTGCTTTGAGCCCGGTGAATGCTCCAATTATCCAAATGGAGTGCAGGACAATGTTCATTTTCAACTAAATGGTGCAATTGAAATTTGTAAACTTATCATTGAAGGACTGCGTGAAATGGATCATCCTCTCAATGAATTGCTCAATGACAAGCTAGAATAGCCAGGAAAGTATAAAAGATGAAGTACCGCTCACTGCTTAAAAAGTAGCTTTGCGGTGCTTT
>CAYQCA010000286.1:0-4717 GCA_964415835.1 uncultured Clostridium sp. | reverse complement strand
CTGAACTAAAATCTTCAAGCTTTATAGAAATAGTATTTGCTTTAATTGCAATAGCAGGGATTTTGTATTTTGTTTTAACAAGAAGAACACAGAAGTAGCTATTTATAATTAATCTTTTACAAAAAGGAGGAAAAAAATGATACCATTAGGAAACACACTTATTCTTTTAGCTCTCGCGATGGTTTTATTTTTGTCTATTATTGCAGTAATACGAGGATATAGAGGTATGAGGAGGAGTAAAAGTTTTGATACATCTGACAAAAAAATAAAATTTGGTTATTGGTTGCTCTCGGGCATACATATGTGGGTGGGGATTATAATAACTTTGTGTTATTTGATCGCAGGAGTATTGATTTTGAATAATTTATAAGGGATGTGAGCTGGTGGGTTTTTTAATTTTTCTACCGTTTATTGCAGCTATAATTGGAATTATTATTGTTTTTATTTGTTTTATAGGAGTATGTCTGATAATTATGGGTGGAACAGGCCTTGCAATGAATAAAATATACATGAAGCAGATGAAAACACAAAAAAGTGAATCAAAGCCATCATTAAATATAATCTCAATAATTTTAGGAATCATATTTATATTATTCCCATTAGGATATGTTTTATTTGGGATTATTTTTTCATTATCATAAAACAAAGATATATTAAATTATTTGAGCCTAATAATAGTTATGAGGGGGGAATATAGTAAGTGAGGAAAAAACTTTTTTATTTATTTTATCTTTTATTCATAATAGCATTTATATTATGTACTAATAAGATAGAGTTGATATTAAAAATGAATGCTACATATAATCCAATACTGTATGCAATAGGAAAAATCATTAATTTAATTTTGTTTGGATTTGTTTTGTCAATTGAGTTTTTATTTAAGCAATTTAAAATCAAAGGCAAATGGAGAATTAATACTCCAAAGCTGTTATTCCTAGGTGCACCTAGTATAGTTTATCTTACACTGCTTATACTTGCATGTTATATACCTATCAAAATAAGTGCAGTATTATATAGAGGAAGAATTACAGAATTTATTCCTATTGTTCTGGGATACGTATTAGGGACTAGCTTTTATAAAATAGGATTATTTGAAATAAAAGATGAATAACATAAATAAATTTGAGAGGAGAATTTGAATGAATCTTGCTATTTGGCTTCCAATAGGTGCTGCAATTTTTTGTATTTTAGTTGCTATTGCTGTCAGTCAAAAAAATTGGAAGAAATAAATTCTACTGTTGTTCCCCAATAAAAATAAGCATATATTAATTATATGAAGATTTACGACCGGAGTAGAAATATGAAGAGGCTTGTATTTATCATAACAATATTGATAGCGTTTGGTTTCGCAACCTTACTTTGCTATAATCATTATGTTTTCCAGGATGCCTTTTACTTTCTTAAGGGTGAGATCACAATAGATACCGTTACATGCGAGAATGATCTCGACAGCGATGGTGTTAATGATATGGTTGATATTGTGCTGGGAGCAAGGCAGGAGGTATGGAACCGGACCAGATACCAGAGTACATATTACAAGGGAGGTTATCCGCCTGAAAATGAGGGCGTATGCACAGATGTTATCTGGAGAGCGTTAAAAAATTGTGGGTATGATTTGAAAGCAAGTATGGATAAGGATATCTTAAAAAATCCTGAGGATTATTCAAATGGAGTAGTTATCCCGGATCCAAACATAGATTTCAGAAGGGTAAAGAATCAGTATGTTTTCTTTAAAAAGTATGCAACCAGCCTTACAACGCAAGTAAAGCCATATAACAAGAAGAACTTGTATGAATGGCAGGCTGGTGATATAGTAGTATTGAGAAAAACTGAACATGTTGCAATAATCTCAGACAAGAGGCGAAAAGACGGAATTCCGTTTATTTTACATAACTCCAGTACCTTTGCAATGGAAGAAGATTTATTGCTGAAGTGGAGCCGCGATAATCGTATAATTGGACATTTCAGATTTCCGAAAAACACATTAGAATAGACGAGAGATGGATTTATTATGGGAACAGTAAAAACAAATGTAATGCGAATTTTAGACAGTGCTAATTTGAATTATAATTTTTATACTTATGAAAGCAAGGACGGGGCGATTGATGGCGTTTCCGTTGCAAATAAGATAGGACAGCCGGTTGAGCAAGTATATAAAACTCTGGTTACCAGAGGTGCAAGTAAAAATTTCTTTGTTTTTGTTATACCGGTGGCAAAGGAACTTAATTTGAAAGCTGCTGCAAAATCAGTGGGTGAGAAGTCAGTAGAGATGATAAGGGTAGATGAAATAAACAAGGTAACCGGATATATCAGGGGCGGCTGTTCGCCTATTGGCATGAAAAAAGAATACAAAACTGTAATTGATAGCTCTTGTGAAAATATTAAGACGATGATATTTAGTGCGGGGAAGATTGGATACCAGGTTGAGATGGCACCAAAGGATCTGATTAATTTTATAAAGGCTGAAATAGGCAGTATCTCGGAATAATTTTAAGTTGGAGAAAACAATGACAGGTGAAGTCCTTAATAAAAAGGTAGAAAGTGCAAAGATTGTTTATTTCTCTGGTACGGGTGGAACAACGCGTATAGTGAATTGTATTGAAAAAGCTCTGAGAGATAATGATGTAAGAGTATTTGTTGAGCCGTTGGATTTCCAGATATCATACGAAAAAAGGCCTAATCAATTAGTGGATTTATTGATTATAGTTTATGCTGTCCATGCATTTGATGCACCTGAGCCGGTTTACGAATGGCTTCGGGAATCCGCAACGGGTAGAGACCTGCCAACAGCAATCATTTCGGTTTCTGGTGGTGGGGAGGTTTGGCCTAACACAGCGAGCCGGTTCAGCCTGATAAAAGAGTTAGAGCGAAAGCAGTTTAGTGTTTTTTATGAGAGAATGTTTGTAATGCCTTCAAATTGGATAGTTGAAACAAGAGAAGATATAGCACTTCATCTATTAAAAGTATTGCCTGTTAAGGCAGAAAGTACTGTTGCTGAGATATTGTCAGGAAAAATAAGTAGATCAAAACCGAAGATTAGTGCCAGAGTTATTTCTTTTTTGTTTAAAATAGAAAAACCTGCTGCCAGGTTTTATGCGAAAGATTTGAAAGCCGGTAAGAACTGTAATGGCTGTGGATGGTGCGCGAAAAGCTGTCCGAGAAAAAATATAAAAATATCAATTAAAAAGCCTGCGTTTGGATGGAAATGTGTTTTATGCCTCCGATGTGTATATGGTTGTCCACAAAAAGCTTTGAAGTCTAGAATTTTTAGATTTATTGCAGTTAGAGGAGGCTATGATTTGCGCAAACTCGAAAAGCTAATAGACGAAAAAGGTCTAAAACAATTGGTTGAAATTGAAAACTCTGAAACTGGCTCATTATATAAAGGAGTAATAAGCTATTTATCTGATGACAAAAAATAAATTTTCCTATGCTCCTTATTTAAAGGAAATGACTAAATTATATACTTTATTATCCCGTTTTCAAATATATTATTTATTTCTTGCGTAAAAAACTCCTTCACCTCCGAAAGGGACTCTTTGGGGTATAGGTATTTACCATAACCGAATTGGCCATATTTAAACTGGCGTTTTTCATTTTCCATGTCCAGAGTAGTTTCAGGAAAGATTTCGGTTATTCTGTTCTTTGCCTTTGTTGTGTATCTATGGCTTATTACCTCAAAAGTAATCGGGCTTGTTGTGCTATTTACTGAAGTAGGCAGCGCATCACGTAAGTTTAACAATAATTCCTTATATTCTTTTTGCCAGCCTTCATATAAAAAAACAGGCGCAATTATAAAACCTACCGGATATTGAGCTGACATCAGCTTGGCGCTAGCTTCAATACGCATTCTTGCAGAGGCGGTTTTGTGCTCATAGGACTTTATTACTTTTTCGGTATTGAGGCTGAACCGGATTTCTGTATGATTTTGATGATCAATATTTAAAAGGTCGTCTATATCGGTGTACTTGGTTACAAACCTGAAACGTGCATTTGGCTGCCGGGCAAAGAAGTTGATGGCAGTTTTCAATGAACCGGTGTAAGGCTCTACCGGAACAGGGTCTGAAGTTGCCGCACCTTCAAATATAGTGGTCTCCGGGAGTCGTTCTTTAATATATTTCGAGGCTTGAGCTAATATTTCTTCCACATTAACAAAAACTCTGATAAAGGGCTTGTCGCCCAGTTGAGTATTCAGGTAACAGTATTCACACTGCCCGATACAGCCGCTCACCAAAGGGAGCTGATAGTGGGCTGAGGGTTTACAACTCTGGAAAGAGAGACTTTTTTTAATACCAACAACAAGTGTTACCTTGCCGCTCATGTATTGTGAAGCTATAGTATCTCCGGGAATATAGGATTTTAATTTGTTGATAGAACTTCTTCTTATTTCAACGCCTGTATTCCTGAAATGATTATAGAGCTCCTGTCCCAGTTCATAGTCCATTGAGCCGGTTTCAAATATTACCCGTTGTGGTATAAACATATAACATCCTCACGTAAAATTTAGTCGTGATTTTATTTTGTTCAGATGTTGTCAACTTATACAAATTTAATTCCAACCATCGGTATATTCATCAACATAATTATTATCAGTACTGCTTTCATCAAGTGATGGCTTTATTTTCTCAGAGAAAAGGTATGCACATGCCAGTGAAGTCAATGGAATCGTAATTAAAATACCTATACTACCCACAAGTGACTGAAGAATTTCCACTAC
>CAYQCA010000285.1:0-4775 GCA_964415835.1 uncultured Clostridium sp. | reverse complement strand
AGTACTTGCTTGGGGTGCAAGGGGTCGCACGTTCAAATCGTGTCATTCCGACCATAGAAAAGCGACTTTCAACTAAATGAAGGTCGCTTTTTTATACAAGAATCACAAGAATCACTATTTATAAACCACTCAATACACTTCAAATTCTGTTATACATATAAATGTATCTATTTCATAAACATAAGCCTCAAAGTATATCCATCTGAAACCGTTCCATCTATATCCATAAATTGTCTGATTTGAAATATACGACATCCATGTCCAAAAACTTTGTCCATCATTAAACCAAATATATGTGAACGTATTTATACAAATTCTTATCGGCCCAGGATGGAATACTGGTTTACGAGGTATAAAGTTTGGAGGACGCATATATGGGGCATGTTGTCCGAAATTATGATAGCCTGGTGTATAAGGTGGTAAATTCGGTGGTCCATGTGGCGGCCTCGGCGGCTGTCCTGGCGGTCCATGCGGTGGCCCAGGTGGCTGTCCTGGAGGTCCATGCGGTGGCCCCGGTGGCTGTCCTGGTGGTCCATGTGGTGGCCCAGGCGGCCTATCGGGCCTATCAAAGTAATCCTCAAACATTATTAAAAAGCCCTCCTTTATTTCATAGCTTTATATTATATAATATGAAATATTGAGTCTAAGGTTACATAAAAACAGATAATTGAAAGTACGTTTATCCATTGTCCACATATTCGTCTTTTTACCAATAAATAATATTATTCAAAATCCTCGAAGTTTTATAAATGGCTTTTCCATTTAGATAGAAATTTGTGCTTCCTCCGGCATCAAGGCCTAGACCGCCTTCACATTCATATTTCTCCAAAATGTTTTTAACTTCCTTATAACTACCTTGGAATACAGCAATAAGAACTTTATTGGATTTTGAATTATAACCCAAGACAGGTCTTAAGCATTTGCGGCCTATTTCATCAGGGTTCAGACTATCAAGTTCAGGCTTGGTATTTATTCCGTCAAATCCTTGTATTACAAATGATATTTCATCCCTGGCTTTATATTCCATCAATTCAGTATCGTTCATTCTTCTCGCGATAACTGTTCCATCCCTTTTAACAAGAAAAGTACCCATACTACGTTTTATATTGCTATAATTAAAAAGCTTTCCATCAGAAAAGAGCCATCCAATTACAAAATTACCTACATTCGGCTTATACCAAAAATAAGCACCATTGACGAAATTATTATATTTCTTGGACAGAGTATTTGAAGAGCTGTTTGCAAGTGTACATTTTAAGTCCGAAGGCTTCACCCAAGCGATTTTTTCCCTATAATTTTTAGTAGCTTCTTTGGATGCAGATACTAAAGCATTCCAGGTTCTGTTTCCACAGATTCCATCAACAATCAGCAAAGCATCTTCCTGAAATAATTTTACAATTTCCTCCGTCCTTATTCCGAATTCTCCATCACAATAAATATCAAATCCAATGGACCTCAATAATTTTTGCATTGTTAAAACCAAGTTACCTTTTGAACCTCTTTTTAATAACATTGTGACCACCTTACTGTACAATCAGATTTTTATGTATACTATAATATATTCAATATTTTTCTGAGTGTTCTTTTAAGGCATAGATAAAGGCCATAAGTATTTTATTTTTCCTTATGGCCTCTATAATTCACTTTCCATCTCTGTTCCTTTTACCTCTCTCTTTTTTTAATTATCAATGTCTTTTCGAAGGATTGGTTTTCTTTTTGTTCTTTCTTACCAGCCTCATCCTTTTTTTCCTTTCCGCTTGATCCGCTAATCCTTATTACTGGAGTGACGGCTGATATTCTACTGATATTCATAGAATCACCTCCCCATTATCTTTGCCTCCTTCTTAATATATATATCGGTATAAAAAAAATAGTCTTTACTCCATTCTCAATAAAGACTACTTTTAGGTATATTTAACCATTCATAAGCGAGCGGGGATTTTAGCCACAGCAAAATAATAACTTCTCATTTTTGCTGTGGCTAATTTCCGAAATCAGGTTTTATTATTTATCTGTTCCTTAGTATTTTTTTGCGTTGTTTCTGCTAATAAGTCTGAAAACAATATATCCAGCTATACCAATAACAGCTACCGGTAATATCAGACTTAGAACCCAACCTACAATTTTTACTGCTATTATAAACAAAAATATCATGACAATTACCGTAATAATTTTTTTAAGTGTATTATCCATGTAAAATTTACCTCCAATTAAATTATAAGTAAATTATACACCCATATATAAATATTGTCCATTAAATTTTAACATTTTTTATTTAATTATTAATTATTTTAATATTTCAATCAAATTCATTAATTTATCGAATAACCATTTTGACAATTTTACTTATATTTAATATTACATTATCAATTTCACTTACGGAATTGAAATAGCCTATACTTAGACGTATAATCCCGGATTCCTGAGTACCAAAGTGCTTGTGTGCCAATGGTGCGCAGTGCAGTCCGGCTCTACAGGCTATGTTAAATTTTTCGTCCAGTAAATAGCTTATTTCCGAGGAGTCGATTCCTTTAATATTAAATGCAACTATTCCTGAGTTTTCCTTTGTATCTTCAGGACTGTATATTTTTATATGTTTATTTTGGGCTATACCATTATATAGCCTTTTTGTAAGCATATCCTTTTTATCACGAATTGTATTCAATCCGGTTTTGTCTATAAATGCTACTGCTGCTCCAAGTCCTACAATACCCGGAGTGTTAAGTGTACCACTTTCGAATCTGTCAGGAAGAATGTTGGGCTGCATCATTGATTCCGATCTACTACCCGTTCCTCCGGCCATTAATGGTTTTAATTTAACCCTTGGAGATTTGTATAGCCCACCGGTCCCCTGAGGACCCAATAGACCCTTGTGTCCTGGAAAAGCAACCATGCTTGCATTTATTGTTGCCAAATCAATAGGTATGCTTCCTAGTCCCTGTGAAGCGTCCAATAAAAACAAAACCTCATTTTCAACAGCAATATTGCCAATTTCTTTTACAGGCAAAATAATACCATTAACATTAGAAGACAAAGTGCATACAATTAATTTAGTCTTCTTATTAATACTCTTTTTAATTTTTTGAGGATCTATTCGCCCCAAGCTGTCACCGTTAACAATTGTAAGTTTGATTTTATTTGCTTTTTGAAGTGTATGCAGAGGTCGCAAAACAGAATTATGTTCCATACATGTGGTAATTACATGATCTCCCGGCATCAGGCAGCCATATATAGCTACATTTAAAGCTTCTGTAGCATTCTTGGTAAAGCAGATATTGAGATAATCTTTAATATTCAGCAGTTTTGCTATTTTTTCCCGGGTACTGTTAACCGCTATAGCACTCTGTACTGACATTGAATGACTACCCCTTCCGGGATTGGCACAATACGTTCTCATGCATTTGTCCATTTCAGTATATACTGTTTCAGGTTTCGGGAAGGATGTTGCAGCATTATCAAGATAAATCATCGCCTACCTCCATAAGCTTTTTTACAAATTACCATTTTTCTATAGACTTTTGGAATGAAAAGTTGCATAATTAATTTATATTTTTTTAGGTCCAAAATTATTATTAAAATTAAACATTTAATAAATATTTATCAGAAGGGAGTAATATAAATGAATATTGCTATTACAAAAACTACTAATCCGAAACAAAAACCTGATCAAAATAATTTAGGCTTCGGTCAATATTTTACCGATCATATGTTTGTTATGGACTACACAGAAGGAAGGGGCTGGCATGATCCCAGGATTGTACCTTACGAACCATTACAGTTGGACCCTTCAGCTATGGTATTCCATTACGGTCAGGCTATTTTCGAAGGTCTTAAGGCTTACAAAACCAAGAATGGTGAAGTTTTACTCTTCAGACCTGAAAAGAACATGGAAAGGGTAAACAGTTCAAACGATCGTTTGGTAATACCTCCAATTAATGTTGACGAAGGTGTACAGGCAATAAAAGAACTAGTTAAAGTTGATGCAGATTGGATACCCGATGCACCAGGTACTTCATTATATATTCGTCCGTTTATAATTGCAACAGACCCATTCCTCGGTGTTAGACCATCAAACACATATAAATTTATAATAATTCTTTCACCTGTTGGCGCATACTACAAAGAAGGAATTAATCCGGTTAAAATATATGTAGAAAGCAATTATGTTCGTGCCGTAAAAGGTGGTCTGGGTTTTGCAAAAACTGTTGCTAACTATGCATCAAGTCTGAAGGCTCAAGTGGAAGCTAAACATATCGGATACACTCAGGTTCTTTGGTTAGATGGTATTGAAAAGAAGTATATTGAAGAAGTTGGAACAATGAATGTATTCTTTAAAATTGATGGTGAGGTTATTACTCCTTCTCTTGAAGGCTCAATACTCCCAGGTATTACTCGTATGTCAACCATTGAATTGTTAAAGAAATCAGGTTTAAAGGTTACTGAGCGCAGAATCTCCATTCAAGAGCTTTACGATGCTCATGCTGCTGGCAAACTTGACGAAGCATTTGGCACCGGAACTGCAGCTGTAATCTCACCAATCGGTGAATTTAACTGGAATAACAAAGTAATTACAGTTAACAGCGGGAAAATCGGACCTGTTGCTCAGCAGGTATATGATACAATTACAGGAATCCAAAGCGGTGAAATTGAAGATACTTACAATTGGACTCAAAAAGTGCTTTAAAGGTAAAAGTTAAAAGCGAATAGTTAATAGTTTATGAAAGGGGCTGTTGCACAATGAATAAATTTATTCACTGGGCAGCAGCCCTTTTTTA
>CAYQCA010000284.1:2358-4811 GCA_964415835.1 uncultured Clostridium sp. | reverse complement strand
AGAACTTCTATGCGTTTAATCCGCAGTTTGATAAGGAGAGGTAATTTTTTTAAAATTAGATTTAAAGCTAAGAGGCTCCATTTCCGGTGGAGCCTCAAAATTTAAAAAACTTAAAAAATCATACATTTATTTTTGAAATTTGGTAGTTTTTCCTCACTAACAATAAGAATTATATTCTTATATGTCTCCTATTGCTTGTTGTACGATGTAAGATAATACTCATCATGTTTAAAACTACTTAATTAACTTAGCTGCTGCCTCATCAATAACCAATGTAACATCTCTGTGCATTTGAATCATTGTTGCTGGGTTTGATGTAGTTATTTTGCCGCTAACAACCCCTTTAACAACCTCTGCTTTTTCTTCTCCAGATGCAACGAATAATATTTTCTTTGACTTCATTATTTGTCCTAAGCCCATTGTTATCGCTGTAGTAGGCACTTCTTTAGCTGAATCAAAGAATCTTGAATTAGCCTCTATTGTGCTTTCAGTTAATGATGTCATATGAGTTCCGGCAACCAAATACTCATCAGGCTCATTAAATGCAATATGTCCGTTGTTTCCTATTCCTAGCAATTGGATATCTATTCCACCTAGTTCATCAATCTTCATATCATAGTTTCTTCCTTCTTCATTAGCATCAGTTGCTAATCCATTTGGAACAAACGTATTTTTCTTATCTATATTAATATGATTTAGCAATTTATCATTCATAAAATATCTGTAGCTTTGGTGATGATCTGCTGGCAATCCAACATATTCATCAAGATTTACAGTAGTAACCTCTGAAAAGTCTAGGCTACCTTCTTTATTCATTTTTATTAATTCCTGATATAGTCCTACAGGCGTTCCCCCTGTAGCCAAACCTAAAACAATCTTTGGATTCGATCTAATACCTTCTGCAATCACATCAGCAGCTACTTTGCTCATTTCAGCATAATCCTTAACAACTATAACTTTCATTATATTCGCCCCCATAATATTATTTTTATACAACTTTTGTCACATATAACTTAACGTTAATTTTTATGATATATATTTATCAACATTACTTATCATATATTATACTAAATATTTTATAGTTGTCTATACCACTATACAATTAATTTACTACTTCGTGTTGGGAGCATTCCTATCTTGATACCTATTTTGTTGACCAGTATTGCGTCGTTATTACTGATGGGAGATAAATTCAAAGAACATAGATCAATTACAAAACCGAATTCACATCTTGAACTAGAAAGGAATTTCAAATTACTAGAAAACAGTTGTCTTGTCGTATTGTTCGAACCCTGGAGAAAAAGTCTTTTTTGACTTAGGACTTTTGATATATTCCTATTTTGACTAGATTAACCATACAGGAACAAAATAGTTATTCTTATCAACTGGAAGTAAGTCACTGCATAAACATATGACACAACCTGTTCCAATAATTTTCCCCGTCTTATTTAATACTTCAAAATGCCTTACAGCATCTCTTTTAGGGCTTCCACTTTTCTTTATTTCTATTGGATACAGTGTATTATCCTGTTCAATTATAATATCAATCTCTTTATTATCTGAATCCCTATAGTAGAAAATTGGTGGTCGTTTACCAGCGTTGTAATAGCTTTTAATAATTTCACTTACCACAAAGGTTTTATAAAATGCTCCCGACATTGCTGAAACCTCTAAGGTTTCGCTACTGGTCCAACGCGTAAGATATGCACATAGTCCAGTGTCTAAGAAATACATATTCGGAGATTTAATAATGCGATTAAGTGCATTGTTAAAATATGGCTCAACCAATGCTATAATTCCTGATGAAACTAAAACGGAAAGCCATTGTTTAGCGGTAGGTGGACTTATTCCAACATCCTTTGCCAAATCAGCATAATTTACCATCTGACTTGTTCTTGCTGCATACGCAGTCATAAACCTTAAAAAAGCAAGTTCATCTCCTACTTGTGTTAAATCTCTAATGTCCCTTTGCAAATAAGTATTAACATAAGATGAATAATACATTTCAAGATCCTGTTCAACTTGATACAATGCCGGCATAGAGCCCTTTAATATCCTAGCAAATATCTCATTTACGTTTTTACTAGCAGCATGTTTTATCTTTTCAAGTAATATACCAGTATCAGGCTTAAACGGAGTATTAGGAAGTCCCTCTATTTCATTATTGGATAAGCCCAACATACTTATTACTGCTACTCGGCCTGCTAAGCTCTCACTTGCATTTTTCATTAAATGAAACATCTGTGAGCCTGTTAACCAAAAATCCCCCTTGTTTTTATGCTCATCTACATACATTTTAATATAAGGTAAAAGTTCAGGGGCATACTGAATTTCATCAATAATAACGGGCGGCTGATATCTTTGAATAAAAAGAGCAGGATCATTAACTGCTAATTCTCTTATAATTGGATTATCCAAAGTGATGTATTTACGCTCTTTATCTGTGAGCTTTT
>CAYQCA010000284.1:0-2258 GCA_964415835.1 uncultured Clostridium sp. | reverse complement strand
CCAACACAAATATTTCCTGTGTTCGTCATTTATAGTTCCTCTTAGGCACAGAAAAACTTATAGGCAAAAAAGTGACTTTCATGCTCAACTCATTTAAAGGATTGTGCATAAAAGTCACTTTTCTAAATCCACATCTTCTATATTGTACAAAGATACAGTTTATTTCGCTATGTTTTCTTTTACTGCTTTATCAGACATAAGAGCTTTTTTTGTAACAGATTTAATGGGAATACCGTCCTCAGTATAGTCCTGCTTGAATGTATCATACTTTTTGGGATTGAGTGCTACCTTTATCAGTGAAACACATATCATTGTCTCAATCAGAAGTGCCGGACCACCTCCAAGGTTTGAAAGCATTTTTATTCCATTTATTCCGGCCGATGAAATCATAACCCACGTAACAGCTCCAATTATTGCACCCCAGAAAATCTTCATTTTGAAGGATGGCTCGGGATCCTCTGGTGATATGCCTGTTGTACTCATTCCTCCAAGTGTTGTAGTATATGCATCGGAACCCGTTACATATGATAGGAACATACATCCTATAAATACAGGGATTATTATATATGCTATTGGATATTGACTAAAAAATGCATAAACCCCAAACTCAGGACCATCTCCAATGGCTTTCATCAAGTTGCCCTTAGTAAGTTCCATTTTAATAGCAGCACCACCAAAAATTGTCATCCAAGCAATATCAAATAAAGCAGGTAAAACAAATGTAACTAAAAGTGCTTTTCTGACTGTTTGTCCATAAGAGATTCTACCTAGGAACATTCCTGATATTGGCGCCCACGCTAACCAGTTGCACCAGTAAAAAATTGTCCACCACCCTGCCCATGGATCATTTGCTGCCGCACCGGTAAAGCAAGCTTTAGTAAAAAATGTCTGAAGATGATTTGCAAAAGCTTCAACACCTATATTGAGCATGAAAAAAGTAGGACCAACTATGAATACAAATACAGCAAGAAGCAAAAATATTATAAAATTAATCTCTGATAGTCTTTTTATTCCATTAAAAATACCTGTTATTGATGATATAACAAAGGTTGCAACAATTGCAATATCAACCATAGCCCATAATAAGGCCCCAGTCTGAATTCCTGTTAAATATTTAAGCCCTCCGGCAATTGACAACACACCTGTTCCCAGAGATGCCGACATTCCTGCAATAAGTGCATACATACATACAGCATCAATTCCTTGGGCCCATTTCCCAAGAATTTTATTCCCAAAAACGGGAGTTAATGTGGATGCAAGTGTATATGGCTTTTTCATATTGTAAAAGGCAAATGCAAACATGATGGTAGGCACTGCATAAATAGCAAGAGGCAAAAAACCCCAGTGAATAAACAGTGTTGACATGGCAAAAACAGCAGCTTCCGGGCTTTTCGGTGATATATGAAGAGACTCGGGAGGAGTGATCAAATGATATAGGGGTTCTGATGTTCCCCAGAACAAAATTCCAATTGCAATTATGCTGGTCAAAGTAATAGAAAAATATCTTACATTGTCAAGCATTGGTGCGGCATCACGTCCACCTATTCTAACATTCCCAAACTTTGAAAACATTAGATAAACAATGACACCCAACATTAATAATACCCCAAGGCAAAAAGCCCAAGAGAAATTACCCATAAGCTTTTCATTTGCATAGCTAATCATTTTCACAAAATGTTCCTGGTCAATAAAGTTATAAACGCATGCCGTTATAAACAGTATAACCGGTGGCCAGAAAGCAATAGGTCTTATTTTTTTCATAATAAACCCTCACCTACGCACATAGTGCGTATACAAATAGTTATTAAAAGCCGCTCTGCGGGTTTTGGAGCGTGAAATGTTCGATGAATGCTTTAATACAGTTTTCACGCTTTCTCCACCCGCACTAATTTGTCTCTTTCCACAGTAATGTATTTTTATTTGTTGTGCAATATCTCGTGTGATGTTTTGAGGAGTTGGTCTGTATAATCTGAAATTTTGCTATAGACCTTCTCATTAATTTCTTTATACAGTGCAACATTTTCTTTAATCGGGTAAAATGTATCCCTACGTTTTACCATGTTTTGAATGGCATCCTGTCTGTCCTTGTAAACACCTAAAGCCAGAGCGGTACAAATAGCAGCACCCATACTTGCGGAACCATTAATAACATTTCTGTGAGCAGGAACTCCATAAACATCAGCAAATATCTGCATAAATAAGTCACCATTTGATCCACCGCCACTGACAATAATGCTTGTCAGCGAAACGCCTCTTTC
>CAYQCA010000283.1:0-4839 GCA_964415835.1 uncultured Clostridium sp. | reverse complement strand
CCAAGATCCTCAGGATATGACATGATATCTACCCCCATAGCCAAATATCTGTTTACAATGCTCATATTAAATTCTTCAATCATTTCAATTAGTTTCCATAACTCTGGTTCATCATCCGACATGTCAAAAATCAGATTTTGGTAACCACGTATGTCACTCAGCTGCAAAAAAGTGTGTCCATGCCTGAGGCCTGCGGAAATTATCTCTCCGGATTCCTTTAATCTTGCAATGTTTGCTTCAACATCGTCCCAGTTAACGGGGCCAATGCCCATACATTTATTTGGATCAGGTACAGTATAGCTTTCAAATGCAGTCCAGTCGGCCAGAGGGTGCTTTGTCACTGTACCTGTGATACCATCTTTTGTTGTTTCCCATAGACACCCCCAATCGTCGATAAAAGGAGCAGTTTTGCGAGCAACTGCTGAGAAATTGGGAACATAATTACCTTGTGGTCTTTTAAAATCCGGAAACAAGAGTTCGTGTGATTCCATCAAATCAAAAAGTGCCTCTTGCGGATAACTCTGCCAGCAGGAATCATTTATGTGAAAAGTCATAGGAATATAATCGGGTCTTTCAAATCTGATTGCTTTAAGAATTGTACTTCTTTTTTGTGCCGCAGTCTCTCTTTTCATTTTCATCCCCTCCATAAATTGCTCTATTTTGCTAATACTCAATGTGTTATTTATAGTATAAATAATTGCTTAAAAACTGTCTTTCAATTCCGTAGCATGATATAATTTTATACATAGATGAGGTATTGTAATGGAAAACAACACAAATATATTTAATCAAGAGCGAATAGAAATATATTTTCCCCACCGGGACAGTTATTCCTTTAAGCTGGGAAGGGTCAGCTATTCTAAGGCACATCCTCCTATTGAACAACATATACATGAAGGAATGTTGGAAATTGTTCTTATTGTGAAAGGAAGGCAGATTTATACTGTCGGAGGTAGTGATTACACAGTAAATAGCGGTGAAGTGTTTATTACATTTGCAAATGAGCCACACAGTACGGCTAATTATCCAGAGGATAAGTCACTGCTGTATTATCTCATAATTAATCTTGAAGAACTGAAAACGGGTTTTCTTGGATGTGATGCAAAAGAGGGAGATTTTATCTCTCATTACTTGAACAATATTAAAAAAAGAGTAATTAAAGGATCAGAAGACTTGAAAACAATCCTGGATGGTATTATTACTGCCTATTACAGTAATTCTCCTTTTAAGAACACGTTAATTCGCAATTTGGTATCAAGTTATATTATTAATATTATTAATTGCGAAAAAGCAAGTAAAACCGGGTATAATTCAAGTATGAAAAAAGTTCTTGATTATATTGAACAAAACATTCATCAGGATTTAAGTGTCTCCGGTCTTGCAGAAATATCAGGACTTTCTTTGGCCAGGTTTAAAGCTAATTTTAGGAGACAAACCGGTATCCCCCCACGCGAATTCGTACTTCGCCGAAAAATCGAAACTGCCGGGGTTATGTTAAAGAACTCTGATATATCTATTACAGAGTTGGCTTATAAGTTGTCTTTCTCATCAAGCCAGTACTTTTCGACAGTATTTAAAAGGTTTACATTAATAAGCCCTAACGAATATAGAAAGCAAAAGTGAAATATAAATAACTTGCCTCCCCTTATTATTTTATTCAGAATTCTTAAGGTTTTCCCTGATAGTTTCTTAATGTTTGAATTTTATACTTGATATTAAATTCAGACCTATGGAGGCTATTATGGAGAAAGCAGCTTTTGTTAAACAATATTTCATAAAACCACGAACAGTTGGGGCGATTCTTCCCAGTTCAAAGCATCTTGCAGGCAAAATGGTTGAAGACATCGATTTTAATAATGCAAAGTATATAATTGAGTACGGCCCGGGTACAGGTGTGTTTACTGAAAAATTAATAGAAAACCGTAAAGATGATACTGTAATTTTGCTATTTGAATATAACACAGAGTTTTGCAACATTCTTAAGGAAAAATTTAAAGATGTTCCCTATTTGTATATTGTTAATGATTCTGCCGAATTTATAGACAAATACCTTCGCCAGTATAACATTCCTATGGTGGATTATATAGTTTCCGGGCTGCCCTTCGCAAGTTTGCCCCACAATGTTTCGTCAGCGATCCTTGAGAAAACGCAAAAATTTTTAAAGGAGGATGGAAAATTTATTACTTTTCAATACACCTTGCTCAAAAAAAACTTTATTAAACAATACTTTAACGTGGTAAATATAAAAATGGAAGTCAGGAACATGCCTCCTGCCTATGTATTTTCTTGCAGTCACTGATAATCTGCATATATATTCCACAGATGCTCAAATTAAGTTAGAATATTATAAAGATGTGTTATAGAAAATGGAGAGTTAAAAATGGATGGAAAGATATTAATCGTTGATGATGATGAAAAAATCCGCAACTTGATTTCTATATATTTGGAGAACGAAGGATATAAAACAATAAAAGCTAATGATGCCCTTGAAGCTTTAAAGGTGTTAGCGGAGGATAACATAGATTTAATCATTCTGGACATAATGATGCCTAAAATGGATGGTATCGAAGCCTGTATGAAAATAAGAGAAGAAAAAAACATGCCTATTATTATGGTTTCGGCAAAGTCCGAAGAGCTGGACAAAATTTACGGTCTTTCCTCGGGAGCAGATGACTATATAACAAAGCCTTTCAATCCAATGGAGCTGATTGCACGCGTAAAATCACAGCTGCGGAGATATAAAAAATACAATAAGGAAGCAGTTATTGATAGCAACGTAATTGAAATAGGAGATTTGACAATCAATACAGATACCCGTCAGGTATGTGCAAGGGGAAATGAAGTAAGGCTTACACCAAAGGAATTTGATATATTGGAACTCTTAGCCCGAAACAAAGGAATAATATTAAGTATGGGTAAAATCTACGAAGCTGTTTGTAAAGAATATTTTCTAAAATCCTATAATAATGTCATGGTTCATATCACGAAAATAAGATAAAAAATTGAAGATGACCCTAAAAACCCTATTTATATAAAAACTATATGGGGAGTAGGTTATAAGATATGAAAAAAAATATAATTACAAGCAAAATAAGCATAAAGCTTTTGCTTACAATCCTGGTAAGCCTTTTTTTGTCAACCGCAGCATCCCTTTCAATCAATTTTATAGGCATAACAGCAGTTATTCCAGGTCCTTCGGACTTTTTCATAACAGTAGGTCTTTTTGTATTCTGCTTTTTATTAATTATAAATAGGAAAATAAAATACATCAGATATATTGCGGATAGAGTTAAAAAAATATCTAATGAGGATTTAGGCTCAACAATTGAAATCCGCGGGAATGATGAGCTTGCAGATCTTTGTAAAAGCATAAATTACATGTCACGCGAGTTAAAGCAAGGTCGTCAAAAAGAAAAAGAATTGGAAAATGCAAAAAATGAGCTTATAACAAACGTTTCACATGATTTACGGTCTCCCCTTACTTCCATTGTAGGATATATTAATTTATTAAAAAGGAAAGAGTATAAAAATGAGGAGCAACTAAACGAATATATAGATACCATTTATCATAAATCCCAGAATCTCCAGGTGCTTATTAACGAATTATTTGAATATACAAAGCTTACAACTCCGGGAATAAAATTAAACTATCATAGTGTTGACTTAGGCAGCTTATTGGAACAAATGGTGGGAGAATACACTCCCATTTTCAGTAAAGAAGGCTTATCAATTAAAAGAGATATTCCTGAGCAGGATATTATCGTCAATGTCGATATAGAAAAAATAGTCCGGGTATTTGAAAATATCTTAATAAATGCCCAAAAATATAGTATCAAGCCCTCTGAAATTAATGTAAAACTGAGTAAACAGAATAAAAAGACTGTCTTATCAATTTCAAACAAAACAGATAAAATATCTATAACAAACCTCAATATTATATTCGAAAAATTTTACAGGGTTGACACATCGAGAAAAGAAGATGACGGAGCCGGCCTCGGCCTTGCAATTGCAAAAAGGATTGTGGAGCTGCATGGCGGCAGTATATGGGCAGAATACAACGATGATATTATTACATTTAATGTTGAACTTTATACAAACGCGTAATGAAATTATTTTAAGGATATCTTAATAATTCTTAATAAATCTATCAATAGAATATAAAGGACTCCCATCTATAATAAAGGTATAAAAAAGAGGAGTTGTTTATATGAAAATAAACATAGAAAAGATTATTATCCTGGGCATTTGGGCCGGTTTATTTATATTTCTATATAAGAACGGCTTGATAACAACTGATTCAGCTAAAATAAGAGCACTTCTTGGAAATAACTATCTGCAAATAATGGGTATGTTTGTACTGATTTCTGTCACAAGGGTATTATTTTTTATACCCGGCGTTGCATTTATGGTTCTAGGAGGACTATGTTTCGGACCGGGAATCGGTTTCTTATTATCTATGCTGTCAATAATCATAAGTGAAACTGTTATTTTTATCATCGGAAGGTATTTCGCTGGAACAAGGTTAAAGTATTATCTGGATAATAAACATAGGGATCTTGTCCTGCTAACTGATAAGTATGGATACGAGTTTATGTCGTTGGGTATTATCTGTCCTGTAGCGTCGACAGATGTTGTTTGTCTGATCGCATCAATGCTGGATTTTGATTACAAAAGCTATATATTGATCGTAATTATTGCCAATGCACCAATGATGATGGTTTACTCTTATCTGGGAAACCGCAGCACAGAGCTCGCAGATCAGAATGTTATCCTATTTACAGTCATAGGTGTTGTATTGGTATATACCATGTCTATTTGGTTTAAAATAAAATCTAAAAA
>CAYQCA010000282.1:0-4846 GCA_964415835.1 uncultured Clostridium sp. | reverse complement strand
TGAGCTATTTACCCGAAAAAATAAGGACCTTTATTCAAGATCCTCAAAATATTAATTACATTGAATTGGCTATGGACATTAAGGAGAGAACTGTTTCTAAAGATAATAAAAAATTTTTTAAGTAATAAAGCAGGTATTAAATGAGGGGAAACCCCTCATTTTTTAATTTAACAATAAGTTTTACTTATTAATTTTCGGAACTCTGGGCTGATGAAAATCCCAAAATGATGCTGGTTTTAATCCACCAACTACCACTAACTTTTCTAAAAGAATTCCCAAGATATTATACAATTTTTTCATAATTAAGTACCTCCCTAAATTTTTAATATTTGTTTTTCTTTCTCTCCTCTTCTTGATAAAGACTCTCAGCTATTTCTTGAATATCCATACCAATTTGATTTAATTTCCATCTAATATTATCATAATTTTCATTATTTGTATATAATTTTAAATTTTCCAACAATTTGTATAATTTGTCGCTTGAGATTTTTTTCTGTTCTGTTTCTCTATTTTTAAGAAAATATGAACACCATAAATAAGCTAAAATGTTTAATAAAGGAAATATCATAACAATAATAATTAATACAAGTCTCATGGCATAAGAAAATGTAAATAAAAGTTTTTGAAATGCTATTATTTCATTCATAATCCATAAAAATAGTAAGTTAAATATGATCAATGATATAGTTATAATAGAAATGGTTGAACTTGCAAAAATATGCTTAAAAATATTTCCTTTAAGCAGGGTTCTACGTTTAATAATTAAATGAAATAATAAAGAATATTGTATAAACCTTGAGGGTAGAGACAAAAGGAAGTTCAAAAAAATGCTTTGATTAATATCTTTTATAGATAAACCTGTACTATACAATAAGAATGGCATATAGATAAACTCAGAAATACCAATAATCAAAAATCCGGCTGTTAAGCAAACAAAAGCTTTTAACATCCATTTTATTGCACTTGCATCACCAAAGATATCGTTAGTTATTATCATTATAATATAAAGAAGTATAAATATAATTAAGGAAATATAATTAGATTTCAATCCTATATATTTGGTTATATTTAATATAAATGCAATAATAACAGTTGGGACAAATATTCTTATGTAATCAAATTTGTTAATAAGTTTCTTACATTCCGGCTCTTTCCAATATTCAAATTCTCCTACCAATATCAGCGTAAACATAACTAAAAATAACTCCTCAGGAATAGAAACCAGCAGTGTATTTAACAGTATTTTTTGGACAATATTCCAATTAAGTAAATGATAAAACATAAAAATCTAATTCCCCTCTAAAAAATAGCCAAGGTTGCAACAATATACATTAAAAGTAAAAAAATAGCAGCTTATTCATATTTTAATACTACAAATATGAATTGTAAATGCAAAAAATACCATAAAATACTACATATTTTTTACTTTGGTATTATCTAAACCGGTTTTTATCAAACTAAAAAATGAATGCCCTATGGGGGTAACCGAAAATATCTCAAGCAGTAAACCGAAACATATGGAAATAACATACATTTTCATATTGAAGGCTATTAGAATAATGCAAACAAGCATGCAAATCACCAGGCAGACAACAGACAGCTTTTTATATTTTTTAATAGCCTCTGGCTCTGTAATAGGTTTTGTTGGTGTGTCTTTTGGGGCATATTTAATCAGAGCATACAGGCTTATTAAAGATACAATAGTAAAAAACAATATAAGCTGAAAAATATTCCACCATTGGTGAGTATATTGTGATATTAAAGCAGCGAGAATATTGAGACCCATAGATGTGAAAAGGCACCTCCCATATGTGTCAAAGTGGTAACCACCGGCAAACAATCTTAGAGTGCCGAAAACAATTACAATTATAAATGCTGGTATAAGTACACCGAGGAGCGCTGAAACTAAGAGTAATATAGATGTTTTAACAAGAGAACCGATCAAAATATAAAAGCCATAATAGTAAACAGCCTTTCTGTTATGATTCTCATTTAATACAGCTGAAAGGCCTTTTGCGCAAGCGTAAGACCATTTCTGAACAAATCTCATATTTAAACCTCCTTACATAAAATCTCTTTATTTCCAATCATAACACACAAAATAACAAAAATCACCTTTTTTAATAATCTATGGCTTTGATTTTTTTGAAAAATTAATATATAGTTAGTTTGAAATATTCAGACATAGATTAATAAATGGCGTATACTTTATTGAAATGAGAAATTAAATTAATTTATCATATATCTAATAAATCAGGAGGTAAAATATAATGTATTGTAGGAATTGTGGAAACGTTATGAATGATCAGGCTGCTATATGCGTTACTTGTGGAGTTCCGGTAGGAAAGGGGAACAATTACTGTCCTCAGTGTGGTGATCTTACAAATTCGATGTCACAGATATGTATGAAATGTGGAGTTCATTTAAATACTTATGGACAGCAGAAATCAAAGCTTGCTGCTGGTTTGTTCGGGATTTTTTTAGGAGCGCTGGGCGTTCATAGATTTTATCTTGGACATATTGGTATCGGATTGGCTCAACTATTGATTACTGTTCTTTCTTGCGGTCTTCTTTCCTGGGCAACCTGGATTTGGGGGTTGATTGAAGGAATTATGATTCTGTCTGGCAATATCAACAAGGATGCAAAGGGTGTTCCTTTGAGAGACTAGGCTTTAATAAAAACTTGCATAAATATGTGCTGTACCAAAAATATATAGCAAAAAAACTGGCGTTTATTATCTGTAATATCACTACGTGATCTAAGTTAATAGCGCCTTTTAAATGTAAAAACATCTATACAACAAGAGGAGACTGCCAATGAGTATAGGATATGCCTGTATAACAGTCGGCGTACAAAATACAGATCAGAAAAGCTGCATTCTTAAAAATGCCTGTGAGTCAAAACTTTCAGATATTATATTTTACAACCTGAATTCCCTTGAAAATGTAATAAACTATAATCTTGATAATGATATAAAGCTTTTTAGGATTAGCTCTGATTTAATACCCTTTGGCTCCAGTCCGGTCAATAAGCTTCCTTGGTGGGATATGTTTGAGCCACAGTTAAAAATAATTGGCCAAAAAGCTATAAATAGCGGTATGAGGCTGTCAATGCACCCCGGACAATATACAGTGCTAAATTCACCTAATCCAAATGTGGTTGAAAATGCTGTCGCCGATCTGAATTACCACACACGTGTGCTAGACAGTCTGGGGTTAGGGCCTGAGCACAAAATTGTACTTCATATCGGGGGTATATATAATGACAAGCAGCAGGCAATCAGAAGGTTTATTGCAAATTACAGTCATTTGGACGATTCTGTAAAAAGGCGCCTGGTTATAGAGAATGATGACAAGTTGTTTAATATATACGATGTTTTGGATATAGGGATAAAGCTTAATATACCTGTTATTTTTGACAATTTGCATAATGAAATAAATCCATCTGACCCAAATAAGACAGATTCTTATTGGATTAATTTGTGCAAAGGCACCTGGAAAGCAAGTGACGGTAGACAAAAAATTCATTATTCCCAGCAAGATCCGGAAAAGAAACCGGGTTCACATTCCAGTACCATAAGCATTAATAGTTTTGTTAAATTCTACATGAGCTTAGAGTCAAAGAATATTGATATTATGCTTGAGGTAAAAGATAAAAATCTGTCAGCAGTTAAATGTATAAATTGTTTATCTGATAAAAAACGTATAAAAGCACTTGAACTGGAGTGGAGTAAATACAAGTACACTGTTTTGGAACGCTCTCCATCCGCTTATTCTGAAATCAGAAGACTCCTTAACAACAAAAGCAGCTATCCGGCAATTGAGTTATATAACATTATAGAAGACTCATTGAAAAAACAAGTTGAAACCGGTAATGCAATCAATGCAGCGCAGCATGTTTGGGGGTATTTTAAAGAAACGGCATCTGTTAAAGAAAAAGAAAATTTTTCAAAGAATATTCAAAATTTCGAACAGGGTAAAATCAGCATTAATACAATAAAAAACAGCCTTTTGAAAATGACTGTTAAATACAGAGAACAATATTTACTTAATTCATATTATTTTGTTCTATAACGAGACGATAGGTACCTTGGTGTCTATCGCCTCTTGAAACGCGCAAAAGTAATAAAATTATCCTACCGGCCGATTAGTTTTTTTAATCTGCCGGACAGGGAACTGTTTTTTTTGTCCCGCCAATTAGTTAGTAATCTGTCAACTTCCTGAAAGTGTCTGTCCAACTTGGATTCAAGTTTGCGGGAACTATTCTCAACACATGCACCAAGCTCTAGTTTTGATTTATAAATTTCCTTTGAAACATGTTCTCTTGTAGAAAAAAATTCAGCTGATATATTGTTTGAAAGTTGTTCTTTGATACTTTCGAGAGTTTTCATAATTACAGATAATTCATTATAATTCAATTTATTTGACTGCTGAACCGCTACTGCGGGTAATTGTACAGATGTATTCGTAATATCTCCTGCGGGATGAATAATATTCTCATCTTCCAGGATTTTTCTTATTGCTTTGAGTTCCAGTCCCTGATCACGCATTGTTTTTATTTGATACATAAGATTTGCGTGATCGGTTGAATAGTATCTTCTGCCTCTGTTATCCTTTGGAATATTTAACCCGAATTCCTTCTCATAGAACCTTAACGCGTGATCAGTAATATTTAAAGAATCACTTAATTCTGTTATAGAATACTTATCCTTCATTACATCCATGATGTCTATTTACCCCCCAATTGTGACTGACAGAAATCATTTCTTCATTAGTTGTAAATAGATATTAGCACACCGGGAACTGACTGTAAAACATTTACAGATCATTTTTTCATTATTTCCAA
>CAYQCA010000281.1:0-4863 GCA_964415835.1 uncultured Clostridium sp. | reverse complement strand
GTTTTCTGAAGCGTTCTACCCATAAGGATGTTGAAAGTCTGGTCAGTTCCTCCCAGCTCAATATCTGCTTTAAGTTCGATAGAGTCGTATGCCTGCATTAACGGGTAAAAGAATTCATGAATCCCAATTGGAATTTGATTCTGGTACCTGTTTTGAAAATCATCCCGCTCCAAAATTCTGGCTACAGTAGTTGTAGCCGCGAGTTTGATAACATCTTCAAAAATGAGTTTTGAAAGCCATTCACTATTAAAGCGCACCTCAGTTTTTTCTTTGTCAAGTACTTTAAAAATCTGTTCGCAATAGGTCTTGGCATTTTCAGTTACTTGAACATCTGTCAAGGCAGTTCTGCCCTTTGATTTTCCCGTAGGGTCACCAATTCTCCCGGTAAAATCACCAATAACAATCACTGCATGGTGCCCTAAATCTTGCATTTGCTTGATTTTACGCAATACTACCGCATGCCCTAAATGAATATCCGGTGCTGAAGGATCAAGCCCTAGTTTGATGATAAGAGGATTGCTCTGCTCGCAAGATTTTCTGAGTTTTGAAAGTAGCTCTTCCTCGTTTACAAGGGTGTGTACCCCTTTGCAGATGATTTTCATCTGCTGCTCTGGTGTTAACATGCTTAACATCTCCCTGAAAATATTATTTTCAATATTTGCAAGGTCTATAAGAGGGTAAAAGCAGGCAATAAAAAACTCGCCCCTTTTTGTAAAAGGACGAGATTACTTTCGCGTTACCACCTTAATTTATAAGCAACTCACATTGCTTACCTTATCAAGTACATCACCATAAGATGAGATACTTTAGCACTATAACGGGTGCAGGTAACCGTCGCAGCCTAATGGGTAGATCCGTTCGGTGTGAAGCTCCAGGATGTATTCACAATCGCTAACCATGCACCTCTCATCACCCGGTCACTTTCTGTTTGGTATCCTGATTGCTACTAATTCTTATCACAGCTTTTATTTCTTATACTCCAAAATGCGGAATACCGCAAATCTTCGTTATGCAGATATTAAATTAGTAAAATTATAGTATACAGCCTTAAACAAGTCAATAGAATATTCTTTTTCCTTAACATAGAATATTCTTTTTCCTTAACAAGGTCTTTTTGTTGTATGCGCCCAGCATGGGCGCTCTCACGTCGGTGAAAGTCCGATACGGAGGAAGGAACGCCACAAGGCGGTAATATTTCACCGCGGAGGAATACCGATATTTAGTGCATTCTTATTATTTAAATTGCATGAAAATGTCGAATAAAAGTAGTTTTTGTAAGAATGTTATAGTAAAATAAAAGCAAGTATTATATTCTTGCATTAACGACTTTTGTAAAGGAAGAGGGCTTAATATGAAAAAGATAAGCACTAAAATAGTTATTGCTATAATAATATGCTCCGTTTTAACAGCTTCGATAGTCGGAGTTACGAGTATTGTAAAAGCTACAAATATTATAAAAAGTGAAGCAAAGGATAAACTACTGAATTTGGTCTCAAGTAAGGGAAATGAATACTATGTTCAGACTTCCAAGGCTGAAAATATAGTTAGAGAATTATCTTCTATAGTTTTAGACAGTATTGATGTAACTAAAGTCAAAGATAATAATTATATGGATAGCTATCAAAGGCAGCTAGGTTCGATAGTTAAAAGCTTGGGAGATTGCAATGAGGGTATAGTAGGATTGTATATTAATTTTGATCCTTCATTTACAGGTGGAAATAAAGCATTTGATACAACATATGTATATGATGACATTGAAAAAAAAGGTGCTATCTCCTTTGATGTATATCAATTAGAGGAATATAAAGAAAACAATGAGGATTTATCATGGTATTATGATCCGATTAAAGCAGAAAAGGGTGTGTGGTCAGATATTTATACTGATAGTGTTAGCAATATAGACATGATATCTTATACTATGCCTTTATATTCAAACAATGAATTGATAGGTGTAGCAGGTATAGATATTTCTTTTGAGCAATTGAAAAAATTAATACTGTCTACAAAGGTATATGACACCGGTTTTGCTTTTTTATTAAGTGAGGATTATGATTTCTTAGTTGATAAAAGTAAAACGGTTGAAGACAATTTTGCTACTATGCAAAATGGAGAATATAAGTTTATAGCAGAAAAAATGAAAAATAACAATTTATCAGTTATAGATGTAAATTATGAAGGAGTAAAAACTTTAATTGCCTATTATAGAATAGACAATGGTCAAATTGTAGGAGTTAATGTGCCAGAGTTAGAAGTATTTAAAAGCTTTAATACATTGAAATATATTATTCTTTCGGTGATAATAATCGGATTGATAATATCATTATTAATTGCCCTATATATTAGCAGAAAGATATCAAAGCCAATTGCAGAATGCTCAAAAATTATGAATATCTTTGCAAAGGGTGATTTAACATCTGATTTATCAGAAGATTATTTAAAAATGAAAGATGAAATAGGTATACTTGCCAGGTCTATGAAGTCAATGCAGCTAGGTATAACAGGTCTTATTAAAAATGTTAGAACTGAATCCAATACTTGCATTGAAGCTGTTGAAAGCGTTACTGATAATATTGATAAATTAAATAGCAATATAGAAAATGTTGCAGCGAGTACTGAAGAACTATCAGCAAGTATGGAGGAAACTTCTGCGTCGGCACAGGAAATGGAAGCAACTTCACAAGAAATTCAAAACGCAGTAGAATCTATAGCAATAAGTTCGCAAAATGGTGCAACTGAAGTCTTAGAAATTAGTAAACGAGCGATTCAAACCAAAGAGAGTGTTAATGCGGCACAGAAAAAAGCAAATAATATTTTAATAGAAACAAAGAAAGAACTTGAAGAAGCTATCGAAAATTCGAAAGTAGTAGATCAAATAAGCTCTTTGTCAGAAGCTATAATGCAAATAACTGAACAAACAAATCTGCTGGCTTTGAATGCAAGCATAGAAGCTGCTCGTGCAGGAGAAGCAGGGAAAGGGTTCTCAGTGGTAGCAGAGGAAATTAGAAAGTTAGCTGAAGCATCTAAAAATGCTGTTATTGGTATACAGAAAACTATTGCTAAAGTTACTTCGTCAGTTAATGATCTTTCAAACAGTTCATATAATTTACTTAAATTTGTATCTAATGATGTGCAAAATGATTATAAAACACTACTCTATGTTGCAGAAAGTTATAGTGAGGATGCAAAATTTGTTGATAACCTTATAACAGACTTTAGCGCTACTTCAGAAGAACTTTTGGCTACAATACAAGATGTACTGAAGACAATTAGAGGAGTATCACTTGCTGCTAATGAAGGTGCTGCCGGGACAATAAATATCGCTCAGACGGTAACTGATATTACTTCAAAAGCTACTAACATTTTAGAACTTTCAAAGATATCAATGGCCAGTTCAGAGAGATTGAAACAAGAAATTTCGAAATTTAAGATTGATGTATAAAGAGTTTATATTGCTACCGAAAAACAAACAAGAAAAAGACTTTCTTCAATAACAAGGTCTTTTTCTTGTTAACATAACACTTCAAAAATGCATATTATATATGGATAAAAACTTTAAAAATATGGAGGGATAAACAATGACAAACTTTGGTTCTTTCTATGGCATTGTTACTGCAATAAATGATTTTTGGGAAGGAAGTAATGTAAATACTGGATGTTATAAATTAATGACGGTACAAAATAAAGAGGAAAGCATAGTAAATTTTGTTATTACACCGACTACTTATTTTGTAGAACATATGCAGGTATCTGTAGGAGATATGGTAACCGGATATTATGATGCAAATGCACCGGTCCCTTTAATTTATCCCCCTCAATATCGGGCAATTGTAGTAGCGAAAAACATGCAAGGCGCTAGTGTGAAAGTTGATTTTTTCAATAGACAGCTAGTAAGCAGTGATGGAACCTTAAAAATAAATGTTGCTCCAAATACAAGGATTATGCTGGAAAATGGGCAAGCCTTTTCCGGGAATCCTGCCAACCGTGATCTGATTGTTATCTATGGAGCGGCCACAAAGAGTATACCAGCACAAACAACACCTTATAAAATTATTGTTATGTGTCCCAAGAAGTGAAATTGGGAGCTATCAATGTTGTTTTTGAATCACTTAAGTCCATGGTAAGAAGAGCAGATAATGGTCCCTATTATTTATTTAAAAAATCCAGAGCAAATTGTACATGCAACGCTGTACCATATTTCATATAGTCCTCATCAATCTTGAATTTCTCATGGTGTGGGAAGTATATAGTTTCTTTAGCCTCATTTCTATAACCAAGAAATGCATATACTCCCTTAGCGTTTTGGAAATAGTAAGGCATATCCTCTGAACCCATATATCTAGGTAAGGTTTTATTTTTACCTTCTCCAAAGATTTTTGCTGCAGACTTATCTGCTAGTGCTACCAGGTCTTCATTATTATAAAGACTTATAGCACTTTCTTCAAATGTGATATCAACCTTGATTTCATAAGCATCTGCAATGCCTTTTGCATGTCTTTTAATCGCATTATGAACTTTCTCTCTGCTCTGTGGGTTAAAGTACCGCATAGAAATGTCAATTTCTGTGTATTTTGAAACTATGTTTGCTTTTGTACCTCCAATGAACTTTCCTACAGAAAGCACTATTGGATCTTGAGCATTAATATTTTTAGTAACTATCCCTTGAAGGTCTGTAACAAAAATACAGGCAGGATGAATTGTATCCTTTGCAAGATGTGGGACTGAACCATGACCTGATACTCCTTCAAACTTAACATAAATCGTATCACAACCTGCCATTCTATAACCTGATTCGATATTTACATAACCTGTCTCTAGCTCTGGCATTCCATGCATACCAAAACAAGCATCAACTCCATCCATTCC
>CAYQCA010000280.1:0-4883 GCA_964415835.1 uncultured Clostridium sp. | reverse complement strand
ATGGTCAGGACGGATGGGATATAAGGTCTCCCCATACTTATCTCTATGGGTGTATCACTCATGATGAAGCACAGGTAGGGAAGGATTTCGGAGGTTTGGGGATGAAGTTCTGGGAATATGATTACAAGGTTCAAAACTGTATAAATTTCAGGAACAACCTTGTAGACGGTTCGGGCGAGGGGATGCTTGCGGGACAGCATACATACATGTATAATTCTTTATTCTATAATGTTAAGAATCTTGCCGTAACAGTACCTGAAAGTGTGGATAAGGTTTATTCACATAATAATATTTTTGTTAATTACATAACAGATTTTTCTCAGCCGGTTAAATCCTATAATTCAATTTACTTCGGCAACGGAAATGTTCCTGCTATTAATGTAAAAAGTATCACTGCAGACCCATTGTTCCTCAACCCTGAAGAGGGTAACTTCTTTCTGAAGGAGGGAAGTCCGGCCTTGACATCCGGCAATATAAAGGGACTGACCTTTGTTGTTGATGGAGTTGACTACAGTAGGTTTGATGCACTAGGGAGACCCCGGATAAGTATTAATGAAGTTGGTCCATATACGAGATTTGATGGACCGGATGCCTCAGAATATGTAAAGCTGACAGAAACAGCAGACTCCGGAGCAGAAGAACCGGAAAAACAAAATTCACAAGTTAATACGCTTGAAGTTATGAAGACCCAAATTAATATTGATGGAAAGCTTGATGACTGGAATGGAATTGGAGTTAACTCTGTTACAAAAGATAATAATGCAAACGATTTGCAGTACCGGCATGATTTTTCATTAGCATGGGACGGCAGCAGCAAACTTTATATTAAGGGGACGATCAAGCAGCCGGAAGGAAAAATTCTGAATGCTAAAACCGATAGCGCTTTAGATTGGTGGAGTGATGATATATTTGAAATTTTTCTGGCCCCGGATATACCAAAGGATGAAGCTGAGAACAGGAGTATTTCCTCTCATTATGCATTAAACTCCATGAACCTTTTTAAGGCAGAGGAGTTGAAAACAAATGCAAATGTGAAGATTCTTCCGGTAGCTGATAATCAATGGTCCTTTGAAATGGAAATCCTCCTTCAGGATGAACTGCTTAAATCGCTTAAGGAAAAGAAAATGCTATATGCAAAACTGTGTGTTGAATTAAACAGTGCCAATGAATTTTCAATACTTGGAGCAACCGGAGATTTTTGGGCTGCGAATAATTATTCAATATTGCAAATGAGATAGAATAGGAGTTAAAATATGCAAAGTATACAATCGATTTATCTTAATGAGTACAGACCGGTCAGTGAGTTAAAAACAGAAGCACATAATGTAACATATCCAAAATTCCCGGTAATTGATATCCATGCTCATTTTGGCTCATGTGGATCCGATGACTATGAAAACAGTTATGATATGCTGGAAGTTGTACAGAATATGAAAAAGTATGGACTGGTTAACACGGTAAATCTGGATGGATTTTATGGTGATGAGCTGGATAGGATGCTTAAAAAGACACACCCTTTTGAAGCTTTTATGTTGACCTTTGGGAATGTAGATTACCATAGGTTGGATGACCCTGATTTTGAGGACTATGTAATAAAGACTCTATATGAACAAAAGAATAAAGGGATGAAAGGCCTGAAGTGTTTTAAAGAGATAGGTCTGGGGTTAAAGGACAGGGAAGGAAAATATGTTTCCCCCGATGACACCAGATTAAAGATTATATGGGAGACGGCCGCAGAGCTTGAACTTCCTGTATTGTTCCATATTGCTGACCCTGTTGCTTTTTTTAAACCAATTGACTGTTACAATGAAAGGTATGAGGAACTCAAGGATCATCCGGATTGGTCTTTTTGTTCACCTGAATTCTTTAGTTTTCAGGAATTAATGCAAGCACAGGAAAACTTATTGAGGAACAATCCAAATACCACATTTATTATTGCCCACGGGGGATCATACTCGGAAGATCTGGGTTATGTCGCAAGCTGTTTGGATAGATTCCCGAACATGTATATTGACATAGCCGCAAGAATTTCCGAGTTCGGAAGACAGCCTTATACTAGCAGGAGGTTCTTCGAGAAGTATCAGGACCGCATTTTATTTGGAACGGACGCCCTTCCTATGTGGAATGATTATCCATACTACTACAGATTTTTGGAAACCTGGGATGAATACTTTGATTATTGCGGTGAAGAGATCCCCAGCCAGGGCAGGTGGAAAATCTATGGTATAGGACTAGAGGATGAAATATTAAAGAAGGTATATTACAAAAATGCCGACAAGCTATTAAAACTAGGAGGTACCTATGAATAAGCGAAACTTTTCGATGAACCAATACTGGATGAACAGAATAAAGGATTGGGAACCGGTGTTGGCATTTAAAGGCTCAACGTTTCAGGAGTGGGATGAATGGAAAAAGCTTGCGTACCCAAAACTACTTCAGTTATTGGGTGAATTCCCGGAAAGGGTGGAGCTGAATGCTGAGGTGCAATACGAAGTTGAAGATTCAGGTATTATCAGAGAACGGGTTGTATTTGATTCTGAAGAATTTATGTCTGTTCCCTGCTATGTGCTAAGGCCCAAGAATATGAAGAAGGATGGAACTAATGCTGCAATAGTTTGCAGTCATGGGCACGGCCCTTTCGGTAAGGATCCGATAGCCGGTGTCAGGTCAACTCCTGAACATATTCAGGATATAGAGAATCACAATCACAATTATGCAGAACAAATGGCCCGAGCAGGCTACTTAACAATTGTACCCGGAGTTAGAGTTTATGGCGAAAAAAGTGATGGTCCCGACCCTTTCCCAGGCAGGGATGCCTGCAATGTTAATTTCCTGAAAGGTGCAATTCTTGGGATTTACCCGCTGACCCTCAGTATTTGGGATTCAATACGGTGTATAGACTATCTGGAAACAAGGGCTGAAGTAGATAAAAACAGAATTGGCATGATGGGTCTTAGCGGAGGTGGAACTCTGACTGCTTTTACCAGTGCAATAGACAAACGAATTAAGGCAGCGGATATTATGGGATATATTAATCCCTGGGCTGCCTTTGGTATAGAAAGAGCTAATTTCTGCGGATCACAGATTATTCCGGAAATTTATAAATATTTTGACACAGATGAGATTGCAGGGCTTATTGCACCAAGACCCTTGCTGCTGGAAATGGGTATTTTTGATGAATGCTTCTTTATACAGGATTTGTTAAAGGGATATGAAGGTGTCAAGGAAATCTACAACGCGGCTGGAGCAAATGAAAGCTTATGGGCTGATATTTTCCCCGGACCCCACTCCTTTGGTGGAAACAAGGCCTTTGATTTCTTTAAAAAGTATTTATAGCCTATTATAGAATTTTTATATATATTGTAGATTTATAGGATTTTAATTTAATATTAACTATATATAATTAAGATTAATAAGGGATAAGCGCTTTCCCTTCAGCAAGTTACATAAACTAATCGATTGGTTATTTCTAAAATAATTAATTATACTGGGAGGATGTTTCATGAGAAAGTCAAAGATATTGGCAGTCCTAATGGTTATGGTAATTTTAGTTACTACCTTTGCCGCATGCGGATCAAAGGAAGAAGCAGCAACTTCATCATCAACTCAAGCGGCTAGTTCATCCACTGTAGCAGAAGTTAAGAAAGATCCTGTAACAATAAATTTCTCGTGGTGGGGCGAGAAGGCAAGACATGACGGTACATTGGCAGCCGTTAAACTATGGAATGAAAAGAACCCTGAAATTCAGGTAGAAACCTATTACTCAGGCTGGGATGAATATAATCAGAAAATTGAAACACAATTTGCTTCAGGAACTGCTCCTGATTTATTCCAGTTCTCAGCACAGAAACTAAAGCAATATGCTTCACAAGGACAGCTTTTAGATCTTTCTGCAAATGTTGACAAGGATTTTTCAGGAATAGATAAGGGACTTTGGAATGGTGTTTCTGTTGACGGAAAACCATATGGAGTTTCTGCCGGAACCAATTCAATTGCGATGGCGTATAACAAAACAAAACTTGAACAGTTTGGAATAGCATTACCTACAGACAATGAAACATGGGATTCCTTACTTGAAAAGAGTAAAGCTGCTACAAAGGATACAAATGGAGACGGAAAAATAGATGTTTGGGGTATGCCGCCTTTGATGGACAGCACACTTGAACAGCTATATCCTTTCTTTAGACAGAACGGTGTCGAAATGTGGAAGGAAGATTTGAAGGGTTCAAACTTTGGTGATCCAAAAGTTCTTGAATCTCTGAAGAAGTTTGAAGAATTCCACAAACAGGGACTTTGTGTACCAACTGATGTAACTCTTCCAGAAGGTTTAGGATATTTGACTGCAGGTTACAGTGTATTTGAAATTTCTACCTTATCCGCATATCCTGCAAGTCAGGAACTTACAAAGGATGAACTTGGTCTTGTAGCATATCCGGTTGTGGCTGGTGGTACTGAAGCTCGTGAAATGTCCTCCGGACTTCCTATCGGTATATATTCAAAATCCGAGAATCAAGAAGCTGCAATTAAATTCCTTTCATGGTTCTTAACTGATCCTGAAGCGGCAAAAACCGCTGGCATGATAAGAGGAATATTCCCAAGTACTGCACAGAGAGAAGCTACCTCAGCAACACTTGCAGTTCCTCAGCAACAAGCTATGAGAGTTGCAAATTTTGTTTCAGCTCTGGGTATAAATAAAGGTTATCCGTATCCGCTGCACGTTGGAGAATTCACTGATATATGGACACAGGAAATAGGAAAGTACAACTTTGGACAGGTTACTTTGGAAGAATTCCTCCAGAATATTATGAAAAATGCCGATCCAGTGTTGAATCAAGACTAGAACAGGCTAGAAGAAAAGATGAAAGGTTTGCCTTTCATCTTTT
>CAYQCA010000279.1:0-4903 GCA_964415835.1 uncultured Clostridium sp. | reverse complement strand
GCATATTCACATAATTTATGCATTCCCCAAAAAGCGAAAAACCCGCAAGCCGCAAAAGAATGGTTGGCTTTTCTTTACAGAGAAAAAACCTTGAGTAGGTTTACCGAGATCACGGGGATTCCAACAGTATATAAAATGGATTTGAGTGAGTCAAACGTAAGCGACAGAGGAATAAATGTACAAAAATGGATTGCGGATCCTAACAATATTATAATATATGATAAAAAAAGCATGGATACTAGTATTGGTAAAATTCTCGACGATTCTATAAATAATGTAGTAGCTGGGAGAATCAATGCTCGAGAGGCCTGCGAAAGGATACAACAGGAAGCTGATAAGGTGCTAGCTGAAAAAAATAAAAATAGATAGTTCTACATTTGAGGATCAAATAGTTTATATTTGGTCCTTTAATTTTACACGAATCCTAAAAAAACAAACCTTAATTATAGAAATTATCCCTATAACATTTTCATAATAGAGATATATAATTAGTCCATAGAGATCTCTAATACATTTCCACGAGAATTGAAAGGGGAATTAAAATGAAAACAAGAGGATTAAAAAAATTAATTGCTTTACTTTTTGCTCTGACAGTGTCAGTTACGATGCTTGCAGGTTGTGGTAGTAAAGAGGCAGAAACTACACCAAGTACAGCTTCGGATTCACAAGCTGTACAAACAACTGCTGCAACAACTGAAACAGCATCTAAAGGTTTAAAGGGTGATTTTGAAGTACAGATTTTCGTTGGAGGTTATGGAGATGCCTGGTGGAACGAAATGCTTAATGGATTCCAAAAAGAAAATCCTGACCTTAACATTATAAAAAATATGGGACCAAAAGTTAACGAGCAGATGAAGACCAGATGGCTTAGTGACAGTCCTCCCGATTTCGTATATGTTGATGGCGCTGAAGGATTAACGACTGCACATGCTACAGATGGCAAGTTAATGGATTTGAAAAATTTCTTTGATAATACAAAAGCAGCAGATGGCAAATCAATCAGAGAACATATGATTCCTGGTATGATTTCACAAATAAATGGAGGAGAATATTTTGCTCCATACATTTTCAATGCTATGGCATTATTTTATGATGACAAAGTATTGAAGGATAATGGTATAGCCAATCCACAGAACTTTGAGGAATTCCTGGCAGCAGGAGAAGTATTAAAAGGTAAGAATATTGCCCTTTTGAACTATCCCGGCATTTACCCTACATACTTACATCAGGCGTTTATTCAACCTGCACTTGTTGCTGAAGGTGGAAAGCAGCTGTTAGAAGACGTTATGACCGGTAAAACTGGTGTATACACAAGCCAGCCTTACAAGAATGTTATCAATAAACTGGTAACTCTTGCTCAAAAAGGTTACATACAAAAAGGTATAACAGCATTGAATCATACTCAGTCACAGATGGAATGGCTTAATAGGAAAGCTGCCTTTATAGGAAACGGTCTCTGGGTTGAAAATGAGATGAAAAAGGATATTCCTGCAGATTTCGTTATGCAGTATAACGAAGCAGCCCTTAGATCAGCAGGGCAGAAGGTTAGTTTAGTAGGCTCAGGAGTTAACAACGCAATAGCTGCTAACTCAAAAAATCCTGAAGCTGCTTTAGCTTTTATGGCTTATATCTACAGAGATGAATCTGTAAAGAAATTTATTGAAATTTGTGGTGCTCCAACTTGCTACAAAGTTGATACATCAGGCATAACCATAGAAAGTGATATGGTTAAAAGCTGTCTTGCAGTACTGGCTGATCCTGAAGTTCAAATTGTATCTACTCAGGCAGTGTATGTTCCAGAACTTCAGAAGATGATGGAAGACCAAATCACTTCGATAGTACTGGGTAAAATGACGCTAGATGAATTCTGCAATAACCTGGAGAAGGAATCAGCCAGAGTAGCTGCTTCAAAGAAATAATTTCAAGACTTTATCAATAATAAATATGCTAACAATACCAGCTGGTAGACTATTGTACTACCAGCCGGTATTGTTAAGAGGGTGTGATTATATGAAATTAAATCCAAATAAGAATGTTTCCAAAAATATTTTTATTTCAATTTTTTTGTTACCTGCCATCCTGGGGTATTGTATATTTACCATTTATCCAATGCTTAAAGGGATGTATTACAGCTTTTTTGAATGGTCTGGTGTTACCTCTGCAATGAAATTCATTGGCATTCAAAATTACAAGAATTTATTAACTGATCCCTATGTAATTGGGGCATTTAAGAACGAATTTACTATAATTTTCTGGAAGGTTATTTTAATAGTTTCGATCTCATTGTTTTTTGCTATTGCAATGACGAGGTCTAAATTGGGAAAGCACGAAAAGTCTTTTTATAGAGTAATATTTTTCTTCCCCAACATTCTTTCAGTAATAATTATTACTAATATTTGGTCATTTATATACCATCCTACAAACGGCATTCTAAATTCGGTGCTTGAAAAGATAGGACTTGGTAAATATACGCATGCATGGCTTGGTGAACCTGAGACAGTAATAGGTGCTGTTATCCCTGTTTTATCATGGGCCGGTGTTGGTTTGTTTATGATTATATTTATAGCAGCTATCAAAGGAATTTCTGATGAGTTGTTTGATTCCGCATTGATAGACGGTGCCGGAGAATGGCGACAGCTATTCAGTATTATTTTTCCTATGATATGGGAACAAATTAAATTTAGCGTTGTTACAATTATTATAACAACCTTCAGTACCTCCTTTGTATTGATTATTGCCATGACGGGTGGCGGGCCTAATAATGCATCACAGGTTGTAGGTTCTTATATTTACGATCAAGCTCTTAAGCAGAATCATGCGGGCTACGCGATATCTTTAGGTGTGGTGTTATTTATTGTAGTTCTCCTTGTAACTGGTATTACAAATAAACTAATGAGCAAGGAAATCGATGTATAAAAAGGGGGGGTTGTAAGTGGAACAATTAAGTTATAAGAAAGATTTTAATTTAAGTAAATCAACAGGCTTCAAAAGAGAAAAAGGCTTAGGCCTGATTTCTACAAATATAATGAGGCTTTTACTATGGATTTGGACAGTTGCGGTACTTTTTCCTTTGATATGGACAATGTATTCTTCTTTAAAAGATAATAAAGCTTTCTATGCAAATGTATGGGCACTTCCTAAAGTTTTACACTTCGAGAATTACTATAATGCATGGGTAACATCACATTTCGCCAATTATTTTATAAATAGCTTAATTGTAGTTGGGTGCTCTCTAATAATATCATTGACCGTCTCTTCCATGGCGGCATATGTTTTGTCCAAATTTAAGTTTTTCGGAAGTAAATTTCTTTTACTGTTTTTTTTGGCAGGAACGATGGTACCATCAATGGTTTCGTTTATACCACTATTTTTCTTCGCTCAAAACACACTACATATAACAGGAAAATTGAGTGGTCTCATTATTGTTTATTCTTTTACAAGTTTATCTTTTTCAATTTTCTTGATCTATGGTTTTATGAAGAAAATTCCTGAAGCGCTAACTGAAGCGGCAACTATAGATGGCTGTTCTTATTATTCAGCTTTTTTTAAGATTATACTACCACTTTCAAAGCCAGGGCTTATTATTGCAGGCATCATGAGCGGAATGGGTTACTGGAATGAGTATGTGGTTGCATTAACATTTTTAAACGATGAAAAAATGTATACAGTTCCGGTGGGTATATCCAATCTTTCAGGACAAATGCAATACCGTACTGATTTTGGAGCTCTTTTTGCAGGACTTATTATTGGGATGACTCCTGTACTTATTTTATATATTTTATTTCAAAAACAGCTGCAGGATGGCATGTCGGTTGGTTCGGGAATAAAGGGATAGGTGTCTTTAAGGCGGTATTAAATGGGTACATAATATGGCAAAAAAGTCGGTGCATATTAATACTGGCTTTTTTGCAGGTTAAGACTTATAGTGCTGTCCTGAGGGGTATTCGTTGAACCGCTGATTTCTTATTGTCAGTATGAATGATATTGAAAATGATATGCGTAAAATGTCATTTCAGTCAATAAAACAGGTTAATACAACGTTGGATGAATTTATAAATCAGATAGATACTATTTCATTAATGCCCAATTTTAAGGTGCATTCTTCACTTTTCAATGTTCAATACTTCTAAATACTTTTTCATAAGCTGGTTAACACTATCTCCCTTATGTCATATCATGCTATATCACGCAAATATTAATCAGTAAAATTGACAAAAAATAAAGCCTTTAATGGCTTTTGGCGTTTTTTCATTTGCTCAAGTGTTTAAAACCCGAGATGTTATAAAAAAAACAAACCATACTTATAGAAATTTTCCCTTTAGGTTATTGAGAATGCAGTTATATAATTAGTCCATAGAGATCTCTACTTTATTTCCATAACAAGATTAAAGGGGGAAAAAGGATGAAAATAACAGTTTCACAAAGATTGGGAAAAAAGCTTATGGCATTGATACTGGTTATAGCCGTAATGCTGAGTATGTTCACGGTAGTTTTTGCTGAAACAGCAAGTGCTCCTGATAAGACCGATATTAACTCTTACGCACCAACCGGTCTTAAAAACATTGCATTAAATAAAACAGTTACCAGCTCTTCTTCATATGAAATGGCTAACGAAGGCTGGTGCAAAGCTTATCTGACGGATGGAATACTTGACAAAGCCGGAGTAGGCAACGGTTGGACGACCAATCCCTATGATAAAGTGACAGATCCTGCTGTACCGGCATCTGTGGGAATCGATCTTGGTACAGCATGTAGTCTTAACCGTGTAGTTTTGTTTCCATGTTCACTCGGTACTTATGGTGATTGGTTCCCTGTAGATTTCAAAATTCAGGTATCATCAGACGGAAAAGCATATACGGATGTCTATACTGCTACTGGGATTGAAATCCCTGCAGAACCATTT
>CAYQCA010000278.1:1634-4903 GCA_964415835.1 uncultured Clostridium sp. | reverse complement strand
AAACAAAAAAATCCCCATGCTCAACCTAAAGCACAAGGACAGAATTTTAAGGAGGAATATATTAAGACTAGCCGGCGAATTCAATCCGCTCGGAGTAAATCCGCCAGCCAGAATTGATTGTTTTCACAATACAAATTTTATATAATTTATGCCCATTTGTATATGTAAAAAATATAAAAAATTTTTAATAGTTAAGTAAGAAAAATTGTGTATTTTTAAACATATTAATTCTTAAAAGCACAACATCTCGTTATGAAGCACCAAATATGGCCACATACTGCTGCTGCAAGCCAAACTCTTTGCCAATCCAGGCAAGAATACTTTGAACATAGCCCAGCCTGTCAGCATGATACCTACCTGCTATACTTTGATATCCAAGGAGTTCATAAACTCCATTACTGTCAAAATCAACGGGATATAATCCGCTCAAGGGATCTACCCAGCCTTCGATAGGTTCTTTTAGCTGACCGTCTGGTGTATATATTTCATCCAGGTATTCCTTTCCTTTATAAGTTATGTCAATTATATATTTTGAACCAAGTTCAACATTTTCTACAAGTACCTTGTAATTATTTTGATATATTACCCTATAATTATATTTATTGTTATAGTCCTCATAGTTAAATAAAAGTTCAAGCTTATTGTTTATGTCTGAAAAAATATAGTAGAACATGATACCGCCGCTGCCACCTGAGGCAATGCTAATCTGTATATCGTTAACCCTATCCCCCGTAAAATCCCCCAGAAAAAGCGCAGGGTCATAACCCGCGTTAGAAGCTAATTTCGCACTTGTTATAATACCTGTTTTTCCATCTCTGATAACCAGCTTAATATTCTGAATAAAGCCACCCTCAGATGTTTTTGTGCCCGTTAGATAAACATAATCAGGAATATTATCTCCATTCACATCTCCAATTGCGCTTGCAACAATGTTTGAAAAATAGTAATCATTTTGGAACATAAAATTGCCCCCATATATCAAATTTTAAATACCTTTAATATATAATATGGGGGCTTTTTTTATGTGTGAAAATATGTTTTCATATTACTCTACAGACTTCAAAGACTCTATCATACTGATTTTCTTCAGCTTATAGTGCATCACAATATTGACCAGAACCGCAAATACAAGTGTAAGTGCAGCAGCATAGATATAGCTGTACCAATATATCTCTCTTCCAAACATAACAACATCCGTCTCTGAAGTTGTAAGTACAAATTTGTTAAGTACAATGCCGCCCAAAAGCCCAAAACATGTATTTATTAATGTCAAAATAATATTTTCCCTAAATACATATTGGGAAACTTCTATATCATAAAACCCAAGAACCTTTATGCTGGCTATTTCTCTGATTCTTTCGTTGATATTTATATTCGTAAGATTGTACAAAACTACAAATGCCAAAGCTCCCGCCGAAATAATCATAATAAAAACTACACTGTTTAAATTCCCAACCATATCAGAAAAGCCTTTTTTAGTTCCGCTGGTAAATGATACTTGTAAAACTTCCTTATTATCTATAAAAGCATTGCTTAAACTGTCCTCTGTCTGCTGTGTGGTATTCTCCATATTAACTAAAATACTATTAAATACCGGTTTTTCACCGAATACTTTTTCGTATAGTGCTGGAGTCATATAAATATAGTGCAGGGCGTAATTTTCATTTATGGCAGCTACCTTTACAGTAATTTCTTTAAATTCGTCATCTTTGATTTTAATTTCACTACCTGGATGCAAATCTAATAATTCAGCAAGCTTTTCACCTATTACAACGCCATCATCCGAAAGTTTTATTGGCTCCTTGTTCTCCATCCTATGGATTGAAATAAAATTTTGAAGCTTGGTGGTATCTTCAGGCACCATCAAATAAATCTTTTGCCACATGTCTCCATCCCCTGCTTCAAGATTCTTTAGCCGGACATTTATTGTATCGGTGATGTTGGGATTTGAATTCAAATCATCCAATAAATTTAGTTTATCCTTACTATTAGAATTCTCATCAATAATAACCATAGAATCGAAATAGAACACTTCTCCATATTGTTTTGGCACTATACTTGATATTCCGTCCCGTAATCCAAAGCCTGCCAGTATTAACGAAGTACAGCCGGCTACCCCAAGAAGTGTCATTACAAGCCTTTTCTTGTATCTGAACAAATTTCTGATTGTAACTTTGCTAAAAAAGTTGAATCTGTTCCATATAAACGGTATCCGTTCAAGAAATACTCTTTTACCCATTTTGGGCGACCTGGGCCGCATCAGCTGTGCAGGCTGCTCCCGCAGTTCATTGTAACAAGCAAAATACACTGCCAGAGATGTAGCAACCAGAGCACCGAATGTAATCCAGAAAGCATAGTCAATCCTAAATGGAGTCAGCGTCGGAGGCATCATGTAGAGCATGCCATATGCATTGGCAATTACAAAAGGAAATAGCTTCATTCCCACAATCAGTCCAAAAATGCTTCCAAACACACTGGCACTTGCCGTATAAATAAGATATTTCAAGGCAATGTTAAAATTGCTGTACCCTAAAGCTTTATAAGTACCTATTTGGGTTCTATGCTCCTCAACCATTCTGGTCATGGTTGTCAGGCACACAAAAGCCGCAACTATGAAGAAAAACACAGGGAATATTTTAGCTATAGCATCAACCTTCTCTGTATCCTCCTGATAAGATGAATAACCTGCATTGCTTTTTCTGTCTAATACATACCATTTAGGCTTTTCAATTTCATTAATTTTCTTTTCAGCCTCAGAAATCTCTTTACGAGCATCATCCAATTTCTTATCAGATTCTACCTTTTTCGAAGCGTACTCCTGCTGTCCTTTTTCCAGTTCCTTTTCACTATTTACAAGTTCTTCTTCAGCCAATTTTAATTGTTTCTCACCAGTCGCTTTTGATTCAGCAAACTCTTTCTTCTGTAACGTCAACTGTTTTTGCCCATTATCAAGATTGTTTCTTGCATCCTTAAGCGCCGCTTCGGTTGCAGCCGCTTGTTCAGCAGGGAGCATATCTTTACTTTGGGTAAAAAGCATCCTCTGTTGGGCATACTGTTGTTCCCCTGTTACAAGTTCAGATTCAGCGGTCTTGATTTTTTCCTCAGCCAGCAAAATCTCTTTATTGAATATCTTTTTCCGATCGGCCAGTTTCTGTTTTCCGCTACTAATTTCTTTTTCGGCAGTTTTTAACTTTTCAAGAGCCTTGGACAATTCCTCCTGCTGTTTCTTCTCTCCGTCGGAAAGCTCTTTTTTAGCATCATCAATCTTA